>DASRNG010000031.1:0-2061 GCA_035647555.1 Oscillospiraceae bacterium | reverse complement strand
CGAAAATAAATATATGAAATAGCCTTTATTTTATAAAAAAAGGGATTATAATATGATTTATACGAATTTGACCTCTCCGCTCGGAAAAGTTACCGTTACAGCGGAGAACGGTGCGCTTACGGGGTTTTGGTTCGTTGGGCAAAAGTACTATCCGAAAATAACAGATTTATGGATTAAAGAGCCTGAAAACAAAGTGTTCACAGAGCTTAATAAATGGTTAACGGAGTACTTTAAAGGTGAAAACACGCCATTTCCTTTAAGAGTAGAGCCAAAAGGCACGGCTTTTCAAAAAGCTGTTTGGCATGAGCTTTTTTTGATACCTTACGGCAGCGTTACGACATATGGCAAAATCGCGCTTAAAATAGGTGGCTCAAAAGGATATTCTCAAGCAGTAGGAACGGCTGTGGGGCATAACCCAATATCCGTTATAATACCGTGCCACAGAGTAGTAGGAACTAACGGAGAGCTTACGGGCTATGCGGGTGGACTTGAAAGGAAAAAGGCTTTGCTAAAACTTGAAGGCACAGATGTTAAAAGCATCCTTTAGATGCAGTTTTCACACTTTAATAAAAAATTAAACATAATTAAATTAAGTATAAAATTTATGTTGTTTAGAGTGTTTGCATATTTCGTTTTTTTATGGTATTATTTGAACTATAGTTGTGCCTTTCTATTAAATGTATAAGAAAAGGCTCATCATAAAATCAGCTTAATCGGATGTTAGAAAAGGAGAAACAGTATGTTTATTTTGAATGCACAAAGCAGAGACGAAAAGTTAAAGCCAAAACAGCTCAGAAGAAAAGGGATTATACCGGCGGTGTTATACGGCAAAAATCTTGAGGAGTCTTTATCTATACAAATTCCGCAAAAGGAAGTCACCCGTTTTTTTAAGACGAATTCTAAAGGCAGTACGCTTGAACTCTCGCTTTTAGGCAAAAAGTATATGGCACTACTACGCGAGGCAACATATAAACCGGCTACTTACGAGTTAGAGCATTTAAGCTTTCAGGCACTTATTGCAGACGAAGTTGTTGAAAGTGTTGCAAGAATCATACTACTGAACAGGGAAAAGGTATCAGGCATGGTTCAGCAACCTCAGTTTGAGGTAGCTTACCGCGCATTACCTGCCCACCTTATCGAAAGGATAGAGCTTGACCTTGATGGTTTTGATATTGGTGACAGTATAAGGGTTGGAGACCTTGAAATAGCAAAGGACAGCAACTTTGAAATAGTTACACCTCTTGACACACTTATAGTGTCTGTTGTTGACAGTCGCGCAATCGAAGAGGATCTTGAGGAAGATGATGTCGATGAAGAAGCGGCAGTAGCAGAAAGTGAGCTAAGCGAAGACACAGAGGAGTAGAAACACAATATGGACTGAATAAAACCGTAATAATTAAATGTAAAAAATGCAGCCTTGCCCCCTAAAGTTGGGGGCAAAACTTATGAAATTAAATTTTTAAATATCATTGTTAGTTATTGACAAGTATAAAACAATCAGATAATATAAAATGGTGGAATTTAATAACAGGGGGGAAAATTATGAGAAAGAAAAAAAAGTATAGCATGGAGAACATACCGGACCTAAAAACGGTTAAAGAAGTTGTGCTTTATGGCTCGAAAAATGGCAAAGACAAAAGGCAATATATGTTTCATGACGATAATGGGGTAGAGTGCGAAAAATCGTTTAATGATGTGTATTATGACTATGCCGGTTTGGGGCAGTACCTTTATTCCAATGGTGTTATAAACAAGCATGTTGCTATTTTAGGTGAAAATACATATGATTGGATTGTTTGCTATTTTGCTTTAATAACAGGTACAAATGTCACAGTGCCTCTTGATGCTAAATTACCCGATGAGGACCTTGCGGATGTTTTAGCAAGAAGTGATTCAGAGGTTTTATTTTATGCAAAGGACTTTGAGGACTCAATTGAGGTTTTCAAGAACACTGAAGGCGTTAAGGTGACGAAGTATTTCAGGTTTGACGATATATACGACTTATCGAAGTTAGGTCATGCTGCTCTTGAAAAAGGTGAACAAAGCTACCTTGAGGATACT
>DASRNG010000030.1:0-3899 GCA_035647555.1 Oscillospiraceae bacterium | reverse complement strand
CAAGCAGACCCGTCTTTGTGCAATACTGCCTTGACACAACTTCTGATGAATCTTTAAATGATTTTGTTTTTAAATCTTTATGAGCATCATTCATAACTTTAGAAAAGATTCTGCCTGCAGGGTTTCCGCTGGCTCTAATCTCTTTATTTGTATCATATCCATACCAAACAGCGGCAACATAATGCGGAGTCCCGCCAACGAACCATCTATCATAATTATCACTTGTTGTACCTGTTTTAGCAAATGTTCTAAATCTGCTAACACCATAACCAGAGGCTGTACCGCCCGAAACAACTGTTTCAAGAAGCTTGCGCATAACAACTGAGGTACCCTCGCTTATCGCTCTTTCTTTAGTTTCTTTATGCTCTAAAAGCACTTGGCTGCCGTCACTATTAGTAACCTTTGTGTAGCAATACGGTTTATAATACATTCCGCCATTTCCAAATGTGGCAAAAGCCGCTGCCATTTCAAGCGTCGTAACGCCTCTCGTCATACCACCAACAGCCAATGAAGAAAGGTTTATATCCGTTTGTGAGCCTTTTTCAACAAGTGTTGTAAAATGAAATTTATCTTTTAAGTAGTCAAAACAGGTCTGTATAGAAACTTTTCTACAAACTTGTACCGCAACTGTGTTATGAGACTGCGCTACGGCATACTGAACAGTTACATATTGTTTAGGGTCGCCTAGAGAGCCACCGTAGTTTACAGGCCATCTTTTGCCTGTGTTTAAGAGAATGCCGTAGTTTTGGATTAAGGAAGAATAATTAATTCTACCCTCCTCAATACCAGGGGCATATACAGATAAAGGCTTTATTGCAGAACCCGGCTGCCTTGGGGAATCTGCCGCACGGTTGAGTCCTCTTATCATTGTTTTTTTGCCAGCACCACCTGCTATGGCTACTACTCTACCGCTATAATCCATAATAGTTATTGCAGACTGAGTCTTATCGTTTGCAAATGATTTTCTATTAGAGTACACATCGTTAACGATTTTTTGAACCTCAATGTTTACTGCTGAATATATTTTAAGCCCGCCATAAAGCACCTTACGCTCGGCGTCACCTCTTGTTATATTTTGTTTTAGTGCAAGGTCAGTTATTACTGACTCTATTACAAAATCAATGTAATAATCAGATATTTCAGAGGTTTTCTCAACGATTGGTTCATCCTTTTTATTAGAGCTTTTAGGTGGAACATAACCTTTGCTGTTTGTAAACACCATTTTATAGTCAATTGCTGCTTCATAATCCTTTTTATTTTCTATATAGCCCTGCTCAAACATATTTTTAAGGCATAAAAGCTGCCTTTCTCTATTTTTCTCAGGGTGCAAAATAGGGTCATATGTATAGGGCGCCTGCGTAATTGCTGCAAGAGATGCACATTCTGATATATTTAACTCAGATACATCTTTCCCAAAATACTGCTGAGAAGCTGTTTTAACTCCATAGCAACCTTGATTGAGATAAAGAGTATTAAGATATGCCTCAATAATTGTTTTTTTATTGTAACTCTTTTCAAGGTTTAGGGCAGAAAGAATTTCGTTGTATTTTCGGCTGAAAATTCGACCGTCTTCCCCTGTGAGGTTTTTAATTAGCTGCTGTGTTATTGTAGAGCCGCCTTGCTCAAAAGAGTGATTTTTTATAAGACCATGGTAAAAAACAACGCTTGTTGTCCTAAACCAGTCAACACCTTTATGGTTATTGAATCGCTTATCTTCAAGAGCTATAAAGGCATTAAGTAAGTCTTCTGGCATTTCGTCAATGCTTACCCAAACTCTGTTTTCAACTCCATGAAGCTTAAATAGTTCAATTAGCTTTCCGTTTTTATCATACCCATAAATAAAACTCGTTCTGTCTTGGTTTGCAATATAATCATCAAGGTCTACTATAAGGTCACCGTTTACAGTTTTGACTATATCGGCAAGCACATAAGTTGCAACTGCTGTAAACGTTATAACACCTACAGCTATAAAAATCATTGCCGCTAAAACAAGCTTCCTAAATTTAGGGCCTTGTTTGCGGTCTGCAATTTTATTTCTTATAACTTTTTTATTTGTACCTTTTTTCAAATGCCGACACCTCCACGACTGAATAATTATATCATATACGTTAGTAAAAATGTAAGCTTTTAATAAATTTGTAATTTATTTGTTATATTTAATACAAAATGGACAAAAATAGTATAAAAGATATAGGAGAAAAGCAATGAAAACAAAAACTCTTGCACTTATTTTATTAGCCTTTATTATTCCGATTGGTATTACACTATCAAAACGTTCACAAAAAGATGGAGATATAAAGCTTACAACAACCGAAAGTTATTCCTCTTTTGCACAAAGCACAAATACTCTATATGCATATGTGCTTAAGGAATACAACGGGAAAATAGCTGTGTTTGAAACAAATTCTGAAAACCCTTTGGAGGTATTTAGTATTTTTGTAGACACGCTGCCCCAAATAGATAGAGAGCTTCTAAAAGACGGAATCCCCGCAGGTAATAAGGCAGAACTTTTAAGGCTTATTGAGGACTATACAGGGTAAAAACTATCGCATATATTTTTTGCAAGCGCAATGTCAAACGGTGTGGTGATTTTTATATTATAGTCCTCCCCGCTAACAAGAGCAACTTTTACACCGCGTGACATTACAAGACCTGCGGTATCTGTGTGCCTTTCAATCTCTTTTGCACTCAATAGGCAAAATGTTTCAAAAAGCAGAGAAAAAGAAAATGTTTGGGGAGTTTGTATTCTCACTAATGATTCTCTGTTTAATGTGCCATCAGCAAAGCTACTGTCCCTACTTATCATAATAGTATCAACACAGGGCATTGCTGTTGTTGCTGCACCATACTCTTTTGCTTTATTAATATTCTCTTTTATTATTCTATCGTTAATAAATGGGCGAACTGCATCATGCGTTATAATTATATCTCCATCACGGGCAGAAAGCACTGATTTTGCAAATCTACAACCATTATAAACAGAGTGATTTCTATCTTTGCCGCCTGAAACTATATAAATATTATCCATATCACAAAAATATTCTTTTATTATTGTATTCGTTTTATTCATATGCTCTTTTGGGGCACAGATAATAAAGGCATCAATCTCGCCGCTGTTAATAAAAGCTTCAAGAGTTCTTATTATTATTGGTTTGTTATTAATACTAATAAACTGCTTAGGGTCAGCACTGCCCATTCTAAGCCCAGTACCGCCTGCCATTATCTCGCAAATTACCAAGATTATAACTCCTTTGTCTTGTCAAAACCCTCTGTACTGTCTTTTCTAAATAAAACCTTTATTGTTAGCACCATTAATTTTATATCAAGCATAACAGAATAGTTTTGAATGTATATTAAATCAAGCTTTAGCTTATTATAAGCTGTTGTATTGTACTTACCATATACCTGTGCATACCCCGTTAAACCTGTTTTAACTTTATGACGGTATGCAAACTCTGGCATTTGCTTGCAGTACTCTTTAACATGCTCTACCCTCTCACACCGTGGCCCTACTATTGACATATCACCCATAAATATATTGAAAAGCTGCGGCAGCTCATCAATCCGCCAAGGGCGCATAAACTTGCCTATAGGTGTTATACGCTTATCGTTATCTACTGCCGGCTTTGGCTTTCCGTCAGGCTCTGCGTTTACTATCATACTGCGAAACTTGAAAATTTCAAATTCCTTGCCATTAAGTGTAATGCGCTTTTGTCTAAAAAATACAGGCCCACCGTCATACAGTTTAATAGCAATACTAACAGCAATTAAAAATGGCGAAAACACCAATATAGCAAAAGATGATATTAATAAGTCCATAAGTCTTTTTACCGCTCTTTGTTCAAGTGTGAGTCCTACACTTTCACAGCAAACCAACGGAGAGTCAAAATACGTTATTT
>DASRNG010000029.1:0-7489 GCA_035647555.1 Oscillospiraceae bacterium | reverse complement strand
GTGCTTGTTTTTATTGCACAAGCAGTTAAAATTATATTTAGAAACAAGGCGTTTACAAAACACATTTCGCAAAATGCACTTTTTTGGATTGCGGCACTTGAGGCGCTGTTCATAGGATATATGTTTTTGAACAATGCAGGCTTTAATAAAATTCAGGCAATATACTTTAGAGTAACACTTGTAATTTTAGCTGGCATTGTACTGCTTTTTTGGTACCCTAAATCAAAAATTAATAATAATATTGCAATCAAGGCAGTTGCAGTTATATAGCCTTGGTATATGCGGTTTTCCCATTTTTTCAGGCAGGCACAAAAGAAATAAGTCTTACTGTAGACCCTGTGGTTTTCGTGGTGGGAGACGAGTATCAAATAGTATGGCACACAACTGAGCCTTCAATAGGCTGGGTAAGCGTTGGAGAAAATGTTTATGAGGACAGTAGCGGCGGCACTATGAAAACTCTTGAAAAAGTTCACAAGGTATCGGTGCCAATGGCACAGCTTGATACAGAGAAGTCATATACAGTGCATGCGCAAAAGGTTGAAAGAGAGCCTTATGTAGTAGAGCTTGGCACGCTGCTTGAGAAAACGTATATATTCCGCCCAATTGACGAGAGTGACGGCATACATATTTATAATTTATCAGACAATCATAGCAGCCTTTTCCCTGCGGCAGATACGGCGGCTTATTGGGGAGATAAACTCGATTTGCTAATTCTAAACGGAGACATAGCAAATGACCTTATGACCGAAGACGACCTTGTAAATCTTATCAATTTAGCGGCAGAGGTTACAAAAGGCGGTAGACCCGTTTTGTATACAAGAGGTAACCACGAAACGAGAGGAGCGTATGCAGAGCAGGTTCATAAATACGTTGGCTTCAAGGGCGAAGACGAGTTTTATTTTACAACAAGGCTTGGCAGCCTATACCTTATGGTGCTTGACTTTGCAGAGGATAAGGCAGACTCTCATAAAGAATATTATGGGTTAGCCCGTTTTGAAGAATACCGTAATAAACAAACAAAGTTTATTAAAAATGTTATAGAAAATAAGGATACGGAGTATGAGGCCAGCGGTGTAAAATATAAGCTGCTCATATCTCACATTAGAGTTAATAACAAAAACAATTGGCACGAAAAGTTTCATAAAGAATGGACGAATTATGCAAACGAGATAAAGCCAGACCTGCACCTTAGCGGTCATTCTCACAGACTTTCATATATGCTGCCCGCAGTGGATAGCGAGTATAACCCCGATAACCCTGATGGCAGTTATGGCGATTCAAGCTATGCGCATAACTTTACAGTTGTAATGGGCTCGAAGCCCCCTGGTGGTTCTGGCGAGGATTCAGAAGACTTTATTGCCACTGCCGTTTTACTAAAGGATGACAGTATTGACCTTTGGTTTACAAACCAAGACCATGAAATAATAGAGCATCACAAAGTAAAGTAACAAACGAAATAAACTGCCCCTACTGTACAAAATTCAGCAGGGGCAGTTTTCTATTTAACAACTTAGCCGTGTAAATTATTTTTTTGCAAAACGGTATTCAAGTAGTCCCGCCCATAATGGCTACTTTTAGTTTTCTTTGAAAAGAGCCTCCATAACAATGATTTTATAATTAGAGCTTTATTTTACCACAAAGCTTTGCGGCTGTTTTTTATGGAATTTATAGCATATGCAAGCAGATAAAAGATTACAGAGATAATAACAATAACAGATGCCGAGGCAATATTAAAATAGTAAGATATAAATAGACCCATAGTGCATATTATGCCGCTTAATAAAACGGAGTAGAACATTCTTTTTTTCAAATCAAATATAAAAAAACTAACAGTGCCAGACGGGGCAGTCAAAAGTGCGATAACAAGAATAATTCCAACAACACGTATTAAAACAACAACTGTTACAGCTATTAGCACTAACAAGAGATATTCTAAAAAGGCTGTTTTTATGCCAATTATAGCGGCGAACTCCTCATCGAAAAGATATGTCTTCCAGTCATTAAAGAAAACAGAGATTATTATTACTATAATGAATGCGCATGCCGATATTACATATAAATCAAACTTTGTAACTGAAAGAATGTTGCCGAAAAGGTAAGAGTTTAAGTCTGGCGGGTACCCTGGTGTAATGGCAATAAAAAGCACGCCAAGCGCCATGCCAAGTGACCATAAAATACTAATTATTGTATCAGAGCGAGAGTCGCCCTTTCTTTTTACAAACCCAATACCAAAAGCAGCACAAATAGCAAAGGCAAATGCGCCTATTATCGGCTCAAAACCTAAAAGATACCCAAGTCCTACACCGCCGTAAGAGGTATGGGCAATGGCACCGCTTAGCATAACGAGTTTTTTCTCAATAATAATAACGCCTATAACACCGCAAACAACGCTTGCAAGAAGACTTGCAATTAAAGCGTTTTGTAAAAACTGATATTCAAAAAATGCTTTAATCATTGGGCGCCCCTTTCCCATGCTCTTTTAAAACCCTGTGAGGTACACCGTGTGCAATAAGGTCAACAGGGCAGCCATAAAGCCCGTCTATAACATCTTCTGTAAGCTCTGGTTCTGCGTGGTATACAAGTTTTTTGTTCAGGCATGCCAAAGTTCTAACATGCGAGGATATAGCAAGCGTATCATGCGTTACTAATACTATGGTAACGTCTTTATTAAGGTTTTCAAGCAGTGTATAAATTTGCTCTCTTGAGGAGGGGTCAACACTTGCTGTTGGCTCGTCTAAAAGCAAAACTTTAGGCTCTGTGGCAAGCGCCCTTGCTATAATCATCTTTTGAAACTCACCGCCCGATAGCTCAGATATGCGGCGGTTTGACAGGGCAGATAACCCTACCTTTTCTATAAGCTCATTAGCTATTTCTTTTTGTGCGCTATTATATTTATAAAATGGTGAAAGCCCTTTTTTAAGAAATCCTGTAAGAACTACCTCTTTTAGAGTAATGGGAAAACGCTTGTCCATAGCCGCAAACTGCGGCACATAGCTTATGAGGTTTCTGTTTTTAGAAACTGGCTTTCTATATATATTTACACTGCCTGAAGATATGGGCACAAGCCCTAAAATAGCTTTTAAAAGCGTTGATTTGCCGCCGCCGTTAGGGCCTATAATACCAAGGAACTCTCCGTCTTCAACTTTAAGGTCAACGTTTGAGATGGCGGGTATTTTGCCATAGTAAACAGTTAAATTTTTAGCATCAATAGCATAATTAGGTTTTGCATTACTACTCATTTTAACTCCTTTGCCAAGGTGTCTGCCATTAGCATTAAATTATCAATATAATCTGCTGATAATGGAGCAAGTTTAACGGTTCTTCCGCCTATTTCATCTGCAAACGCTTTTGCCTGCCTGCTGTCAATCTCCTCTTGATAAAATATTGCCTTAATTCCTTCTTTTTTTGCAAGGTCAACCATTTCCTGCAAATGACGAGGAGCCGCCTCTTTGCCCTCTTTTTGAAGTGCGTACATAGTCATCCCATAATCCTCTGCCAGATAGCCAAAAGCGGGGTGAAAGGCGATAAAGCTTTTATTTTCCATTTGTCCTATAATATTTTTAATATATTCATCAAGACTGTTTAGTTGTTTTATATATTCATCAGCATTTTTATTGTATATATCAGCATTAGAAGGGTCAAGAGCAGAAACTTCACGGGCGATAGCCTTTATCATTATCTTTACCCTTTTTGGAGATAGCCATATATGCGGGTCCCTGCTGTTTTCAGTAAACATTCTGTCAGCATAAACGGAAGATACCTCATTTTGCAAAGCGATAACCTTAATATCCTCTGTGATATTCGGAATAATGCTTATCTCTTCAGCGGCAAGCCCAATAGTAAAGTACAAGTCAGCTTTAGAAAACCTTTCTATTTCATTTGGGGCTGGTTCATAGCTTTCAGGGCTGTACCCTGGAGCGATTAAAGTAATTATCTCCACAAGGTCACCGCAAACCTCTTTTACAAAGGTATGCTCTGGCACAATTGTAACTGCTATAATAGGCTTATCTGTGGTATTATCCTCACGAATACAGCAAGGCATAAGTAAAACAGAAAGAATTATGAGTGCGGCAAAAGCAAGCCTTAAGAAACTGCTCACTGTCTTTTTATAAAGCATATTTAAGCCTCTTTTCATTAAGTATTTACAAGAGATATGTGATGTTAAAATTGGATTATTCAGCTTGTATCTGAAATTCGTGTATTTAACTTGCCTTTTATTTCGAGCTGCTCTTTTTCTATTTTGCCCATACTGCGAAACTCTAATACAACAAATGTGGCAGAGACTATAGCGGCAATAAGGTCTGCGGCAGGGCCTGCATACATAATTCCGTCTATCCCCATAAATAGCGGAAGCACTAATATAAAGGGTAAAAGGAATATAATTTGACGTGTAAGCGATAAAAATATGCCTTTTTTGGGTTTGCCTATTGAGGTGAAAAGATTAGAGGATATAGGCTGTATAAAGTTTATAAATGTGAAGAACATATATATTCTAAAATATAAAACAGCAAAGTCAAAATATTTATCCGTACCGCTGCCAAAAATAGATATAATGGGTTTTGGGATTAGCTGAAACATTAAAAATGCGGCAAGCGAAATAATAAACCCGAAGCGAATCGCCAAAGAGTACACCTTTTTCACTCTGTCAATCTTTTTTGCACCATAATTAAAGCTAACTATTGGCTGCATACCTTGCGAAATGCCTATTACAACAGAGAAAAACAACATAGCAACCTTATTTATAATGCCGGCGCTTGCAAGCGGCACTGATTCGCCGTATGCAGACAATGCACCATAATGCGTTAGCGATTTGTTCATGGTAATTTGCACAATCATCATAGCAATTTGATTAAAAGCTGGTGCCGCCCCAAGTGACAGAATCCTGCCCGTATAACTCCATTTAGGTATAAGGTGATGCTTTTTAATGCTTACTGTTTGAGGACGCCTAAAATAACTAATGGCAAGCAAAAAGGAAAACAATTGACCTATTACAGTAGCAAGGGCTGCTCCTGCCATGTCCATATCAAGCCAAAATATAAAAATAGGGTCAAGAATTGTATTGATTATAGCACCTGAAAGGTTGCATATCATAGCGAATTTTGGGTTACCGTCTGCCCTTATAAGGTGACCGCCTCCGTTTGCAAGAATTAAAAACGGAAAGCCAAGCGAGGTAATGCTTGTGTATGTTTTAGCATAACCCATAACATTTTCGGGCGAGCTAAAAAACCTTAATAAAGGTGTAAGAAAACTTTGCGTAACAATTGTGAGCAGCAGCCCTAAAACGAAAAGCATTGTTAAGGAGTTGCCAATAAAATATGCCGCCTTTTTATGCTCTCCCTTACCCATAGCAAGGTTATAAGCTGAAGCGCCGCCTATGCCAAACAGCAGTGCTATTGCTATGCACGATGTAGAAAGCGGAAAGGCAACGTTTGTAGCTGCATTTCCAAGCTCCCCTATTTTTTGACCTATAAAAAATTGGTCTACTATATTATAAAGCGCCCCCACGAGCATGGCTATAATGCTTGGAATTGCAAATTTATAAAGCAGCTCTCCAACAGGCATTGTGCCAAGTTGATTTTCGGCGTTGTTTTTAACTTCTTTCATATATCTTTTTATTCAGTCCTTGTTTATGGTTAATTTATACTATATAATAACATAATAACTTGTATAATCTTGTTTTGCAAGCAAATGAGGCTTAATTTGTCGATTTAATATTTTTCGGGAATTTTTATGACTTTCTAGGTAAAAAATATATCATAAAATCATACTAAAAAAGTTGAATAATAAACAGAAAGGTTTTTCATATGATTTATACAAACTTAACCTCACCACTAGGTGAAGTTACAGCTACAGCAAAAGACGGTGCGCTTACAGGGTTTTGGTTTATTGGGCAAAAGTATTATCCAGAAATAACAGGTTTATGGAAAAAGGAGCCCGAAAACAAGGTTTTCAAAGAGCTTGATACATGGCTTAAAGAGTATTTCAAAGGCAGTAAAACCCATTTTCCTTTAAAAGTAGAGCCTAAAGGCACAGATTTTCAAAAAGCCGTTTGGCAAGAGCTGCTTTTAGTACCTTACGGCAGCCTTACAACATACGGAAAGATAGCTATAAAACTAGGCGGCTCAAAAGGCTATTCTCAGGCAGTGGGAACGGCAGTAGGGCACAACCCAATATCTGTTATAATACCGTGCCACAGAGTAGTAGGGACAAGCGGCAGCCTTACGGGCTATGCTGGTGGGCTTGAAAGAAAAAAGGTGCTTTTAAATCTTGAGGGTGCAGATATTAAAAGTGTTTTGTAAAATATGGTTTCTGTACTAAATAAAACGGCAAAAAACGTTAAATTCATGTGTAAAAGTAAAGTTGTTTTTAGTGTTTGCATATTTAGTTTTTTTATGTTATAATGCACGCTATAGTTATGACTTTTATTAAATATAGAAGAAAAGGCGCATCCTAAAAATCAGCTAATCGGATGTATAGAAAAGGAGAAACATAATGTTTATTTTGAACGCACAAAGTAGAGATGAAAAACTAAAACCAAAACAGCTAAGAAGACAAGGTATTATACCAGCGGTATTATACGGTAAAAATCTTGAAGAATCTTTATCCATACAAATTCCACAAAAAGAAGTTACCAAGTTTTTTAAAACCAATTCTGAGGGTAGTACGCTTGAGATTTCACTTTCAGGTAAAAAACATATGGCACTACTTCGTGAGGCAACATATAGACCAGCCACTTTCGAGTTAGAACATCTAAGTTTTCAGGCTCTCATTGCAGACGAGGCCGTTGAAAGTATTGCAAGGATTGTACTTGTAAATAGAGAAAAGGTTTCTGGCATGATTCAGCAGCCCCAGTTTGAGGTTGCTTATAAAGCGCTTCCTGCCCACCTTATTGAAAGGGTAGAGCTTGACCTTGAAGGATTTAAGATTGGCGATAGCATAAGAGTTGAAGACCTTGAAATAGCAAAGGACAGCAACTTTGAAATAATAACACCTCTTGATACACTGTTAGTATCTGTTATTGATGCACCTATAATCACAGAAGAAACTGAAGAAGATGAGGACACATTGCTCGATAGTGACCTTGGCGAAGAAACAGCAGAATCCTCAGAAGAATAAAAGTCAAAGTATATACTATTAAGTATAATGATGACTAAATGCAAATAAATATAATTTTGCCTCCTAAATCAATAGGGTGCAAAATTAATTGTAGTTAAAACTATAAACATTATTATTAGTTATTGACAATAGCAAAACAATCAGATAATATAAAATAGCGGAATTTATCAGGGGGGAAAGCATGAAGAAAAACAAAAAGTATAGTATGGACAATATTCCAGATTTAAAAACCGTTAAAGAAGTTGTGCTTTATGGCTCGAAAAATGGCAAAGATAAAAGGCAATATATGTTTCATGATGATAATGGGGTAGAGTGCGAAAAAACGTTTAATGAAGTGTATTATGACTATGCCGGTTTGGGGCAGTACCTTTAT
>DASRNG010000028.1:0-20829 GCA_035647555.1 Oscillospiraceae bacterium | reverse complement strand
GTTTAAGGTTTTTGGTGTTTCTGCGGGCATATTTTTACTCGGCTCCAAGTATGATAAATCTCTTGCAGCAAAGATTTCTGCCCAAAACTTAGTTGACGAAAACTTTGTTCCAACATACCAATGGTCATTAAAAGATGACCCTCTTGTAAAGGTAGACGACAACTGCCGCCTTATGAAAGCGGCACTTGATAGGCATAAGATACCAAACCAACTGCACATATTCCCAGGTGAGCAGCACGGCACAGCACTGTCACTTGAAACACAGGCAGAGGTTTGGTTTAAAGAATCTCTTGATTTTGTTGAAAAGCATAATAAAGCAGCGATTATGAGTGGCACAAAATAATGGAATGTTAAAAAGAAATTGCAAATGAAAAACAAAAAAACACTGAACCCTATATTAAAATTGGGTTCAGTGTTACTTTTTTGGTGCCGGTGACCGGACTTGAACCGGTACGCTGTTGCCAGCGAGGGATTTTAAGTCCCTTGCGTCTGCCTGTTCCGCCACACCGGCATAGTTTTGCTTTTGCCTTAATGATAATATACCAAAAGGATAGCGTTTGTCAATATCAAATTAACAATCCGCCGTTTATAGCCAAAATTTGCCCCGTTATATAGTCTGCACTACTTGATAAAAGGTAAAGTGCGGCATCTGCTACATCTTTTGCAGTTCCTATTTTGCCCATTGGTATTTCATTGCAAAGATTTGCATACTCATATTTGTTTAAACAGCTTAGCATGTCTGTATCAATGGCACCAGGGCATATGCAGTTTACCGTTATGCCCGATGGTGCAGTTTCTTTTGCAAGCGCCTTTGTAAGCCCTATTACTCCTGCCTTTGCCGCACTGTAGTGAACCTCCATGGCGGCGCCTGTTTGCCCCCATATGGAAGATATATTTATTATTTTGCCCTTTTTCTCGTTTATCATATCAGGCAAAAATGCTTTCATGCAGTTGAAAACACCTTTTAGGTTTATGCCAAGCATCTTGTCCCACATTTCGTCTGTAATATCTGTAAAAAGTGCAGACTGAGAAATGCCAGCATTATTAACGAGAGCTAATACTGTACCAAAACGGTTTTTAACACTACTGTGCATAGCGGCTACTTCATCAAAGCGCGAAACATCAGCCTGAAAACAAGCGGCATCAACCCCTATTGATATAAGCTCGTTTTTAAGGCTGTTTGCCTCTTGCTTACTTTTATGATAGTTTATAGCAATGTTATAGCCGTTTTCGGCAAGCGTTAAGGCGATTTGCCGCCCTATTCCTCTTGAGGCACCCGTAATTAGTACTGTGCTGTTCATTTGCTAAAGTCCGCCATAAAGTCATTTATTGCAACTTTTCTACAATTAGAGGGAGGAGTGAAATTAGAGGCAGAAACATTGTCTGTAACACTATCAACATATAGAATTACCTTTTTGCCGTTTTCATAGCTTATTTGCTTTACAAGAACGCCTTTATATGTATAGTCTATAGAGTTGTCACTGTATTTTTTGTAATGCAGTAATACGCCGTTTTCTTTTTCATCGCCTTCAGAGACGAGTGTTCTGCTGTCATTTTTCGAAGCTTTTTCAAATTCAGTTTTTAAGTAGCTTTGTAAAGCCGCTGGAACATCACTATATTTCTTTTTTGATGGATTAATAATAAACATTGTAGACTCTTTTGTTATTAGCCCCAGCTGAGAGCCGTTTACTTCAGTAAAAAGTGCCATATTTTTACCGTCACGGGCAATATTGTAAGGTGTAATGATATTATCTGCATCAATTCTGCCTTTTACAATGTATTTATCAGAATTTAAGATGTTCTCTTCATCTTTTGCGGTGTTGTTCTCAGCGCCGTTTACACGGTCTTTATTTATTCCTGTAGATTTATTTGTTTCTTGCTCAAATATAGAGTCCCCAGTAGCGGCAGGCGGCATAACCACACCATCTGTTGTACCAGTTTGAGATTTTGCAGGGTTTGTAGTCTTGTTTGTATTTGTATTATCCTTATTAGATACAAATGAAATGTTGCAGCCAGAGAAAATAAGTGCTATTATAATAAGTATACAAGAAATTAAAAACAAAGCTGATTTTTTCATATTAATATGTCCTTTCATTTTGCAAGGGAAATGTTTATAAAACAATTATAACAGTATATATAATTGTTTTCAAGAAGAAAAAAATGTTTTCAAGAAGAAAAAATTTAAAAATTAAAAAAAGGCTTGCATTATTGCTTTTGGTGTGTTAATATGCTTAGGCGCACGAAAAGCGTTAGCGTTTTTTATGCACAGATATGCGATGATGCCGAAGGTGGCTACCAGCCTTAAAGGTTAGGGAGGGAATTTCGGCGGAGTATGTCCGATTTTAAACCGGGCGAACAAATACGCTCTTTCCTTTGCCGTTATATTTGCGGTAAGGTTTGGGCCGAGCGTAAAACATCCCGGAATTTTATTCCGGTTTTAATAATGCAAAGGGCGATATGCCCGGCTAAGTGTTATAAATTTACGCTGGTCGCCAATAATTTTAGGAGGCGTTCTAAGTGGCAATTAAGGAAAAGATTAGAATTAGGCTAAAGGGTTATGACCATAGTCTTGTAGACAAAGCGGCGGAGAAGATTGTGGAAACAGCAAAGCGTACAGGCGCACAGGTTGCAGGTCCAATCCCGCTACCGACAGAGAAAGAGGTTATCACTGTTCTTCGTGCTGTTCACAAGTATAAGGATGCCCGTGAGCAGTTTGAGCAGCATACGCACAAAAGGCTTATCGATATTCTAAGACCCTCTAACAAAACTGTAGAGGCTCTTACAGGGCTTGAGTTACCCGCTGGTGTTGACTTTGAAATTAAGCTTTAATTTTTAGGTGAGTATGTACGCAAATGGAATGAGTTTCGGGTTAATAGGTCTGAAATCTGAAATCTGAAATCCAAAATCCGAGTCCATAGGTAATGTTGGCATTTTGTCAACCAATAATCTAACAGGAGGAATATAAATGAAAAAAGGTCTTATCGGTAAAAAAGTTGGAATGACCCAAGTTTTTGATGAAAAGGGTCAAATGGTACCCGTTACCGTTATAGAGGCTGGCCCTTGCACAGTGGTGCAAAAGAAAACTCCAGAAATTGATGGTTATAGTGCTGTTCAATTAGGATATGGAGATACAAAACCCTCAAGGGTAACAAAGCCCGTTAAAGGTCACTTTGCAAAAGCTGGTGACATAGCTCTTAAAAAATATCTCAAAGAGTTTAAGCTTGAAGATATTGACAGTATTAACATAGGCGATATTCTAAAGGCAGACGTTTTTGAAGCAGGAGATATAGTAGACGTTACGGGAACGAGTAAGGGTAAAGGTACTGCAGGCGTAATTAAAAGATGGAAGTTTTCAATTATGAAAAAGACCCACGGTACAGGCCCTGTTGCAAGAAAAGGCGGCTCGCAGGGTGCAGCCAGCAGCCCCGGCAGAGTGTTTAAGGGCAAGAAAATGGCGGGTCATCTTGGTAGCGAGCGTGTTACCGTTCAAAATTTAAGCGTTGTAAAGGTAGACGGTGAAAATAATTTAGTAGCTGTTAAAGGTTCTATACCAGGCCCTAGGGGCGGCATAGTAATTATATCCAACGCTGTTAAAAATGTTTAGGAAGGAGCATGACAGATGAAAAATATATCAGTACTTGATATGACCGGCAAAAAGGTTTCCGAAATGGACCTTAATGAAGCTGTTTTTGGAATTGAGCCAAACCCATCGGCTATGCACCTTATGGTCGTTAATTATTTAGCCAATCAGCGCCAAGGCACGCACTCAACACTTACCCGTGCAGAAGTTAGAGGCGGCGGCAGAAAACCTTGGAGGCAAAAAGGCACAGGCAGAGCAAGACATGGCTCTATTCGTTCACCTCAGTGGTATCATGGCGGTGTAGCATTTGGACCTAAGCCACGTGCATACGGTTTTGCGATAAACAAGAAAGTTAGAAAACTTGCTATAAAATCTGCCCTTTCCTCAAAGGTTGCAAATGAGGAGTTAATAATAGTAGATAATGTTTCTCTTGATAATATCAAGACGAAAGAGATGGTTAAAGTTTTTGATGCACTAAACACTAAGAAAAAAGTTCTTCTTGTACTTGCTAATAAAGATGAGAATGTATTTAAGAGTGTTAGAAATATAAAGGGTGCAAAAACATCACTTGTTAATGCAATTAGCGTATATGACATATTAAATTGCGATACCATGATTATAACGAAAGACGCCGTTTTAAAACTTGAGGAGGTTTATGCGTAATGACTAAACTTGCACAAGACATTATATTAAAGCCTGTTATTACAGAAGAGTCAATGGCGGGTGCGGCAGTCAAAAAGTACACCTTTAAGGTGGCAAAGGACGCCAACAAAGTAGAAATTGCAAAAGCTGTTGAAAAGCTTTTCAATGTAAAGGTATCTAAGGTTAACACAATGAACCTAAAAGGAAAGACAAAGAGATACAGGGGTTATACAGGTTCTTTGCCTTCTTCAAAAAAGGCCATTGTAACTCTTACAGAGGACTCTAAAACAATCGAATTTTTTGACGGTATGATGTAATCGTTGAAACCAAAAATGCCTTATAACTACGGCGGCATAGTATGGAGGTTTTGACATCCTTCGCAAAGCTGCTGGACAGGAGTGTGAATAAAATGTCTGTAAAAGCTTACAAACCGACCTCAAACGCAAGACGAAATATGTCGGTTACCGATTATTCGGGACTTTCAAAAGTAGCACCTGAGAAAAGTCTTCTCAGACCGCTTAAGAAAAGCGCAGGGCGTAATAACTATGGCAGAATTACAGTTCGCCACAGAGGCGGTGGAAACCGCAGAAAGTACCGTGTAATAGATTTCAAACGTAATAGATTTGATGACCCTGCAACGGTTCTTACCCTTGAGTATGACCCAAACCGTTCGGCTCATATTGCCCTTATAGAATATGAGGACAAAGATAGAGCTTATATCATTGCCCCTGAAGACCTTAAAGTTGGCGATATAGTTGAATCGGGAACAGGTGTTGATATAAAACCTGGTAACGCTCTTCCGCTTGCTAACATACCAACAGGTACGTACGTTCACAATGTTGAGATTCACCCAGGTAAAGGCGGTCAGCTTGCAAGAGCAGCAGGTAACGCAGCTCAGCTTATGGCTAAAGAGGGCACTGTGGCACTTTTACGTTTACCGTCAAGCGAACTTCGCAATGTGCCAATAAACTGCATGGCTACAATTGGTACAGTGGGCAACGTAGAGCATGAAAACGTTAGAATAGGAAAAGCAGGGCGTTCACGTCACCTAGGCAGAAGACCCGCAGTTCGTGGTTCAGCAATGAACCCGTGCGACCACCCGCACGGTGGTGGAGAAGGCAAGGCGCCTATTGGCATGCCAAGTCCTTTAACTCCATGGGGCAAGCCTACTTTAGGTTACAAGACGAGAGCTAAAAAGAACCCTTCCGATAAATATATCGTGAAGCGTCGCAAAAGCAAATAAGTCGAAAGGAGCAATTAAAAGATGAGCAGAAGCATAAAAAAAGGACCCTATGTACAGCCGAGTTTGCTCAAGAAGGTTGTTGAAATGAACAAGACCGGAGAAAAGGTTGTTCTTAAGACTTGGAGCAGAGACTCAACCATATTTCCAGAGTTCGTTGGGCACACATTTGCCGTTCATGATGGACGCAAACATGTACCCGTATATGTTACCGAGGACATGGTAGGACATAAACTTGGTGAATTCGCCCCCACAAGGATATTTAGAGGGCATGCGGGTTCAAAAACCTCAAACACAAGGTAATCGGTGAAAGGAGTGTGTAATTATGCATGCAACGGATAACGAGGGAGTAGTTATGGCAATAGCTAAGGCAAAACACATACGCATTGCTCCACGCAAGGTTAAAATCGTTCTTGACCTTATCCGCAACAAACCAGCAGACGAAGCGATGGCGATACTGAAACACACGCCGAAGGCCGCGTGTGAACCACTTGAAAAGCTTTTAAAATCCGCTATGGCTAATGCAGAAATAAATCTTGATATGGATGTTACGAGACTTTTTGTGTCAGATTGTTTTGTAACTCAAGGCCCTACACTTAAACGTATAAGACCACGGGCAAGAGGTAGTGCAAACCGTATAAACAAGAAAACATCACATATTACGTTATCACTTAAAGAAGCAGAGTAAGCGAGAGGAGGAAAAGAGTATGGGACAAAAGATTAATCCAACGGGACTTAGGGTTGGTGTTATTAAAGATTGGGAATCTCGCTGGTATGCTAAAAAAGGTGAATTTGATGAAAATCTTGTAAGTGACTACCAATTAAGAAAGTTTCTATTTAAGACACTCGCTTCAGCAGGAGTGCCAAAAATAGAGATAGAGAGAGACCCTAAAAGAATACGAATCAACATTCATTGTGCAAAGCCTGGCATAGTTATTGGCAGGGGTGGCACAGAGATTGAAAAGTTAAAAGTAAAGGTTAAAAAGCAACTTAACGATGGACGAGACGTTTATATCAACATTACAGAAGTAAAACGCCCCGACCTTAACGCACAACTTGTTGCTGAAAATATAGCCGCACAGCTTGAAAGGCGCATATCTTTCCGTCGTGCATTAAAACAGGCGATTGGCAGAACAATGAGAGAAGGCGCTAAAGGCATAAAAACACAGGTATCCGGCAGGCTTGGCGGTGCAGAAATTGCACGTACAGAACATTATCATGAAGGAACAATTCCGCTGCAAACCATACGAGCAGATATTGACTATGGCTTTGCTGAAGCTAGCACCACTTATGGGCTTATAGGCGTTAAAGTATGGATATATAAAGGCGAAATTCTTCATGATACTCGTAAAACCAAAAAGGAAGGAGGAGCCAAATAATGTTACTTCCTAAAAGAGTAAAACGTCGTAAAGTTCAAAGAGGACGCATGAAGGGCATTGCGACAAGAGGAAACAAAATCAGTTATGGCGACTTCGGAATTGTGGCTCTTGAGCCAGCGTGGATAACATCCAACCAAATTGAAGCTGCCCGTATAGCGATGACAAGGTACATTAAACGTGGCGGTCAGGTATGGATTAAAATATTCCCCGACAAGCCAGTAACTCAAAAACCCGCAGAAACTCGAATGGGTTCTGGTAAAGGCTCCCCTGAGCATTGGGTTGCGGTTGTAAAACCTGGTAGAGTTATGTTTGAAATAGCAGGCGTTGATGAAGCACTTGCTAAAGAGGCCATGCGACTTGCGGCAAATAAACTGCCTATAAAATGTAAGTTTGTTAAAAAGGAAGAACAGGATGGTGAGCAGTAATGAAAGCCGTTGAATTAAAAAAGCTTTCCGGTTCGGAGTTGGATGCTAAACTCCTTGAGTTGAAAGATGAGCTATTTAAATTGCGCTTTCAACAGGCCATCAACCAGCTTGATAATCCGATGAGAATTAGGGCCGTTAGGAAAGACATCGCCAGAATAAAAACTATTCAGCGTGAAGTCGAGCTTCACGGTAAAAGTTCTTAAGGAGGATACAGCATGAGTGAAAGAAAATTAAGAAAGACACGTGTCGGTATCGTAACAAGCGATAAGATGGATAAGACAGTTGTCGTATCTGTTCAAGATAGGGTAAAGCATCCGCTTTATAAGAAAATTATTAATCACACGGTAAAAATGAAAGCACATGATGAAAACAACGAGTGCGGCATAGGCGACCGTGTTATGATAATGGAAACTCGCCCTATATCAAAGGATAAAAGATGGCGTGTTGCAGAAATCATAGAGAAGGCTAAGTGATTTAGCACAAAGGAGGCATACACTGTGATACAACAGGAAAGTTACCTCAAGGTAGCCGATAACACGGGAGCCAAAGAGATTATGTGCATTCGCGTTCTCGGAGGTACTAGAAAGAGGTATGCAAATATAGGCGATGTAATTGTTGCAAGTGTAAAAAAAGTAACACCTGGCGGTGTTGTTAAAAAAGGCGAAATAGTCAGGGCAGTTATTGTACGTTCTGCAAGCGGCGCACGCCGTGATGATGGCACATATATTCGCTTTGATGAAAATGCAGCAGTTATCATCAGAGAAGATAAAAGTCCAAGAGGCACCCGTATTTTCGGGCCCGTCGCAAGAGAACTTAGAGAAAAAGATTATCTTAAAATTCTAAGTCTTGCGCCGGAAGTACTGTAACGGAGGCGCATGATTTATGAGAAACAAAGTTCACGTTAAAACGAACGATGAAGTTATTGTTATAAACGGCAAGGACCGTGGCAAAAAAGGTAAAGTGCTGCAGGTATCCCCATCGGAAGGCAAAGTTATCGTAGAGGGTGTCAATGTCGTTTCTAAGCATGTAAAGCCAAAGGCTATGGGCGAACCTGGCGGAATTATAAAAGCAGAAAGCGCGCTTTATGCGAGCAAAGTTCAATTGATTTGTCCCAAATGCGGCAGGCCAACACGAACAGGTTCTGCTATTAATTCCAAAGGTAAAAAAGTCCGCACATGCAAGAAGAGCGATTGTCTCGCTCAATTTGAATAAGGGAGGACAAACTTAAATGGCAAGATTGAAAGAACATTATAAAAATGAAGTTGCTCCTTCCCTAATGAAAAAGTTCGGGTATAAGAGCGTTATGCAAATTCCAAAGCTTGATAAAATTGTAGTGAATGTTGCTTGCGGCGAAGCACGTGATAATCCTAAGATAATTGAAGCGGTTGTAGCAGACCTTTCTTTAATTACTGGTCAAAAACCGATTATTTGCAAAGCAAAAAAGTCTGTTGCTAACTTTAAGCTAAGGGAAGGTATGAATGTTGGTGTTAAAGTCACTTTAAGAGGTGAGCGTATGTATGAGTTTCTTGACAGATTCTTTAGCATAGCCCTTCCAAGAGTTAGAGACTTTAGAGGTATTAACCCCAACTCTTTTGACGGTAGAGGAAACTATACCATGGGCGTTAAAGAGCAGCTTATTTTCCCTGAAATTGATTATGATAAGATTGATAAAGTTCGTGGTATGGATATAAGCTTAGTAACAACGGCTAAAACCGATGAAGAAGCACGAGAGCTACTTACGCTTCTTGGCGCGCCGTTTGCGAGATAGGAGGAATAACTGTGGCTAAGAAATCTTTAAGAGTTAGACAAGCAAGGCCTGCTAAGTATTCTACAAGGCAACACAACAGATGTAAAATCTGTGGAAGGCCTCACGCCTATATTCGCAAATATGGTGTTTGCAGGATTTGCTTTAGAGAGCTTGCGCACGCAGGTCAAATCCCTGGCGTGAGAAAAGCAAGCTGGTAAGAGTGATTGCTAATAAGGAGGAACTGTCATGCAAATTACTGATTCCATTGCTGATATGCTAACGAGAATTCGCAATGCAAACTCAGCTAAGCACGATACAGTGCAGATTCCCGCATCAAACATGAAGAAGGCAATTGCTCAAATTCTTGTTGATGAGGGTTATATAAAGAACTATAAGGTAATAGAAAACGGCAACCAAGGTGTTATTGAGGTTGCTCTTAAATACGGTCCGAATAAATCACAGGTTTTAACAGGGCTTCGCAGAGTTTCAAAGCCTGGACTTAGGATATATTCAAACTGTGAAGACATGCCGAAAGTTATGAACGGCCTTGGGGTTGTAATAGTTTCAACTTCAAAAGGCGTTATGACTGACAAGGAAGCACGCAAATCAAAAGTTGGCGGCGAAGTCCTTGCGTATATTTGGTAAAGGAGGTACAGCAGAATGTCACGAATAGGCAAACAGCCGATTGTTATTCCTGCGGGTGTTGATGTAAGTATCGACGGTACTACCGTTACTGTTAAGGGTCCTAAAGGTACTCTTACAAGAGATATACGCCCTGAAATCGGGATAGATTTTCAGGACGGAATTATTAATGTAACACGCCCCAATGACGAAAAGGAAGTCCGTGCTTTTCACGGTCTTACACGCTCTCTTGTAGCAAATATGGTAGAGGGTGTACACAACGGCTATAAAAAAGAGCTTGAAATTAACGGAGTGGGATACAGAGCCGTAAAAGAGGGTAAAAATCTTGTGCTGAACATTGGTTTTTCCCACCAGGTTATTATGCCGGAGATAGACGGTATAACTGTTGAAGTGCCTGCTCCCAACAGGATAATTGTGTCTGGCACAGATAAGCAAAAGGTAGGGTATTTTGCAGCAGAAATAAGAAGAAAAAGACCCCCCGAGCCTTATCAGGGCAAAGGCATAAAATATGTAGACGAAGTTATTCGTCGTAAGGAAGGCAAAGCCGGTAAGGGCGGACAATAAATTGGCGAGGTGAATTATTATGGTAACAAAACTTAACAATAACGTAGCAAGAATGCAGCGCCATAAGAGAGTGCGCGGAAAAGTATCCGGCACAGCTTTGTGCCCACGTCTTAATGTTTTTCGTTCTCACAGGCATATATATGCTCAGCTTATAAATGATGCAGACGGTACAACACTTGTTTTTGCATCAACAGTTGAAAAAGAGTTTAATGAATACGGCGGCAACAAAGATGCTGCGCGCAAAGTAGGCGAGCTTCTCGCTAAAAGAGCCAAGGAGAAGAACATAAAAGATGTTGTTTTCGACCGTGGCGGATACCTTTATCATGGTCGCATTGCGAGCTTGGCCGAAGGCGCCCGTGATGGCGGGCTTAACTTCTAAGAGGAAAGGGAGGAAATACTTTTGGCTAGATATGAAACAACTCGAGAAAAACCTGAGTTTCAAGAAAAAGTAGTCACAATAAACCGTGTAGCGAAAACCGTTAAAGGCGGTAGAATTTTCAAGTTTTCTGCTCTTGTTGTTGTCGGTGACGGCAAAGGCAGAGTGGGTTTTGGCATGGGTAAATCTGGAGAGATTCCGGATGCTATTCGCAAGGGTATAGAGGATGCAAAAAAGAACCTCGTTACCATTTCGTTAAAAGATGGTACAATTCCGCACGCTATAATTGGCAAATTCGGAGCAGGTGAAGTTCTTCTTAAACCCGCAGCACCCGGTACAGGCGTTATCGCTGGCGGACCAGTGCGTGCTGTTGTTGAATCAGCTGGCATAACGGATATACGTGCAAAGGCACTTCGCTCTAATAACCCGTGCAATGTTATAAGAGCTACTATGCAAGGGCTTATGAGCCTTCGCAATGTAGAAGAAGTTGCTGCTTTACGTGGGAAATCAGTAAAGCATTTTAAGGATTAAGGAGAGTGGGAATAATGGCAAATATAAATGTAAAGCTTGTTAGAAGCCTTATAGGCAGCAAAAAGGACCAAATTGCTACTGCCCACGCATTAGGACTTCATAAGATTGGTGACATATCTTCACAACCTGACAATCCACAAACTCGTGGCAAAGTCAAAAAGATTGTTCATCTTATAGAGGTAACAGAAGGAAACTAAGGAGGTGCTAATATGAAGCTACACGAACTTTCACCGACCCAAGGGTCGAAAAAGAGTGTTAAGCGAATCGGCAGAGGTGCAGGTTCAGGCTGGGGCAAAACTTCAGGAAAAGGCCATAAAGGTCAAAAAGCACGTGCAGGCAAGGGGTCATATCCTGGATTTGAGGGTGGACAGATGCCACTTCAAAGGAGACTTCCAAAGAGAGGTTTTGTGAATATTTTCCGTAAAGAATTTGCAGTAGTAAACCTTTCTGACCTTGAAAAAAACTTTGATGACGGTTCAGTAATAGATATTGATGCCCTTTTAGGCTCAGGTCTTATAAAGAAAGAACTTGACGGTGTTAAAATCCTTGCTAATGGGGATTTGTCAAAGAAATTTACCGTTAAGGTAAACGCTTACTCTGAGACGGCTAAGAATAAAATAGAAGCTGCTGGAGGAAAGGCGGAGGTGGTCTGAAATGTTAAAGACATTTGTCAATGCATGGAAGATTCCGGATTTACGCAATAAACTAATTTTTACAGCATTCGTTATTGTAGTATTTAGAATAGGCGCAAATATACCAGTTCCATTCTTAAATATTGCCACTGAAGGTGTGCTGGGAAGCGCACAGGGAACAACGTTTCTTTCATATTTAAGTATGATGACGGGTGACGCCTTTAACTACGGTACAATTTTTGCTATGTCTGTAACGCCGTATATTAACAGCTCAATTATTATGCAGCTACTAACAGTTGCAATACCAGCACTGGAAAAACTTCAAAAAGAAGGCGAAGAGGGCAGAAAAAAGATAGCTTCTATAACACGCTATGTTACAATTGGGCTAGGCTTTATGCAAAGTACTGCATATTATATGTATCTTCGTTCTCAAAACTACCTTATGATGGACCCGTCAGGTGCTGCATTTAAGGGCGCATGGGCTGTATTTCAGGCTCTTATCGTTATATTCTGTCTCACTGCGGGCACGGCACTTGTTATGTGGCTTGGTGAGCAGATAAACGAAAAAGGCATAGGTAACGGAATATCCATTATACTTTTTGCTGGAATTATTTCACGCATACCAACAGAGGCTGCAAGACTTTTCAGCATGAATCCAAGTGTGGGCAGTTACTTCTTTAGAGGCGGACCCCACGGTGCATATTACTTCCTTGCACCCCTTGTAGTAGTTATTTATATTTTTATGCTCGCTTACATCGTATGGATGGACAATGCCGAACACAGAATCCCCGTTCAGTATGCAAAACGTGTAGTAGGGCGTAAAATGTACGGCGGTCAAAGTACCCATATCCCGATAAAGGTAAATATGAGTGGTGTTATGCCAGTTATTTTTGCAAGCTCAATCCTGTCACTGCCACCAACTATTGAAATGTTTTTACAAAACAGAATAAAAGAAGGCGGGCTTTGGGATAAATTCTTTGGGCTATTTCAAGCAGATAATTGGGCATATGCAGTTATTTACTTCCTATTCATAATATTCTTTGCGTATTTTTACGCAGCAATCCAGTACAACCCAGTTGAAATGGCGAACAATATACGCTCTAATGGCGGTGTTATTTTAGGTATCCGCCCTGGTAAGCCAACATCTGACTACATCGGTGGAATAATAGGCAAGATAATCATAATAGGAGCTATGCTTTTAAGTGTTGTTGCACTTTTCCCAATTTTATTCTCTATTATTACAGAGGCGGCTTTAGGCAAAGGCAACGGTATGAACATAACACTTGGCGGTACCTCAATAATCATTATGGTCGGTGTTGCTCTTGAAACGGTAAAACAACTTGAGAGCCAGATGATGATGCGCCACTATAAAGGATTTTTAGATTAATTAGACGCTCTTTTTATGAAAGGACAGTATATAATGAAACTGATACTTCTTGGAGCCCCAGGAGCCGGAAAGGGTACTTTAGCGGAGATACTGACAGATAAACTTCTGATACCCACAATCTCCACAGGAAACATTATTCGGGAAGCAATTGCAAAAGGCACTGAGATGGGGCTGAAAGCAAAAGTCTTTACAGAGTCTGGAAAATTAGTACCTGATGATGTTGTAATAGGAGTTATAAAAGAGAGGCTTTCAAAGTCTGATTGTGAACGTGGGTTTATACTTGATGGCTTTCCACGGACAATTCCGCAGGCAAAGGCACTTGCAGAAATGGACTTTGATGTAGATATCGTCGTAAACATAGGTATTACAGACGAGGCTGTTGTAGAGAGAATGGCAGGGAGAAGAGTTTGCAAAGACTGCTCTGCAACCTACCATATAAAAAATATACCCCCAAAGGCAGAGGGAATTTGTGATGCTTGCGGAGCAGACCTTATAATTCGCAAGGACGATGACCCTAAGACTGTTTTAGATAGACTTGCGATATACCACGAGCAGACAGAGCCGTTAATAGAGTTTTATGAAAAGACGGGAAAGCTGTTTACTATTGATGGGGTAGCAGGAATTGATAAAAACATTTCCTCAATAATAGCTGCTTTGGAGGGCAAGTAATGATTGTATTGAAATCTGAGCGGGAAATAGAGGTAATGAAAACCGCTTGCAGGATTTCTGCAGAAGCCTTAAAAAAGGCGGGCGAAGCAGTTGAGCCTGGAATTTCAACTGCACAGATTGATGAGTTAATCCGCAAGTTCATAGAAAAAAGCGGTGCAACACCAACATTCCTTGGCTACAACGGTTTTCCAGCTTCAGCGTGTATTTCAATTAATAATGAAGTTATTCACGGAATACCCACGAAAGACCGTATTATAAAGTCAGGTGACTTAGTAAGTATTGACCTTGGTGCTACAATAAATGGTTTTAACGGAGACACTGCCGCTACTTTTGCTGCCGGAGAGATTTCGGAAGAGGCAAAGCGGCTGATGGAGACGACCGAACAAAGTCTTTATGAAGGCATAAAAGCGGCCGTTCCCAGCGGCAGACTTGGAGACATAGGCAATGCAATACAAAGCTACTGTGAAAAGCACGGTTATTCTGTGGTTCGGGAATTTACAGGACATGGAATAGGTACAAATCTTCACGAGGACCCAGCAGTTCCAAACTTTGGTACCAAAGGAAGAGGAGTAAGGCTTGCTCCCGGCATGACTCTTGCTATAGAGCCGATGATAAATATCGGTAAAGCAGCAATAAGAAAGATGCCAGATAATTGGACGATTGTTACTGCAGACGGCAAATTATCAGCTCATTTTGAGCATACGATAGCAATAACTTCAAATGGTCCGATTATTTTGACTGAATGCGGGTGAGAGCTATGGAGATTACAGTCGGCACGGTAATTATCTCAAAAGCCGGCAGAGACAAAGGCAAGTTTATGGTCGTTACAGAAGTTATGAGAGATAAAGTTATGGTAATTGACGGTAAAGAGCGCCCGATAGAGCGCCCAAAGCCTAAAAACATTAAACATATCGCTTATACGAGATACAAAGTATCTGACTATGATATGGCGGCCAACAGCAGATTAAGAAAAGCATTAAATTTACTGAGCGGTAAAGCTCAGGTAAGCGGGGAGGAAGTGCAGAGATGTCAAAAGAAGATATGATTGAAGTAGAGGGGACAGTAGTAGAAGCTTTACCTAATGCTACATTTCAGGTAGAACTCGAAAACGGTCACAGAATTTTAGCTCATATTTCTGGAAAACTTAGGATGAATTTTATACGCATCCTGCCCGGGGATAAGGTTACGGTTGAAATGTCCCCGTATGACCTGACCCGTGGCCGTATAACATGGCGTTCAAAGTGATTTGATGAAAGATTTTTAAGGAGGCTTTAAAATGAAAGTCAAACCTTCTGTCAAGAAAATTTGTGACAAATGCAAAATTATTAAACGCAAGGGCAAAGTCAGAGTTATCTGCGAAAACCCAAGGCACAAGCAGCGTCAAGGCTAACTGACGCAAAACATTATTGGAGGTGCACGACAAATGGCGCGTATTTCAGGTGTTGACTTACCGAGAGATAAAAAAGTCGAAGTTGGACTTACTTATATCTTAGGTATTGGCCACAAAACTGCCGCTGATATTTTAAAAGCGACAGGGGTTAATCCTGATATTAGAGTTAAGGATTTAACCGAGGGAGACGTTTCAAAGCTACGTGAATATATCGACCATAACGTAAAAGTTGAAGGTGAATTACGTCGTGAGACGGCGTTCGATATTAAAAGACTTATTGAGATTGGTTGTTACCGTGGCGTGCGTCATCGTAAGGGCTTACCCGTTAGAGGGCAACGCTCTAAGACTAATGCAAGAACACGTAAAGGTCCTAAAAAGACAATAGCCAACAAAAGGCAATAAGTCCGAAGGAGGTAAAATACAATGGCTAAAAAAGGCTCTGGAAAAAGAGGTGCTGCGACGAGACGTCGTGAGCGTAGAAATATTGATAAAGGTGCAGCACACATCCAATCTACCTTCAACAATACAATAGTTACAATTACAGATACACAAGGAAATGCTATTTCTTGGGCAAGTGCGGGCGAAATGGGCTTTAGAGGCTCAAGAAAGTCCACACCGTATGCAGCACAAACCGCTGCAGAAACTGCCGCTAGAATAGCAGCGGAGCAAGGGCTAAAAACTGTTGAAGTTTATGTTAAAGGCCCTGGCTCTGGACGAGAGGCGGCAATTAGGGCGCTGCAACTTGCGGGTCTTGAAGTTACTATGATAAAAGACGTAACTCCTATTCCCCACAACGGCTGCCGTCCGCCCAAAAGAAGACGTGTATAACAATTTGGAGGTGTAATAATGGCAAGATATACCGATGCGGTATGCAAGCTATGCCGCCGCGAAGGGCAAAAGCTCTTTCTTAAAGGCAGCAGATGCTATACAAATAAATGTGCTATAGAGCGTCGTGCGTATGCTCCTGGTCAGCACGGTCAAGGTCGTAAAAAGGTTTCTGAGTACGGACTTCAGCTTCGTGAGAAGCAAAAGGCGAAACGTTATTACGGAATGCTTGAAAAACAATTTCACAAGTATTTTCTTATGGCGGAGAGGCGCCAAGGTATAACAGGCGAGATTTTACTTCAGATATGCGAAAGCCGTCTTGACAATGTCGTCTATTTACTTGGCTTTGCAAGCTCTCGTGCGCAGGCAAGGCAACTTGTAACACGTGGGCATTTTGCGGTTAATGATAGAAAAGTAAACATCCCCTCATACCTTGTAAAGGCAGGCGATGTGGTAGCCGTGAGAGAGGCGACGATTGATTCCAATTCAATGAAAGAGATTCTTGAAACTAACGGCGGACGCCCTATTCCACAATGGCTAAGTCTTGATGATACGGCAAATTTGGCAAAGGTTATAAACCTACCTTTGAGAGACCAGATTGATGCGCCGGTACAAGAGCAGCTTATTGTTGAATTATATTCTAAGTAAGCTTTCATTGGGAATTAGGCAATTCTCATACACAGGACAACTGTGCAATATAAGGAGGGTTTTGAATGGTAAGTATTGAGAAGCCCAGAATAGAATTTATTGATTCTGGTGACAATTCAGGTGAATACGGGAAATTCGTTGTAGAACCCCTTGAAAGAGGATTTGGCACCACTCTCGGAAATAGTCTGCGTCGTGTACTTTTATCTTCATTGCCGGGCTATGCTGTCACGTCTGTGAAAATAGATAATATTCTTCATGAATTTAGTACTATTCCTAACGTTAAGGAAGATGTAACTGAAATAGTCTTGAATTTAAAAGGAGTTATCCTTAAAATTCATGGTGACGGACCTAAAATTATGTATTTAGAGGCAAGCGGGCCTGGTGTAGTAACAGCAGGTGATATTAATGTGGACTCTGAAGTAGAAATACTAAATCCAGACCACCACATAGCAACGCTTGATGATGATGCTCACATACACATGGAGCTTACCGCTGACAAGGGAAGAGGTTATGTTTCTGCTGAGCGCAACAAACAGCTTATGGAGCCTATAATCGGAGTAATAGCGATTGACTCTATTTACTCTCCTGTTCTCAAGGTAAACTATACGGTAGAAAATACACGAGTAGGTCAAATTACAGACTATGACAAGCTCACGCTTGAATTATGGACAAATGGCACGATAACCGCAAGTGAAGGCATTTCTTGGGGTGCTAAAATTTTAACAGAGCACCTTAATCTCTTTGTAGACCTTTCTGATGAGGTATCGAATACCGAGATAATGGTAGTTAAAAGTGATGATGGTAAAGAAAAAATTCTTGAAATGACTATAGAGGAATTAGATTTGTCTGTTAGGTCATTTAACTGTCTGAAGAGGGCCGGAATAAATACGGTTGAGGAGCTTATAGGCAAGACGGAAGCGGATATGATGAAAGTCAGGAATTTGGGACGTAAATCCCTTGACGAGGTAGTAACAAAGCTTGCCTCGCTTGAGCTTGCCCTCAGAGATGAAGATGAATAAGTCTATATTCAGGTAAAGGAGTGATAATATGCCCGGAACCAGAAAACTTGGCAGAGCAACAGACGTAAGAGATGCTATGCTGCGAAACATGGTTACTTCTCTTTTGGAGAATGGTAAAATAGAAACAACGGTCACAAGAGCTAAAGAAACTCGTGCAATGGCTGAAAAAATGATAACCATTGCAAAGGAAGACAGCCTTCACAACAAAAGAAAAGCTTTTGCATACATTACGAAGGAATCCGTAGTCAAAAAACTTTTTGACGAAATTGGTCCTAAGTATAAAGATAAGAGCGGAGGCTACACCCGCATAACAAGAACGGTAGCCCGTCGAGGAGACGGTGCGGAAATGTGTATCTTAGAACTTGTATAAAATGCTTGCCCTCCTTATTGGAGGGCTTATTTTATTTTTTATATTAAATTAACAAAACACGCTATTTATAAGTTAGATTTATTAGATTAAAAGTAAGAAAAACTCTTTATTTACAGAAGATACACATTAAATATACTAAACCTCTTTTATTTTTTTCTTTTTAGTGGTATACTACAAAAAGAAGTTTAAACACATAAATGAAAGGGTGTCGAATTGTGGAAAAATTCGTCATTCATGGCGGTAAAAAGCTTTACGGTGAAATTAACATAAGCGGAGCGAAAAATGCGGCATTAGCAATTATTCCTGCTGCGGTTTTGTGCGAGGATGTTTGTAGGATTGAAAACATACCTGATATAAGCGATGTTAATATGATGATAAAAATACTTGAGCATTTAGGTGCAAGGACAAGCTTTGTAAAACCAAATGTTTTAGAGATAGATACAAAAAACATAAAAGCTATGGCGGCAGTGCCAGATGAAATGGCGCAGCAATTAAGGGCGTCTTATTACCTTTTAGGTGCAATGCTTGGGCGTTTTGGCTGTGCAAGCGTGGCTATGCCTGGTGGGTGCTTTTTTGGTGTAAGACCTATTGACCAGCATGTTAGAGGGTTTGAGCTTTTAGGTGCAGATATTTCTACAAAAGGTGCTGTTATATCGGCATCAGCACCGCAGCTTATAGGCGCATCTGTTTATATGGATAATGTATCTGTTGGGGCTACTATGAATGTAATGCTTGCAGCCGTAAAAGCTGGCGGGCTTACTGTTATAGAAAATGCCGCAAAAGAGCCTCATATTGTTGACCTTGCAAACTTTCTAAACTCAATGGGAGCAGATGTGAGAGGTGCAGGTACTGATGTTATAAAGATAAGGGGCGTAAAAGCCCTTCATGGCTGCACATATTCCATTATACCAGACCAAATTGAAGCGGGAACATACATGGTAGCGGCAGCTGCGGCGGGCGGCGAAATTACAATAAACAATGTAATTCCAAAGCACCTTGAGTCTATTACAGCAAAGCTTATTGAAAGTGGTATTGATGTAATTGAGGGTGACGACAGTGTAACGGTTATTTCAAAAAAAGAGCGCCCTAACAAATGCATTGTAAAAACAATGCCGCATCCGGGATTTCCTACAGATATGCAGCCGCAAATGGCAGTGCTTTTATCTGTTGCAGACGGTACAAGTTATATCTCTGAAAGCGTGTGGGATAACCGTTTTATGTACGTGGAACAATTGCGGCGCATGGGAGCGAAAATTCAGGTTGATGGTAAAACAGCAACAATTGAAGGGGTAGAAAACCTTTCTGCTGCACCCGTTAAAGCAGATGATTTAAGAGCAGGTGCTGCTATGCTAATAGCAGGGCTAATAGCAAAAGGTGAAACGGTTATAGATAATATTCATTATATTGAGCGTGGATATGAGAATGTTGTGGAAAAGCTTTCGCTGATAGGTGCAAATATTGAAAGAATTTCATTCAAAAAAGGCGATGATAAAGTAGTTGCCAAGGTTATATAGCAAGTAGAAGACGAAGTGAAAGGAAAATAGATTATGGCGCGTTTTTGTCCGCTGTTCTCGTCGAGCAGCGGCAACTGTGTTTACATAGGTACGGGTGACAGTGGAGTCTTAATAGACATAGGAAGAAGTACCCGTCAAACAGAAAAAGCACTTTTAGAAATTGATGTTGACCCGAAAAAAATCTCTGCTATCTTTATAACGCATGAGCATACGGACCACATAGCAGGGCTTGATGTTTTTACAAAAAGATATAAAGTACCCGTATATTCTTCAGCAGGCACGCTTATGTCGCTTAAAAATAAGGGGCTGCTTAATTGCGGGCAAATCACACAAACGGTAGACTTTTCAGGAACGAGTATTTCTGATATGCTTGTCGTGCCTTTTAAGATTTCACATGATGCAGCAGACCCGCTGGGTTTTGTAATATATATGCCAGACGGCAGAAAGATAGCCTTAGTAACAGATACGGGTGTTATTACAGAAGAAATGTTAGCGGTTGTTACAGGCTGTGACCTTTTATATATAGAGTCAAACCATGATGAAGGTATGCTAAAAGCTAGCTCTTACCCATACGAGCTTAAAAAGAGGATACTATCAGATAAAGGTCACCTTTCAAATATAGATTGTGATACAGCTCTTACTAAACTGATAGACAAAGGCACGTCAAGGTTTGTACTGGCACACCTTAGCTGTGAAAATAATTTGCCTTCTCTTGCGTTTGACGGTGCAGAAACGGCACTACTAAAAATGGGGGCAAGAATTAATAGAGACTATCTACTTACTGTAGCAGCGCCTGTAAATAATTGTGAGCCTATAATTTTTTAATAAAATATATAAGTAAAGCCGCTTTTTGCGGTTTTATTTTTATTTATAACAAAAAAGTTGCAAAATATATAAAAACTGTAAAACAAGTTGTCTTATTGACACGAATATAGCCGTATGTTAAACTGTACTTAGCGAATTGTAAAGAAAATTATTGGATAGGTGGTTATATGAAGCGAGCAGTACATATTAAAATTTTATCCGCAGTTATGTGCTTAGTTATAGTTTTAGGATATATGTTTTGCTTTAATGCCGTGTACACACAGGCGTCGTCTGTAACGGGTACGGTAACACTTGGCGACCCTACTACTTATCTTAATGTTAGAACGGGTCCTGGCACAAATAACCCCATACTTCAGAACAAAAATAAAGATAATGTGCAGTTGCCCTTTGAACATAAGGTCACTATACTTAGCACCCATAACAG
>DASRNG010000027.1:0-25092 GCA_035647555.1 Oscillospiraceae bacterium | reverse complement strand
GGACAGTGTTGTTCCTAACATGGTGGGTGTAGACATTGGCTGCGGAATGGAGACGGTTAAGCTTAAGAATAAAAGGATAGACCTACCAAAACTTGATAAATTCATACGTCAGAATATACCGTCTGGTTATGAGGTGAGAAAGCTGCCGCATAGAAAAAGTGCGCAAATTAACACCTTAGAGCTTCGTTGTATCGAAAATTTAAGAAACACAAAGCGTACCGAGCAAAGCTTTGGAACACTCGGCGGAGGAAATCATTTTATTGAGGTCGGAAAAAGTGAAGATGAGGACCTTTATTTAGTAATTCACTCTGGCAGCCGAAATGTGGGGCTTCAGGTGGCAAATTACTATCAAGAAGTCGCTTATAAAGCGGCGGGGGGTAAGGCTCAAAAGGAAGTTTCATACGAGCTGGCTAGTTTGTGTGGCGCTGATATGGAGGATTATTTGCACGATATGGCGATTATGCAGCGATTTGCAGCACTTAACAGACAGATTATGAAAGAAGTTATATTAGAAGGATTGGGAATTGTAGATGATGGCTCTTTTACTACTATTCATAATTATATTGATATGGATAATATGATTCTCAGAAAAGGTGCTGTGTCAGCAAAAAAGGGAGAACCTTTGCTAATACCGATTAATATGCGTGATGGCAGCCTAATTTGCACAGGGCTTGGCAATGAAGATTGGAACTGCAGTGCTCCGCATGGTGCAGGGCGCCTTATGAGCCGAACAGAGGCTAAAAAGACCTTTACACTTTCTGATTTCAAAAAGGAGATGGATGGGGTTTATACTACATCTGTAAACAGTGAAACACTTGATGAATGCCCAATGGCTTATAAGCCTATGGAAGAGATTATGGCTAAAATTACAGGCACAGCTACGGTAGAGGGCATTATACGACCAATTTATAACTTTAAGGCGAGCGAGCGCTCTTTGAGAAAAAGAAGAAAGTAAATACCTGTATCATGTTGTTTATAGGCAAATGAAAGATTTTGCTAATAAAATGTTGTGTTTATAGACTTAAATGAGAAAAGAAAATTGTAAATTTTTTCAGTTTTTTTGTTAATATAATAGAAATATGTTGAAATTTTATTGTGTTTAAGTATAATAGTTTAAACAACAGTTTATATCTTGTCATACTAAAACGGTTGGTAAGGTATTTTGCTTTGTATTATTTTGTTTGGGGGAAAAGGAATGAAAGTAAAACCAAAACTAAACTGGATGGCTATTTTCGTTGGTCTGCTCGTCACACTAATATCACTAGTAGTTATATTAGAGGCTAGCAAATCAGAAACTCTTGATTGGAATGATGCTAAATGGGGAGGGCCAGCAACATCTATGATGCCTGACGGTGGCTACAACTTTAACGAGCATGTTGAAGAGGGTTCGGCCATACGGCAACCATGGAATACAGTATCTTCTTTATTTTATGTGTTCGTTGGAGCCTTTTTAATCTGCTTGCCGTACACACCGAAAACGAAAGAGATAGCCATTACATCAAGCAAGGCACTGCGCATTTTATTTGGGCTTGCGGTTATTATTACAGGTCTTGGTAGCGCATTTATGCACATGAGTATGACGTTTATTGGTCAGTTCTTGGATGTAGCAGGAATGTATCTAATATCTGTTTTCATTGTAATGTATGCACTGCGTAATGTTCCGAAATTTACAACGACGATATTTGCAGTTTCATACGTAATTATAAATGCACTGCTGCTTTGGGGGTTAGTATATGCGCCCGAACTTCGCAGAAACCTATTCCTCGTACTTATTCTTGTAGGGTTAATCTTAGAATACACCACCAATAGAAAGAAGAAGGGATTCACTGCCGATTTACTCCTTGCTGCTGCATCTTCACTCACATTTGCTTACATACTTTGGCAGCTTGACAATTACCATATACGCGGAACATTCTTTGAGCAGTTTGGATTTGTCCAGGGTCATAACTTCTGGCATCTATTAGGAGCTACAGCTTGTGGTCTTATTTATGCACACTATAGCAGGACATATAGAGCGGCTAACCCGGAAATAGCAGAAGCGGAAGCTATCAAAGAAGAGGCAACCGTATAATTTTTGAAGTGACTGTATAAAGGAAATTTCATAACAGCAAAATATAACCCGTATTTCGCGGTAAAAACCCGTCTTTCTTTTCCTTAGAAAGACGGGTTAAATTTGTTTTAGTTACCTTACTATTTTATGAAAGCGGATTATTAAAACCTTTATACCTTTATATATGCGTTTTTATTAAGACTTCCGTTTAATAAGGTTTACGATAAGCAGCAAAATTACAGAGCCGCCTATAGCTACTAAAATGCTGCGGATATTAAACCCGGTTACACCGCTGTTGCCGATAAGACTCATAATAAATCCGCCTAAAAATCCGCCAATGATGCCTACAGCTATATTTGCAAAGGCACCCATCCTTTTATTGTTGCCAGTAATTATACTTGCAATCCAGCCTGCTAAAGCACCTATTACTATCCAGCCTATAATCCCCATATTTTCATCTCCTATAATTATATTTAGTATTGCTAAATTTTATTAAAATATAACATAACATCATACTTTATGAATTATGAAGAAGAAAGGTTACGAATATAATAGCAATGTTTAGAATTAGGGCGAGCGGTACTAAAAACTTAAACTTCGTTTTTCTTGTTTTATGGCGAAATATCTTCATTCCAATTATAGCGCCTAATGCGCCCATTAAAAATGCAAACGAAATCAGTGTAGACTCTTTTATGCGGTGCTTATTGCCCCTTGCTTTTTGCTTGTCTACTCCGTAAAAGGCGAAAACAAAAAGATTCCATATAATTAATATGTAATACATAATGTTCATAATAATATTTCCCTAAGCCTATTTAAGAACATTGTGTCTTGCTGTGCAGTGCGCTTTTTTTCGCCCTTTAACCTGCCGCCAGCAAGGCGAACCTTTTTAGCAGTATGACGAGCAGATAGCAGCGTACCAATATTATTATCTGTGTAAACCATACCGTCTTGATTTAGGGTTATAGCCTGTTTTGCCAAACACATTGCTGCAAGACCATAATCTTGCGTTACAACAATATCACCTTTTTCAACCATGTTAACAAGGGCAAAGTCAACGCTATCCGCTCCTTTTGAAACAGTGATTGTGGTAGCACCATCCTTTTCAAATATATGAGAAGTGTCGCAAAGTATTATGCACGGTATTTTATGCTCTTTAGCAGCATTTACTGTAATATCAACAACGGGGCAGCCGTCTGCGTCAATTAAGATTTTCATTTTATGCCTACTCTCAAAGATTTAACAATAAATTGCAATTTTAGTATAATGTGTTTTTGTCTATATTGCAAGAGTGTCACTTAAAGCCCAAAGTAATAGCGGCGGCACTGTAAAAAGTAACCGCCATAAAAGGCGGTAAAGGTAAAAATGTTTTTTTGCATTATGCTAACTTTGATTTTCAAAACTTTTAGTGACAAACTCTAAAAACTCTTTTGGTGGTAAAGGTTTTGAGTAATAGTAACCTTGTATATAATCACAGTTTAAGGCTTTTAGCTGCTTTGCCTGACTTTTTAATTCTACTCCTTCAGCTACTACCTTAGCACCAAGAGTATGGGCGATTTTAATGAGAGCATCTGCTACAATATTAGACTTTTCACTTTCTGTTAGCTTGTCGATAATTCTTTTATCTATTTTAAGAGTATCTATTTCAAATTCCTGTAAATACTCAAAGTTACTAAACCCTGTGCCAAAATCATCAATAGCAATTCTATAACCAGCATCTTTCAAATCGGTTATGTATTGCTTGCAATTATCATTCAAATCAAACAAAACACTTTCTGTAAGCTCTAACTCAAGCCCGCCTAGTTCGTTTAATTTATTTGCCCTGTCAACAAGAAGAATTTTGTTAAGGTTGCCAGACACCAAAGAAGTGGCTGAAATATTGATAGATAAATTTAGTATAATGCCCTTTTTCTTTTTATATTCTTTTATGATGTTATCGGTATGGTAAATTATAAGGCTTGTAAATTCATCCATAAGCCCCTCACGCTCAACTAAGGGAATAAACTCAAGTGGTGAAATTTCGCCATGAATTTCATGGGTCCACCTTGCAAGCACCTCTCCAGCAACCCCTTTGCCACTGCCAGCAATAGCAACTTTTGGCTGAATAGCAATGTTTATTTTTTTGGTTTTAATCGCTGTATGAATATCCTTTTCTAATGCCAGTGTTCTTTCGCTAAGCTTTAATAAGTTAGGATTATACCAGAGTGTGCCTTCACTATCATTTTCATCTTTTGTAAGGGAGTACTTAATAATTTGCAAATTAGCTAAAAGCTCTTCAGCAGTTTTGCCGTCTGAAGGTGCTTTAGTGCCAATGACATTCATCTTAAAGCTGATTATAGTTTCGTCATATCTTATTGTGCGACTAAGTATACTTTCTATTTTTTTGAGGTATGTACAAAGTGTATCATCGTCACCGCCGAAAGCAAAAACAAAAATAGGCTCAGATAATTTATAAAGCTCTGAGCAATCTTTCAGCACGTCTTTAATTTCGTCAATTCTTCTAAGCAGTTCTATTTGCACATTTTTATATCCGCACTGCCTGTTAAGAGATGAAAGGTTAACTATATATATGCCGATAAAAGCGACCGTGGTATTCGGCAAAAGGTGAAAGTAATCTTCAATTAGCTTTTTCTCATTAGGAAGGCTTATACTATAATCTACATATGTTAACCCTTTTATAAAACGGATGATTTTTTTATGTTCTATAGTAACAATCTGGGTGAAAAAGGAGAAAGAAAAAAGTGCAAAAAGAATAGAGAGGATAAAGGACGTGGAAAAATCAGAGGATACAAAAGTCCTTTTGTTGTAAAAATAGTAGCCCAGCAATAATATAGCAGCAGACAAAATGAAGTTAAAGATATTGACATTAGTGCTATGAAATGAAAGATAAGAAGTAGCAAGTACAAAGAAAAGTTGTATCAAAAGCGTTAAAATATTGACGAATTGATTATCAGTAGGAGCTACAAACTGCATAACAATAATGCCGATAACCATATTTAAGATTATAAAAATTCTTAGCACTTGTGCTTTTCTTTTCTTTATTACAATTAAAGCGAAAAGGAGCATTATAATTCCAGTGGAGTATAAAGCTAAGCGAATAAGAAATGTCTTTTCGTCTAATGTTTTATAAGATGTAAGAAGGCTTACTACAGCAAAAAACCTTGAAATTAAATAAAAACATGTAATCAGCGTTAAGTTGAAGCGCTGATTTACACTTAAAAAACCATCAATGTCATAAAATTCGGAGTGTTTAGAACGCATTTTCTTAAACATAATTTAATAGATTCCTACCTTAATTTAGGTGAGCCTAACCTTTCCTTATAATATCATAATGCAGGGTAAAGGATAGCTGGTTTTTTATATAGTATAAATATAACATGTTTTATAAGAACAATCAACAATTTATTATTAAAACCGACAAAAATATGGTGTTTATCATGTTAAAATTAAAATTAGAATCTAATAAATATTAAAGCTATTATTAGAAAGAATAATTGTTGACATATGTCATAAACTATGTTATAGTAAGCATAGATGACATATGTCGAAAATGAAAAGGAGGTAGTTTTATGCCAGGAAGAGATGGAACAGGACCTATGGGACTCGGCGCTTTAACGGGCAGAGGTTTAGGTTTTTGCAAAGGCTCTAACGCTATAAAATACGGAGTTGGGCTTGGAATGGGGCTAGGTCTTGGCTATGCTTGCAGACGCGGCTTTGGCAGAGGTTTCGGCAGAGGTTTTTTTGCAAGACAAACTTCGACAGAAGAGCAGAAAGAGCTTCTGAAAGAGCAAAAAAATGCGCTCCAAGAACAGCTAAAAGCAATTAATGAGCAGCTGCAAGAATAGTGTTAGTATTTGAAGCAGCTGGGGGACGCTCCAGTTGTTTCAGATAAACAGAGGTGAAAGTATGGCAAGACCTATAAAGTGGAGAAGAGTTTGCTGTTTGCCTGAAAATAAAAGGTTTGGACCTTTAGACTTTAAGGCAGGCGAAAGTCACTGCGTGAATATGACGGTTGATGAATATGAAACTATAAGACTCATTGATTTGGAAGGGTTTACGCAGGAAGAGTGTGCAGCACAAATGAATGTGGCACGAACTACAGTGCAAGGGATTTATATAGAAGCGAGAAGAAAACTTGCAAATTCGCTTGTTAATGGAAAAGTCCTTTTGATAGAGGGCGGAGAGTATAGGCTTTGTGACGGCTTGCTGCCTGGCTGTGGCAGGGGCTGCCATAAGGGGCAGGGGCAGGGTCAAGGTCAGGGTCATTTTAGAGGAGGAGCTAAAGGCTCTGGAAGAGGGCGAAAAGGCGGCTAATTATTTATAGAGCGGAGGATTATTTATGAAAATAGCAATACCAGTTGATGAGAAAGACCTTAAAACGAATGTATGTGTATCTTTTGGCAGGGCGCCTTACTTTTTAGTTTATGATACAGATACCGATAAAAGCGTGTTTATTGAAAACAAGGCGGCAGTGAGCGCTGGCGGAGCAGGAATTAAAGCGGCGCAAGCGATAGTGGATAGCGGCGCAAATGTTTTGCTTGCACCACGCTGCGGCGAGAATGCTGCAAATGTAATTTTAGAAAGCGGAATAAAGATTTTTAAAACTGAGTTTTCCTTGGCAAAAGAAAATATAGATGCTTTTATAGGCGATAAACTTTCGGAATTAGATGAAATCCATTCAGGGTACCACGGAATCGGGAGCAACTAATATGAAAATAGCAGTGCTAAGCGGTAAAGGCGGCACAGGGAAAACATTGGTGTCTGTAAACTTAGCGGCATCGGCAAAAACGTCAGTTTATATTGATTGCGATGTTGAAGAGCCTAACGGACACCTGTTTTTTAATCCGAAAAGCGTTAAAGAGCAGCCTGTTACGGTAAAAATACCAAAAGTAGATATGGCTCTTTGTAGTGGGTGCCGAAAGTGTGTTGATTTTTGCAATTTCAATGCCTTAGCTTATATAAAAGATAAGCTTATTATATTTGAGGAGATTTGCCACTCTTGCGGCGGATGTATTTTAGTTTGCCCCGAAAAGGCTTTAACTGAAAAAGATAAGGCGATTGGAAAAGTGCAAATAGGAACATCAAGTGGTGTAAAGATTTTTACAGGCATACTAAATACGGGTGAAGCGTCGGGAGTTCCGATTATAAAAAAACTGCTTTCCGAAAACAAGCCGAAAACAGATATAGAGGTTATAGACTGCCCGCCAGGCAGTGCGTGCATTGTAATGGAAAGTATAAAAGATGCAGACTTTTGCGTGCTGGTGGCAGAGCCAACGCTGTTTGGAATGCATAATCTTAAGATGGTTTATGAGTTAGTAAGGCTTTTTAACAAGCCTTTTGCAGTTGTGCTTAACAAGTGCATAGAGGGTTACAATCCGTCTGAGCAGTTTTGTATAGATAATAACATTAATATTTTATGTAAAATCCCGTTTGATAGTGAGCTTGGCACTATAAACTCAAACGCACAAATAGCAGTAAGAGAAAGCGAAAAGTATAAAGCTTTATTTTCATCTCTTTTAACTAAAGTTATAAAGGAGGCGAAAAAATGAAGCAGTTACTAATTTTAAGCGGTAAGGGCGGCACAGGCAAAACAACAATAGCAGGTGCCTTTATAAAACTTTTAAAAGCCAAGGCATATGCAGACTGTGATGTAGACGCACCTAATTTGCACCTTATATCAGATTTTACGGCACCTCCCAGAAGACGAGATTTTTATGGGCTGCCTGTAGCAGAAATAGATAAAGATATTTGTATAAAGTGTGGAAGTTGTTTTGAAAATTGCCGTTTTGAAGCAATTGATAATAAAGATGGATACTTAGTTGAAAAATTCGCCTGTGAGGGCTGTGGTGTTTGTGAGTTTGTTTGCCCAGTAGGTGCTGCAAAGCTAAAGCCCGCCGCAGCAGGGGAGTTAATGCTATATAAAAAACAAGATGAAGTTTTTTCAACAGCACAGCTTAAAATGGGCAGCGGCACATCAGGGCTTCTTGTTACTGATGTTAAAAAGCAGCTAAAGTCTGAGGCTAAGAACTCTGAAATAGCTATTATTGACGGTTCACCAGGAATAGGCTGCCCTGTTATAGCATCTATAACGGGGGTTGATATGGTGCTAATCGTTGCAGAGCCATCTGTATCAGGGATAAGCGATATGCGGCGCATTATAGACACAGCAGCAAAGTTTGGTGTAAGAATTGCTGTTTGCATAAATAAATTTGATACTAATATTAAAAACACGCAAAAAATCAAAAACTTCTGTAAAGAAAGCGGCATATCTTACGTAGGAGAAATTCCGTTTGATAAAGAGGCAGTAAAAGCGACGAATGATGGTAAGACTATTGTAGAGATAGATAGTATATCTTCAAGAGCAGTAAAACTCGTTTATGATAAGACAATAACACTTCTTTTAGAGAAAAGTGATGACAAATGATTATAAAAACATTAGTAGAGAACACAGCAATATCAAGCGACTTTGGAAAAGAGCATGGGCTTAGCCTATATATTGAAACGAAAAAGAAAAAAATTCTATTTGATGTTGGCAAAAGCGGACTTTTTCTTCAAAATGCCAAAAAACTGGACGTAGATATTAAAACTGTAGACTGTCTTGTTATTTCCCACGGGCATTATGACCATGGCGGCGGTCTGCGGGAGTTTTTAAATGAAAATACAAAAGCAAAAGTATTTTTGCACGAATTAGCGTTTTCAGAATATTATGCAAAAAGACCTTCTAAAAATTTAGAGTTCATAGGTTTAGAAAATGAGCTAAAGAATAATGAAAGGTTTGTTTTCACGTCTGACAACCATTTAATTTATAAAGATATTGAGCTATTTTCAAAAGTTGAAAAGGTAAAGCCGTACCCTACATCAAACAAAGGTTTATATACAAATCAAAATGGAAAAATGGTACAAGACCTATTTCAGCACGAGCAAAACCTTTTTATAAAAGAAGACGGAAAAACGCTGCTTGTAACGGGCTGTGCGCATAATGGCATAATAAATATTTTAGAGCATTTTAAAAACCTAAAAGGGCATATGCCAGACTATGTAATAGGAGGTTTTCACCTTAGTAGCCGCTCGGGGGGAGATGAAATCCCAGAAGTGATTGAAGAAATAAGCGATTATTTAATTAAGACTAATGCAAAGTACTATACGTGCCACTGCACAGGCACAAAGCAGTATGAAAGATTAAAATCAAAAATGAAAGGCAGCATTGACTATCTTAAAACGGGTAGTATAATAGAGCTATAAAGCAAAATAAATAAAATTGAGATGAATGAAATGAATGGAAAAGCAAAAAAGGCAAGAGAGCTTTTTGAAAAAGGGTACAACTGTGCGCAGGCGATAGCGTTAGCATTTTGTGAGGAAGCCAATATAGAGCCAGAAACGGCTTTAAGGCTATCCTCTTCTTTCGGTGGCGGAATCGGCAGATTAAGAGAAGTTTGCGGTGCATTTAGTGGTGCTGCTATGGTTCTTGGAATGATATATGGTTACACTGACCCGACTTGCGATGAGGAGAAAGCAAAGCATTATGAGTTAATACAAGACTTTGCAAAAGAGTTCAAGGGTGCAAACGGCTCACTAATTTGCAGAGAGCTTTTAGAGCCTTATGAGTTAAATGACAGCCCAGTACCGGACAAAAGAACAGAAATCTATTATGAAACTCGCCCTTGTGCAGATATTATAGAGAAAGCGGCTGAGATATTAGATGAATATATTAAAAATACAAAGGAGAAAAATATGATTAAAATTGCAGTAGCAAGCGAAGGAGAATTTGTAACAGAGCATTTTGGACACTGTGAAAACTTCAATATTTATGAATCAGAAAACGGTAAAATAACTAAGAGTGATTCTGTGAAAAACCCTGGACACAAGCCAGGATTTTTACCAAACTTTTTAAATGATTTGGGTGTTAATGTTATTATATCTGGCGGTATGGGTGGCGGTGCTGTAGATATATTTAATGAAAAGGGTATAGAGGTTATAGTAGGTGTAAAAGGCAGTGCAAAAGATGCAGCTACAGCCTACCTTAACAAGCAATTAAAATCAACTGGCACAATCTGTAACCACAATCATTAAAAATGGAGCGTAATTTTTACTTATGAAAAATAAAAATAGTATGCAAAAAAATGTTGCAAAAACGGGTATTATAAGGTATAATAATATAGTTAAAGCAAGTGCTTTATTAATCATTATGAAAGAAAGTAGAGGTGGTAATGATGGATTCATACCCTGAACCTTGTAGTTACTATCATACAAACAAAGAAATAATGAAGATGTAGAGTCATAGCTATTTTATTTTGTGGCTCTGCCAAAGGAGAGTCACAAATGAGAGATAAAATATCAGTGCTTATTGAACAAAGCAAATACGCACAGTTAAAAGAAGAGATTATCAGCATGAACGTTGTTGATATTGCTCTTCTTTTTGAAGAGGTAGACAGTCACAAAATTTTAGTAGTGTTTAGAATACTTCCCAAGGAGATTGCCTCGGGCGTGTTCACCCATATGTCAAACGAGCTTCAGCAATATATTATCGAATCTATAACGGATAAGGAAATCGGTAATATAATTGAGGAGCTTTTTTTAGATGACACGGTTGATTTTTTAGAGGAAATGCCAGCAAATGTTGTAAAAAGGGTACTTATAAACGCAGACCCTAATAAAAGAAACCTTATAAATCAGTTTTTAGATTATCCAGACGATTCTGCAGGCAGCATTATGACTATTGAGTATGTTGACCTAAAGAAAGAGATGACCGTAAAGCAAGCAATGCAGCGCATTAAGGATACGGGTATTGATAAAGAAACGATTGACACTTGCTATGTTACTGACCATAACAGAGTTTTAGAGGGCATTATTAACATTAGAAAGCTTATACTGAGCGACGATATGTCGATAGTTAAAGATATAATGGAAACTGACGTTAAGCGAATTTATACCCATGATAATCGTGAGGAAATTGTTGCACTATTTAAGAAATATGATTATTTCGTTATGCCTGTTGTTGACAACGAAAGCAGATTAGTAGGAATTGTAACGATGGACGATATTTTAGATATAATCGACCAAGAAAACACAGAGGACTTTCATAGAATGGCTGCTATGCAGCCCTCAGAGAAAGAGTATCTAAAGACTAACGCATTTACACTTGCAAGGCACAGAATACCATGGCTTTTGGTATTAATGATTTCTGCAACATTTACGGGGGCTATTATAAGAAAGTATGACGATGCACTTCAATCAGTTATGATTCTTGCCTCTTTTATTCCAATGCTTATGGATACGGGCGGCAATGCAGGCTCACAGTCATCAACACTTATAATTAGAGGACTTGCTTTAGGCGAGATAAATATTCCGGATTTCCTTAAAGTTCTATGGAAAGAGCTTCAAGTTAGCTTTATTGCAGGCCTTATTTTAGCTGTTGTAAACCTCTTTAGGCTATACTTTTTTGAAAAGACAGATTTATTTGTCGCTTTAACCGTATGTATAACCTTGTTTTTCGTTGTTATATTAGCAAAGATTGTTGGCGGACTTTTACCTATTATTGCAAAAAAACTTAGGATTGACCCTGCTATTATGGCAAGCCCTCTCATTACTACTATTGTAGATGCATTAGCACTTATAATATACTTTGGCACTGCAACTTGGCTTTTAGATATATAACAATTTTCAGAAAATTAATGAAAGGCATTCGCTATAAAAGTGAACGCCTTTTTTCTTATCTATATTTCTATATTGATTTTAACAGCGAAGCAAAATCTGAAAGACTTGAAATTTCATAGTCAGCAGTAGTATCTGAAAGATTTTCAAGCCCATTTTTATTGAACCATACTGTTATAATGCCAGCTTTATTGCCGCCTGCTATGTCAGAGGATAGACTATCGCCAATAATTAGTGTTTCATTTTTATTAAAATTAGAAATTTTAGAAAAACAATATTCAAAAAAGTTTAGGCACGGTTTCTCAAAACCTACTTGCTCGGAAATAAAGATATTATCAAAATACTTCTCAATTCCAGCACTTTTTATGCGGCTTTTTTGTACTGCAACACTGCCGTTAGACGCTAAATATAAACGGTAACTTGGAAAAAGGTCAGATAAAAGCTTTTCGGCACCGTCAATAAAAAAGTGGCCTTTAGCAAGACACCTCTCATAATACTGTGTGGCATATTCTGCAGAGATTTTTATATTAAATTCCTCAAAAAGCAGTTTGTATCGCTGTACTTTCACTTCATCTAAAGTTAGTTTTTTTTGCTCAAGCAGTTTCCACTGGTCAAGGTTAAGCTCGCTGTATCTTGCGAGTATTTCTTTTTTTGGCTCAATATTAAGGTGCTGTAGCGTTTTAGTCAGCGCTGTTTTTTCTGCTAAACGAAAGTCAAGCAAAGTGTCGTCCATATCAAATAGAATATTTTTTATCATAATACCTCTTTATTTTTTATAGTCTAAATAAGTTGATTAGCTTTTGCCAAAAACTAAGTTTTGCAGGTGGCTCAGGCTCTGGTATAATGGGTGCTTCGTATTCAATAGCCGCCGTCTTAAAAGCAAATTGAACGGCAGTTACATTTGTATTTTTGCTTGAAACAAATGATATAGGCGAAAAGTCAGATTTGTCATATTGTTTCATAAGGTTTTGTATTTCCTTTTCCATAAGCTGTGGAAAGTTAAGAAGTTCTTTGTAAAGAGTGTTAGTACCGCCTGAAATTTCTTTAGAGCCAGAATACATTTCAGAAAGCCCGTCTGAAAGGGCGCCAACACCAGCGTCAAGCTCCTCATAGCCTTTTGAAAGAGCGTTTACACCGCCCATATAAGCGGAAAGGCCGTCATGAAACTGACCATAATTGCCAGCTAAAAGCATCATGCCTGTTATTAGCTCTTTAATCTGAGAAATCATATCACCGCCAGAAAGTGGCTGAACTTCGCTATAGGACACAGTTGACACTTGTGTTGATATAGAGTTTATGGAGGTTAAAACATAGTCATAACCGCCTTCAATTAAATTAAATGATTCGTTTACAGAGGCAAAAACAGTTTTAACGTTTTTAGCAGCCGCATAATATTCCATAAGCTTATCAAGCTCTGCCGTAAGGCCGCTATCGCTTCTGAGTGCCGTATAAAGAGCGTTATAGTTAATATTATAATTAGGAATTTCATTTATAGCCTCTTCAAGTGAAGAAAAGGCATTTCTTTGCATATGGTTTAAGCTTGAAAATATGCCAGTTGCAGCATTAAGTTCTGTAGGCAGCTGTTTTACAGTTTTCATTAGTGAGCCTAATAAATCTGTAGCAATTTCAGTGCCTCCTGCTGCAATAAAAGCAGAAATCGTATCAAGCGCCGTTTTTATAGAGGCAGAGGCGGATAAAAGTTCGTTAGAGTTTTTGTCAAGCTCATTAAGCCCAGCCTTAAACTCTTTAGAGCCAAGAGAAAGCTCTAAAGTTCCTTTTGAAACCTCATGAAGTCCATCTTTTAACTGCTTTATACCGTCATTTAACGCTCCCACAGCATTTACAAGAGTGTTCATATCCTCTTTCATTCCACTAATTTCAGGGGCATCAATACCCATAGAAAGAGGTGTTGCTGCAAAGTCAATACTCTCCATGCTAAAGTTTTGCGCCTTAGTTTTCAGCCGTATTTCTGCGCCTTTTCCAGGCATAACGGTATGAGTTATTATTTTGTCTGTGCCAGCGTTTGCAATTGTAGCACCGTCTGATGTTATTTCTTTGCAAATATTCGTGTCAAGCGTAAATGTAACCTGCAGAACATAATTATCAAAAAACGCTCTATTAACAGATTTATTAGATTTTATTGAAACGGCAACTTCAACATCACCGCTTTTTCCAGATATAGCTTTTCCCGTTTCCTGTTTGCCGTTTAGATAGTATTTAACTGAAATATTCCACGGCAAATCTTTAGATTTTAAAGTGCCTTGGTAAAACAGCCTATCTTCAAGTGTAGCTGTTGTAATTTTTTCACCGTCTTGTGTAAGTGGTATACTATCTGTCATGTTAATTATACTGCTGTATGTCCCAAAGTCAAGTACATCCCCACCCTCTAAACTGTTTACAACATAAATATTGTTTACAGTGCCATCTGTATTTAAGAGTCCAAAAACAGACTCCTCTTTTGGGGACGGTGCTTTTTTAGCAAATGCAGGCGAGGCAAGCGCTATTAAAAGTGATACAGTCAATAATAATACGAATATTTTTTTCATAAGAGCCTCCTTGTGCTGCATACTACTTGCAGTCTTTTCTATAAAAATTAGATTTTAGTGTTGTTTTGCCAATTGCCTTATCAAACAAAGTAAGCATGCCAGGTAAAACGAATACAACCATAATAAGTGATAATACAGTGCCTCTACCGAGTAAAAGTCCAAGCTCAAGAATTATAAAGTTAGTGGAAGTGGCTGCCAAGGTAAAGCCCGCTGTTGCAAGAATCCCTGCTGAGGTTAAAAGGGCTGGCAGCGTATCAGTTATTGATTTTAGCATTGCCTGTTTTTTAGGTAGAAGTTTTCTTTCCTCTAAGTAGTGGTTAGATAGCAGTATAGCATAGTCTACAGTGGCGCCGAGCTGAACGGTGCTTATGACAAGGTAGCCTATAAAGCTAAGAGCACTATCAGTAAAATATGGGAATGAAAGGTTTATCCAAATTGCAGCTTCAATGGTAAACACTAAAATAAACGGAACCAATAAGGAGCGGAATGTAAGCATAATAACAAGAAAGATACCTATGATAGCAACAAGGTTTACAGTTTTTGTATCCGCCTCTATTATGTTTTTCATATCATATAATGTAGCACTTTGACCTGCTAAATAATAATTTTCGCCATAGTATTTTTCAGTTAGGTTGCTAATGTTTTCAATAGCACTAAATGTTTGCTCTGACTCTTCTTCAAGACTTGTATAAAGAATAATACGAGCATAATTTTCGGAATAAAACTGCTGAGCCGCTTCAGGGGGCACATATTTTTCAGGAATACCAACACCTACAGCAGTGGTGTAGGAAACCACACTATCTATATTAGGCATAGCCGAAAGTGCGCTGCAAAGCTCTGCCTCTTTTCCGGAATCATCTTTTTTAACGAGTAGTACAATCAGGTTTTCAGTACCAAATTGTGCTTCGATTTTTTCTGCATCATATGCAGCGCGGGTGCTATCTGTCATGCTGCCCATACCGTACATATAATCCGTTTTTGACTGTGCAAGAAAACAAGGGAGAGCTACAAGAATCGCTAAAATTAAAAAAGGAGTTTTTAATTTCATAGAACATTTAGAAATGAAATCAAGACGAGGGAAAAGCTTTCTGTGCCTTGTTTTATCAAGTAATTTATAGGCGGAAAGTGTAAGAGCAGGAAGGAAAACCGTAACCGATACGAAGCTAAGCGCTACACCTTTTGCAAGGTGAATGCCAAGGTCCGAGCCTATGCCAAAATTCATAAACAAAAGTGCAAGAAACCCGATTACAGTAGTAGCAGCACTTGCCGAAATAGATGAAACGGCTTTTCGCATGGCAAGCTTCATTGCTTTTATAGGCTCATGTGTTTGCCTAAAGTCATCAAAGCTGTGCAGTAAAAATATTGCATAGTCAAGAGAAACAGCAAGCTGCAGAATAGGGCTTACGGTTTGTGTTATAAAAGAAATATCTTTTGATAGCACCATAGTTCCCATATTAATTAAAACAGCTACACCTATAGTAATAAGAAATAAAAGCGGTTCAAGCCAAGAAGTTGTTGAGAGTATAAGTATAATAAGTATAATTGGAACGAGAAACTTCATTGCGCCGATAACCTCAGACACCGCCATGTTTTGCATAGTAGCTGCGTTTACGGCATCCCCTGCGGCAGCATTATCCTCACCTATAAGCTCAAGAATCTGCTCAAGTGAGGCATCCTCCTGCCCGCTTTCTATAGCAACGCTAAAAAGAGCGTTACGGTTTTTATAAAAGTTCTCAACTATTGCCCTGTCAAGAAACTCTATAGGAGTTGCAATTAAAGCGCCTTTGCCAACAACATTGTCAAGCCATGTTACAGATAAGACCCCGTCAATTTGTGAAAGGTTATTTTTGTATTCCAGCGCTTCTAAAACAGAAACTTCAGACACCATAACCCTCATATTAGGCGTGTCAGAGCCAAACTCATCTTGCATAACAGAAATAGCGGTTGTTGACTTTGCGTTTTCGGGCAGATAATCAACCATATCGTAGTTTATATTTATAGAGTTTATGAGCATTCCGCCCGCTACCGCAAGCAAAATAAAAGTAATAATGATAAACTTCTTATATTTGACGACAAGCCGTGAAAATATCTTCAAAATAAACCTCCCGCATGTTTGAGATAGAAAAGACCAAAGCAACACTATGTTGCAAATCCGTCATATGTATAGTATAATACATTTAAATAAAAAAACAACAGTCAGATTTTTAATAGATGATAGTTTCTAAACAAATGTAGTCAATCTGTAGCAGAAAAGCGATATTAAATATGAATAAACTATAAATCTTTGTTGTGAGGGGAAAATACAATGATAAAAAAAGAAAATGAAGACAGAAGAGTTAAATATACAAAAATGGTGCTTAAAGAGAGTTTTATAAAACTGCTTGGTGAAAAGTCGGTTAATAAAATTACGATAAAAGAAATATGTGACATGGCAGATATTAACCGCACAACTTTTTATGCTCACTACAAAGACCAATATGACCTTTTAAGGCAGCTTCAAGACGAATTGATGTCTGATATAATTACCCACCTTACGCAGAACAGTAAAAGCAGTACGGGCATTATCTCAACACAGACATTAGAAAAGATTTTTGAATATATTAAAGAAAACTCTGATATATGCACTCTTTTCCTTAGTGAAAGTGTTGACACAAACTTTGAAAATCAAGTTATAAAACTTTTTCATGAGTGGTTTATTTTTTATTGGAAGCAAAGCGGGGCGAATGTGCGGCTTGATATTGAGTATGTTTATGCTTTTTCAGCGTATGGGTGTATAGGTATAATTAAAAAGTGGCTTTCTGAGGGCATGGTAATTCCGATAGAGGAAATGGCACAACTTGTAATAAAAATGACATCGCCAGGACTTAATCCTGTTACTGAAAACAAAGATTAGGAGAGTTTTATGCATAACCTTATTGGTGTTTCATTACCTGCAAAAGTCTTTTCTGGAAAAGATGAAAGCGGCACTGAGCATATAGATGAAAGTTTTGGCTCTTTCCCAAAGTTTTTATTGAGCTTAAAAGAACATGGAGTAAACACGATAGAAATTAGAGCGGTAGAGGGCAAAGATAAGCCCGACTACGTAAAATCACTTTACAAGGCTTTAGAAAATGCGGGTTTTGACACCACAATTCACGGAACACTTGGCAGCAAAGGAATAAAGGAAGATGTGCTTCTTCCGCTTACTGAAATTCTTACATATAAAAGAGAAAGCCCCTTAATTGTAACTGTACACGCACTAAAAGATAAAGATAAGTCTTTAAGTGTATCGGCAGACCGCACTAAAAAAGCTCTTTATGAAATATGCGAATATTCAGAAAAGAAAGGTTTGCCCATAAAGATTTGCCTTGAGCTAAATAGAGAAAAGGGAGCGGGGGACCCGTCTGTAACGTGTGAAAGCACCGCTCATATTGTTAAAAGTGTGGGTAGCGATAAACTAGGCATATGCTGGGACTTTGGGCATTATCTATATAACTGCAAAATGGCGGGTGACGAAAAAAACATTCCGCCAAAAGAGTTTTTAGAGCTTGTGGCACACACTCATATTCATGCCCTTCATAACAATGTGACACATTACCCTTTAGTGAATGCTAACGCGCCAATGCTTTTTGAATATGTAAAGGCATTAAAAACGGTGGGATACAGCGGCATATACAATATAGAATTAACTCTTAGTTATTTGATAAAGGGTAAATATGACTTGGAAAAGGCATATTTAGGCAGTGTACAGGCTCTAAAGGAGGTTTTAAGCAAATGAATGTATCAGAACATGAAGCGGCAAAAGAAAATCAAAAGAAATATTACGGCTTATTGTGGGAGAAGATGATGGAAAACTTTAATTCAGTAGAATTAAAAAGCAGGTTTTCTCTTGTAAATTCTTCAGGGTATCTTTTTACCGTAAGAAACTGCCGATTTGCTATAGATTTACAGCTTTCAACGTTTAACGGTTTTTCACTAATAAATACAGATATAGAAAAAGATTTAGAGAAACTCCAATTTTTCTTTTTAACACATGAGCATAGCGACCATTTTGATAAAGAGCTTATTAAAAGGTTGTCCCGTTTACCTGTAAAATGGATAGTACCAGATTTTTTTACGCCAGAGCAGATTTTTGAAACGGGTATAAAGAAAGAAAATCTTATTATCGTTAAAAACGGCGATTATTTAAGGTTTGGTTCTCTTAGGGTTTTAGTTTTTAATAGCAGCCACTTTAGGGAGAAGGGGGGCGGCTGTGATGAATACGGTTATTATATTGATACTGGTTTTGAAAAACTCCTTTTCCCTGGAGATGTGCGCACCTATGACCCGAAAAAGCTTCCCACATTTGAGAGGATAGATGCAATTTTTTCGCATATTTGGTTCGGTTCAGGTAAATCTGATGATTTACCTTGTGAGCCAAAGCTTTCTGAGTTTTGTGATTTTGCTTTATCCTTTAATCCGAAACGAATTTACCTTACGCACCTTTATCAATTAAGCCGCAGCCCCTCACAAACATGGGGGTTTACACACGCAGGGCTTGCTATTAGCAGGATTTACTCTAAAGCACCGCAAATAGAAGTAGTTGCACCTAAAGTAGGCGATATTAATTATTTATAGGAGAGCTTAGCGTTGAAAACATTTTTGCCGTACATATCACCTTATAAATTTAAGATTTCACTGCAAATGTTTATAAAATTTGCAGGTACTATTTTTGATTTGCTTATCCCATGGATTTTATCGTATATTATTGACAATGTTGTGGCACAGGGAAACAAGAAAAGCGTATACTTTTGGGGTCTTCTAATGCTTTTATGCTCTGCTGGGGCTTTAATATTCAATATAATAGCAAACCGTATGGCATCAAAAATATCTTGTGATATAACAGAAAAGATACGGCATGACCTTTTTTCAAAGATTATGAATCTTTCGTGTCAGCAGTCAGATGAATTTACACAATCCTCATTAATTTCACGCCTTACGAGCGACACCCATTTCTTTTATCAAATGATGCTTCGTATGCAACGGCTTGGTATTCGTGCGCCCATTCTTTTAATAGGCGGCTGCACCGTTACGCTTATGCTTGATGCAAAGCTTGCTTTGGTGCTTATATCACTTTTGCCAGTACTTTTTACAATTGTATTTCTCATATCAAAAAAAGGAGTAGGGCTTTATACAAAAGTTCAGCAGGCCTCAGATATTCTTGTTCGCACGATAAGAGAGTTTATGAGCGGTATAAGAGTTATACTTGCGCTTTCTACAAAAGAATATGAAACACAGCGTTTTAGAAAAGCAAATGAGACAGCAGCAAATGCAGAGCAAAAGGCAGGCTATGTAATGGCAAGCTCAAGCCCTGCCATGAGTTTTATAATGAACATGGGGCTTGTACTTGCTATTGCAGTGGGTGCATACCTTGTTAATAAAGGGGAAACGCAAGCGGGTAAAATTATTGCGTTTATGACGTATTTTACTATCATACTAAATGCAATTATGAGCATAACAAGAATATTTGTTATGCTTTCAAAAGGCACTGCCTCTGGCAGCAGAATAGCCAAGGTGCTGCAAAGTGAAAACGAATTAGAGTATACAGTAAAAAGGAAAGAGCATAGAAAAGGCACTTTATCACATATAGAGCTTAGAAATGTTAGCTTTTCATATGACGGCAATACAGATGTGCTTTGTGATATTTCTTTTAAGGTGGAAAAAGGGCAAACAGTTGGAGTTATAGGAGCGACAGGCAGCGGTAAAAGTACTTTGCTTATGCTGCTTTTAAGGTTTTATGATGCTGAAAATGGCGAAATACTTATAGACGGTGTTAACATTAAAAGCATTGAAAAAAAGAAGTTGTATAAGAAATTTGCAACAGTATTTCAAAACGATATACTGTTTTCAGATTCCATTGGTGACAATATAAAGTTTGGCAGAAAGGCTGTACCTTGTGATATGAAACAGGCTGTAAAAGCAGCTCAGGCGTCGTTCATTTATGAGAAAGATGGTCAATTTGAGCATAAACTTGATATAGGAGGGCGAAACCTTAGCGGGGGACAAAGGCAAAGAGTTGCAATAGCAAGAGCGCTTACAAAAAGGGCAGAAATACTGCTGCTTGATGATGTTTCAAGTGCGCTTGATTACAGAACAGACTCAAAGCTTAGAAAGGCGATTGAGGAAAGTTACGCAGAAACTACAAAAATCATAGTTTCTCAAAGAGCAAGCGCCGTTATGAATTGCGATAATATTATTGTTCTTGATAATGGAGAAATAACAGGAAAAGGCACGCATAGCGAACTGCTAAAATCTAACCATTTGTACCGTGAAATATATGATATTCAAATGGGGAGTGCTGTAATATGAAGAGAAAAAGCTCTATAAATGATAAAAAGCACCTAATTCCAAGGCTTTGGAGATATATAAAACCATATAAACTATTAGCGTTTACTGCCTTTGTTTTAACGGTTTTAAGCAACATTTTATCGCTTGCAGGTCCTCTGCTTTCAGGCTATGCTATTGATGCTATAGAGCCTGGTATAGGTAAGGTGGATTTTCAGGAGGTTATAAAATATGCTATTTTAATGGCAGTAGTGTTCGCACTATCAAGTGTTCTTAGTTATATTTTATCAGTCATGATGATTAAAATAGGAAGAAATATTGTATGCTTAATTAGAAACGATGTTTTTGATAAGTTGTCTAATATGCCCGTATCCTTTTTTGACAGGCATCAGTCAGGTGAGGTTATAAGCATTATTTCTTACGATATTGATACGCTTCATTCATTGATTTCAACAGATATAATACAAATATCTACAAGCATTGTAACTGTTTTAGGCGCACTAATTATGATGCTATCTATTTGCCCAAGGCTTGTTTTAATTTTTGCTGTTACTGTTCCTATATTCGCTTTTTACACACGAAGACGTATAAAAAAAGTTCGCCCGCTTTATAGAAAGCGCTCACAGGAGTTAGGAAAACTTTCTGGCTTTGGTGAGGAGACAATAACGGGGCAAAAGACTATAAAAGCATACAGCAGAGAAAACTATATGCTTTCAAGATTTGATGATATAAATGATGATACAACAAATGCCTCATATAATGCAGAGCATTTATCAAGCATAACAGGTCCTGTTGCAAACTTTTTTAACAATAGCTCTATTGCGTTTGTGTGTATGTTTGGAGGGCTGCTTTATATGTCGGGAGCAATCACGCTTGGCAATATTTCATCTTTCGTACTGTATTCCAGGAGATTTGCAGGACCAATAAATGAGTTTGCCAATATATTAAGCGACCTTGAGTCGGCATTAGCAGCGGCAAACAGAGTATTTTCACTTATAGATGCAAAGCCAGAAAAGCCTGATTTACCAGAGGCTGAAACGCTAAAAAATATAGAAGGGGAGATAGAGTTTAAGAATGTTTCCTTTTCGTATGACTCTTCAGATAGGGTGCTTGACAAGATAAACTTTTTGGCGAAAAGGGGAACAGTTACAGCAATAGTAGGACCTACGGGGGCAGGAAAGACAACAATTATAAACCTTTTAATGCGTTTTTATGACCCTCAAGACGGCGCTATAACTCTTGACGGAGTTGATATACAGGAATTAAAAAGAGATAATCTGCGCTCTCACTACTCAATGGTTTTACAAGATACATGGATTTTTCACGGCACAATCTATGAAAATATAGCATATGGCAGCAAATCGGCATCTAAAAAAGATGTTGAAGAAGCGGCAAAAGCCGTTCAGGTCCATAACTTTATCGAGTCCCTGCGAGAAGGGTATGATACTGTTATAAGTGACAACGGCTCAAACATTTCAAAAGGGCAGAAACAGCTTTTAACAATAGCAAGAGCAATGCTTTCTACAGCGGGTATTCTTATCCTTGATGAGGCGACCTCTAATGTAGATATAGTAACAGAACAAAAAATAACAAAAGCCATGAATGCAATTACAAAAGGTAAAACTTGTTTTGTAATAGCACACAGGCTTTCAACTGTAGAAAATGCAGATAATATTTTAGTGATTGCTAATGGTAAGATAGTAGAGCAGGGCACTCATAAAAATCTATTGAAGCAAAAAGGGCTTTACGAGAGAATTTATAACTCACAATTTGTAAAATGACATAAAAATAAAGGGCGCACGGTAAAAGTGCGCCCCTTGTCTTTAAGTATTACTGCCCCATAGCATAAACGCTTACTTTGGTACGGTGCTTGCCGTAGCGCTCAAAGCTAACTTTGCCGTCTGTAAGAGCGAAAAGTGTATCGTCTTTGCCTTTGCCAACGTTTGCGCCAGGGTGGATTTTTGTGCCCCTTTGCCTTACAAGGACATTACCTGCAAGTACAAACTGCCCGTCAGCACGTTTTGCTCCAAGTCTTTTAGAAGCGGAATCACGGCCGTTACGGGAAGAGCCCACGCCCTTTTTACTGGCAAACAGTTGTATATTAATTTTAAGCATTGTTAAACCTCCGTATAAGTTATTTCAATGTTTTTCGGGTACTGCTTTGACAGTTGCGTTAAATGCAATTTAAGCCCCGACAAAACGGTTTTTGCCTTTTCGGCATCGGTCTTAGGAACTATAACTTCCATAAAACCGTCTTTCTCCTTTATTTTGGCGTCTATGCCTTCTACATCAGTAATTGTGTTTGCTGCCATATATGCGGCAGATGACACAGCGGCGCAAATAATGTCCGTACCGCTTTCGCTGAAATAGGCGTGGCCGCCAATTCTAAAGCCTATTAAAGCATCAAAACAAGTGAAAAAGGTAGCCGTAATCACTTTGCCTTTTTAGCCTTAATGCCTGTTATTTCTACTTTAGTGTAAGGTTGCCTGTGCCCTAACTTACGCTTTTGATTTTTTCTGCGTTTATAGGTCTCTACAATGATTTTTTTGCCTTTGCCGTTTTTAATAAGCTTTGCCTCAACAAAAGCACCGTCAACATAAGGTGCGCCTACAATAATATCGCCCTCAGCGCCAAGGGCTACAACCTTATCAAAGGTTAGTGCGGAGTCCTCAGTAGCGTCAAGCTTTTCGATAAAAATGGTGTCACCATTTTGTACCTTATACTGCTTTCCGCCTGTTTCAATAATTGCGTACATTTTAACCTATCCTTATTCAGTCTCGCTATGGAGGGTCAGTAAACTGTTTCGGGGTAAAATAACCCCACCCATAATATGCGGCAAAGCGTATTTTATCAATTATTCTGTCAATTGTCAAGTGTTTTTACCTTAATAGTGGAAAAGAAAAAATTACAAATAGAAACTAACAATATATACCTTCAAATAAACAGTAAAATAGTTGACATTTATTTTAATTTAATATAAAATTATAAAGCGCCGAAGTGGGCAGTCGCATCAGAAATGATGAGGAAAGTCCGAGCTTCATACGGCAGGATAGCGGCTAACGGCCGCCGAGGGTGACCTTAGGGAAAGTGCAACAGAAATATACCGCCTCTTTAAGAGGTAAGGGTGGAAAGGTGAGGTAAGAGCTCACCGGCTGTTTGGGGGACCAAATAGCCCTGCAAACCCTATCCGAAGCAACACCGACAGGAGTTATCAGCCGGATTTATTCTCCAACGGGTGGCTTAAGGCTTGCGGCAACGCTGGTCTCAGATAGATGATTGCCTTAAAAGACAGAACTCGGCTTACAGCATCGGCGCTTTTATTTTAACAGAAAAATTTGCCTGGCATATAATAACACGGAGGTGTTTTATATGTCAGATTTTTTAACTCTTTTGTTCGCTCTTATTGGGATTGTGCTACTTTTATATTACATTATGTTCAGACTTTTTATGTGGGGCGAGAAAGGCGGAGTGTTTATAGTTCCGCTTTATCCGTCTGAAAAAGAGCCAAGAACACGAATAAGCAATATAAAAAAGCTGTTTGAGCTTACGGGGTTTGATAAAATTAGCGTTTTATTAATAGTGGACTATGGAATTGAAAAGAAAGATATTGATACTATAAAAAACATATATAGAGGAGAGGAAAAAGTGTTCTTTTGCAGTGCAAACGAATCGAAAGCTTTTTTAGAAAGGCTTAGCAAAAAGTTTTAGTAATTAGGACATTGCCTCAAGAATAATGTACTTAGAAACGCCCCAATTAACAGTTTTATCAAAGTCTTTATAGTCAGTATTATCAGTAGGGGAGGTAGTGTATTTATATGACACAAGCTCTACACATAGGCCTGGCTTTTTATATTCATGACGAAACCAATTTTCAAATCCCCCGCCATAGGAGTTTACGTCGCTTGACTCTGGCGTTAGGTAAAAGTCCGTAAGGTCAGTAAGTTTTTTTGTGAACCGCTTGTAGTTATTATTATGGCTCGTGTCATATGTATCGCCCCAAAAAATACATTCACCCGTTATGTGAAAGGATAAAGCAAATTTAAAACGATTATCTTTGCAAAGGCTCATAATGCACTGAGTTTCAGGCTCGCTGCCAGCGGCAGGACCTTTATAGGCGGCGTTAGAAGGCCCTGTAACTTCGTTTCTAATAAGCTCCCACGCAAGGGGGAAGTTTCTATTTAAGTCTACACCGTTTGTATTAGCTTTATAGCTATGCCTTGAGAAGTCTGCTATATAAGCGTTTGGAACTTTACTATTGGAGACGATTTCCATGCCGTCAGGGTTAGTGCAAGGGACAATGTAAAGAGTATACTCATTAAGCAGTTTTTTTACATTATAATCACCGTATTTACCGCTTTTGCTGTTATATGCCTCACAAAACTCAAAAACACACAGCATCAAATATTTTGATGTGATGATTTCTCTTGCGTGAATAGCACCTAATATAAGCGCTTTTTTATTGCCTTTTCCAAGCTTTATAAGTTTTATGGCTCTGCCGTTTACAGAGTTTCCTACTGTGCTTACAGAAACAAGGCTGGGGTAAAG
>DASRNG010000026.1:0-10942 GCA_035647555.1 Oscillospiraceae bacterium | reverse complement strand
ATCTTAATCAGGATAAGCCGATACACAAACTATTTTACACTACCTTAGCAAGAGTACGACCACACTGGAGACTAAATTCTCTGGTGTGGTCTTTTGATATTATTCTAAATAATCTATAGCATCTTCTATTTCTTGTTCTATATCTTTATAGTATTTTTCATTAGTTACCTTCTTTAATCTTTCTTTAATGGCGTTAATAAAATCCATACTTTGCACCTTTTGTACAATTTCTTCAAAAACTTCACTCATCCAATAGAATTCTTCATCAGGATGGATTTAATCAATTACATCATACTGCTTTTTAACATAAAATCAAGATAAAATGACTTCTTATTACTTACTATTAAACTATAAACTAAAAAAGTGCCAAGCAGTTAATTAGCTTATAAACTGCTTAGCATACTTTTTGGCACCCCTATGTGGAATCGAACCACAAACTGACCCTTAGGAGGGGTCTGTTATATCCGTTTAACTATAGAGGCAAATGTTTTGTAAAAATAATTTTATCAGACGGTAAAGCAAAAGTCAAGTAATATTCTTTTTGCTTTTAAGCTTTCAGGTAAGAATTGATATTGCTTTTTCGACATTTATATGGTATGCTGATTTTACTAATTTTGTTTGTTTTGGAGTTTTAATTTTGAATATCTTTAAGGCTATTCATAACAATATTTATTTCATAGGGATTTATACTTATAAATATGGCAGACGAGTTTTTAGCAGTCTTGTAAGGGCTGTTAAAAAACCTCTGTCTTTTATTGCTGCTATTATTTACACGGCTTTTAAGGCTTTTGATATGTTCTTTCTTAAAGGCCTGCATATTGCTGCTGACGATTACCGAACTCTTAGGACTGATGTTAAAAAAGCGTGCGGTAATCTTCGTTTTTGTTTAAAGTCTCCTCCGACATTTTTTAATATATTAAAAGGCTATATAAAAACAGCTATTGAAAGGCACCCTATTTCACTTTCGTATTTATTAAGCGTTACGCTTCCTGTTGCAGCGCTTTCTTTACTGCTTGTTGTAACTAACATTTTAGGCGGGATAACCTTTGCATTAAAGGTTCAATATGACGGCAATTATATTGGCTATGTAGATAATGAAAGCACTCTTATTTCGGCAGGTGAAAAAGCTGCTGGCATATTAAACTCTGGAATAGAAACGATATCAACAGCAGAAATAACAAGAAAGTCCTCTTACAGCCTTGCAACTATCAAAAAGAGTGAGCTTTCTGGAAAAGATTATATTGCAGACTGCATTATAGACAGCATGAAAGACAGTTACATAAATGCATGTGCTGTATATATAAATAACACTATGCTGTGCCTCGTAAAAAGTGAAAGTGATGCTCTTTATGCTTTTGATAAACTCCTTTCGGATAGAAAGGGCGCAAATGTTAACTCTACTATTAGCTTTGTGGAGGATATTGAGTTTCGTGAATGCCTTTATCCTATAGACAAGGCAGAGTTTTTAAGCGCTAACGAGCTTTATAATACTATAAGCGCTGTAAAAACAAGTGCAAAAACATATACGGTAAAAAAAGGTGATAGGGAGTCTGATATTCTTCGTTTATTTAACGGAGACTTTGATTTATTGCGCCAGCTAAACCCAAACACAAATGACATTACAACACCTGGCACTGTTATTGTAACAGCGCCTGCTATAAATAGGCTTAGCACAAAACTTACCTTTACTAATGAGCGAATAATAACTGAAAAATTTAAGACGGTTGAGCTTGAGACGGACACGCTTTACAGCGGTGATAAACAAGTTGCACAAAAAGGTGTTGACGGTAAAACAAAGGTTACAGAGCTTGTGACTTATGTTGACGGTGTGCTAACTAGCTCTACAGAGCTTAAAAGAACGGTAGTTAACGAAACAGTTAATAAAATTGTAAAAGTTGGCGTTAAGGCAAAGCCTAAAAATCATGTTGGGCAATATACAATTGGTGTTACGAAAGGCAGGTTTATATGGCCTGTTGTAGGTCTGTTTACCGTTTATTCATGGTACGGCTGGCGAAATCTTGGCTGGCATTCTGGTATTGATATTTCGGGAAGTGGTGCGTCTGGCGCACTTATTGTAGCCGCTGAAAGCGGAACGGTTATAACGTCAGGCTGGAACGACGGTGGATATGGCTATTATGTAATAATTGAGCATAGTGACGGCGTAAGAACACTTTACGGTCACTGCCTTTCAGGTTCGCTTATGGTTAAAGCGGGGGACAAGGTGTCAACAGGTCAGGCAATAGCAAGAGTTGGAAACACTGGCTATTCTTTCGGTGCGCACCTGCATTTTGAGGTTAGGGTAAATGGCTCCCCTGTAAACCCTGCGCCTTATTTGGGTCTTAGCTAATATGCGGCATATATATATTATTTGTATTGGAAAACTTAAAGAAAATTATCTTGTAAGTGCAGTTTCAGAATATACTAAAAGGCTTTCGCCTTATTGCAAGCTTACTATAAAAGAGCTTCCTGCGGTAAAGCTTCCCCCCTCTCCCTCTTTAGCAGAGGTTGAGGCGGCGCTTAAAAAAGAGTCTAAACTCATTCTTTCCGCCCTTTCGCCCTTAGCCTATACATTTGCTTTGTGCATTGAGGGGCAGCAGCTTTCTTCTGAAACTTTTTCTAAAAACCTTTTTTCAGTTTCCTTAACAGGAAAGTCCTCTGCCACATTTATAATCGGCAGTTCCTACGGTCTTGATGACTCTGTAAAAAAACGGGCAGATTTTCTTCTTTCCCTATCAAAAATGACCTTTCCGCACCAACTTGCACGGGTCATGTTGCTTGAGCAGATATACCGCTCTTACAAAATAAATACGGGCGGTAAATATCATAAATAAAAGGAGTATCACTATGAATCTAAGGCAGGAGCTTACAGATTACGAAATCTTTCCAAAAGTGTTTTTAGAAAATACCGAGGTTACAATCCACATTGTACCGCTAGGTCAGCACGCTAAGTTCTCAAAAGGAGAGGAATATACAATACATATTCGCCCTTTATCAGAAGGCGCACCTTGGAGTTATCCTAATAGAAATAATATAACGGAATATGAACTTGCTACTGATGATAATGGCGGCTTTACAATTACTCATAAATTTGCTGGTGAGCAGGAATATTTTATCAGAGTAATGGAAAACGGCAAGAAACTTTTGCAGCTTTCAGTTTATGCAGTTGCAAAGGATTTATATGGCAGGTACCCTTATAAGGGCGATTTACATATGCATACATTCCGCTCTGACGGCAGTGAATCCCCTGCTGTTGTTGCTGCAAATTACAGGCGCTATGGCTATGATTTTCTTGCTATTACAGACCATCAAAGATACTACCCCTCTATTGAGGCTATGGAAGCTTTTAAGGACATTAAAACAGACTATGTGCTAATCCCTGGTGAGGAAGTGCACCTACCTAATAATGATGTGCATACCGTAAACTTTGGTGGAAAATATAGTATTAACGGTCTTCTTGAATCACGCTCTCAAACAAAAGAGTGCCCCCGTGGCAGCAAGTATAACTCTGAAAATAGCGACCATTTGCCTGTTATTAGTGATGAGGATTATATAAAAGAAGTTGACGCTTTAATTCCCACACTTGACATACCTGAAGACTTTCCAGATAAGTTTCAGTATGCCTCATGCGTATGGATTTTTAACCATATAAGGGAAGCGGACGGGCTCGGAATATTCTGCCACCCCTACTGGATTTCAGACGCTTATCACGTACCAGAAAGCCTTACAGAGCTGTTAATGCAAAACCAACCTTTTGACGCATTTGAAGTTGCAGGAGGCGAAGTGTATTTTGAGCAAAACGGTTTTCAATGGACAAAGTATTACGAGGACAGGGCTTTGGGGCGCAACTACCCTATAGTAGGCTCTACAGATAGCCATGGCTCTGTTCATAACGCCGCAAAGCTCGTTGCATCTACAATAGTGTTTGCACACGAAAATGAAAGAGCGGAGCTTATAGACTCTATAAAAAAACACTACAGCGTCGCTATTGACACTGTAGGAGAAGACATGATAATAGGCGACTTCCGCCTTGTGAAATATGCCTGTTTCCTTATGAAAAACTACTTTCCCCTTCATGACGAGCTGTGTTTTGAAGAGGGCAGAGCGCTAAAGGCATATGCATGCGGCGATAAAGATGAAAAAGCTATACTTGACCTTATGTATGGCAGAACTGAAAAAATGAGGAAGAAATACTTTAAGTTTTAATTTTCGGAGGCTAATATGAATTTATATATAAAAAAGCACAGACTAAACATCACTTTAATAATTTTCGCTTTAGCTTTTGTCTTTTTGGTCTTCCTTTGCTATCTGTTCCCTTATAGTGGAGATGATTGGGCTTGGGGAGGCTCGCTTGGTATAGAAAGATTAAATAATCTTTTTAAAAACTATAATGGCAGATATCTTGGTAACTTCTTCGTGCTAGCCCTCACCCGCTCGAATATTCTTAAAACAATTGTTATGTCAATTACTCTTTTTGGTATCTCTATTTTTTCGTACCTTATAGTAGGCAAAAATCGTTTGGAATCTTTTATCATATTCTTCTTTTCGCTTCTTGCAACGCCTCGATTAATCTTTCGCCAGGCAGTAGTTTGGACTTCAGGTTTTAGCAATTACGCTGTTCCTGTGATTTTCTTGTTTTCTTATTTATATATGATAAGAAATGTTGCAGAACATGAAAGGTTGTTTTATAAAAAGCGTTATACTTTATACGCTGTTTCATTAGGGTTTATAGGGGCACTTTTTATTGAACACCTAACGCTGTATCAAGTTTTAATTGGTATATTCATAATTGGATACTCTTTTTTAGTATATAAGAAAACCTATGCGGTCCATGTCGGCTTTTTGGCGGGTTCTCTTTCGGGTGCAATTCTAATGTTCTCTAACGGTGCTTATAGAAATATTGCGCAAGATAGTGACTCCTACCGTGAAATCCCTTTATCATTAGCGGATATGATTGAAAATGCACGTGAAGCCTTTGTTAATGTTGTTTGCAAACATGGAATGTTTGGCAACATTACACTAAACATTCTTTTAATGGTTTTTATTAGTTTTCTTGTTATAAACTTTATAAGTGAAGAAAAAAAGCACAGTTTCCTTAAAAGAACCTTAATTCAACTTAGCGCAGCCATATGCATTACCTATCCTCTATACTCACTTCTGACTATTATATATAATGGGTGGCAGATATTAGATGATAATACAGCAACATTCGAGGCGTACTATGCTACAGCTGCTTTTCTTTCACTTGTTTTGCTAACTTATCTTTGTATTTCAGACAAAGTTAGGAAACGCCGAATGATTTTTGAACTACTAAGTATACCAGTTCTTTGCTTTCCTTTGCTTTTTGTGCATCCTATTGGGGCAAGATGTTTTTTTATTACCTATGTTTTCTTTTCTCTTTATTTTGCCGAACTTGTAGTTTATCTTATTAGCAAGAAAAACAACCGTGTAGTTTGTTCTTATATTTTGAAAGTATTTCTGCTTTTTTGTTTTTGTTTTTCTATATACTACATTAATATATTTACAAAAATCGCAAAAGACGATAAAAAGAGAACTGAATATATATTTGAACAAATCGAAGAAGGCAAAGAAACTGTCCTTGTTCCCAACTTAATTTATAATGGTTATCTGTGGACTTCACTACCTGAAAAAGGCACTGTATGGGAATGGCGTTATAAAGACTTCCATTGTATAGACCAGAATATTATATTTGAAAACATCAGCAATAAAAAGTGGAAATCGACCAAATAAACTAAGTCTTAGGAATATTTCTGCACAAAACAAAACAAACACGGTTAATCAACTAAGGTTAACCGTGTTTGTCTATAATGCATTTTATATGAGACCATCATCTTTCATAAACTCAATAAGTCTTTTTGTATTGTTACCGTCTTGAAACTCGACTATTTTAGAATAGTTTTCTTTATAGATAGGTTTTTGCTCACCATGATAATTTTCTTTTATCACTTTTTTTATATCATCTACACTATAACAAATATCGCCAAACACATTTTCATCATTAAGCATTAATATAGAGCTTTTTCCATATGCCTCAAGACTTTCGTCTTTTTCTTCCCAGCAAAAAATAACATTTGACCCTCTATAAAAAGCGTCATACGCAATTGATGAATAATCGGTAATTAGCAGCTTTGTTTGTCTTAACTGCTTGTCATACTTAACATTCGGTTTCACAGAGTTACCCAATACGCTATTAAACCTTTCCATTTCCATTCCTATTAAGGGGTGCGGAAGTATATCAACTTTATCCTTTAACTCTGATGGAATTGCGCTATATATACGCATTATAAACTTAAAATATTTTGACTCACCAAAATCATTATGTGTTTTATTTAGCTCCCACGGTCTCCATGTGAGCATAATTGTAATTTTATCAGCATTTACATCAAGGTAGTTTTTATCGTACTTTGGAAGCCCGCATATATATAAATCCTCGGGATAATGCTTACCTAATTCAATAAAGTGATTTGCCTCAAGTTGAGAGGAAACTACTACTTTATATTTGCCTTTAAGCCTTTTACGTCTAAACAATTTTCTTGATTCAGAGTTTAATGATACCATATACATAACACCATGCTGTAAAAACACATAGGAGTACTTTCCTTTACCGATTTTATACAATGCAAACGTGCTTATCGTTTTAAGGTCAATAGCGTGTACAAGAGCTTCTGTCCCAAGAAAAGTTTTGCTTTTAAAGAAGTAAAGATAATGCTTAAATGTGTTTTTATATATAATGTTATCTTTATAATCTTGTGTGATATCACCAAGGCTTTCAGATGTGCGGCTAATAATAAAATAAGCGTTTCTATAGCCTTCATCAATCAATCTTTCATAAAGCACACTTGCACTTTCTTCATATTTCGAGCTATTCTTTTCAAATAAAAGTATAATATCATTTTTAGGATATATATATGATATGAAAAACGCAAGGGCTATTTTCACTCTTTCTTTAATCGGGTCAGTTGTGTTTTGCTTTCTTGTATATATTTTAAGTCTGTTATTAAGGTCCTGTCTAAAAAAAACAACAGTATCAATATCTTTTATAGTAAAAAGACCACCTTTTGCACCTACAAACCTTTTTCCATACAATTTGTTGTAGATAATCCTTGTTTTTACCAAAAGACCTTCTTCACAAAAGTAAGCAATGTAAACACTATTATTTGTACCCATGGTGTTTACATCTTTTCCTGGCACTGAAAAATATATGATATTAAATTTGCGTTTTGATAGCCTTTTTTTCGAATGAGGTAAAATAAACTTTGGTTTTATTTTATAACCTTCCTCAATCTCAATATATATGTCATCATATGCACACGGTTTTGTGGATTTTAAGCTCCAAATTGATAAAAGGTTTAATGCCTTTTTTGTGTTGAACAAAAATGGCATAAAGTTATATGAAACACTTCTGCGCCCATGAGATGGGTGGGCAATATTCATTGTGTTTTTTTCAAAATATTGTGTTTTCTCCTCTTGTGTATTATCTACTATTGTAGCCCCGTATTCACTCATTATAGAGGCGGCCTTATCACGTCTTAAAATAGCCCTTTTTCTTAAATATTCGGGGTGATAATGCAAATGCAGTTCTAAAGGACAGTTAAACTTCGTTAAAACTCCCGCCATATATGCGCTACTGCCATCAAGCACAACTATTTTATCTGGCGTTATAGAAAAGAATAATCGCTTTCGTTCTCTCTCATAAAAATCATTAAATCGTTTATTTATAGGAAAAGAAATTATTTTTGAAAGACCTATATATAAAAACTCTTTAACAGAAAATTGAAAAGACGATAATAACCTGAGTGTAATCACATTTGGTGGCAACGAATCAAAGAACTCTCTTGCTTGCTCGTTGACCTTGCCCTTAAATGCTAAAATGTATGTCTTATCTTCACTTGCAAGGGAGAAGTACTTTTCAAAGGCATGAAACAAATTGCTATTAAGAGCTCCGCAATAAACAAGAACTGTCTTCTCAGAAATATTTTCATTTTTCTTTACATTTATACTATTAATTTTGTTATAAATAACTCTTTCAAGAAGAAGTGGAATAGTATCTTTATTGGCATACTTGCAAAACTTTTCGACAAAATCCTTCCTATCCTCAACTTTTTCATCTTTTAGACTATCAAATAGTTCTTCAACTGTATGACATATTGGAAAAGGTAGGCTATCAAGGGATAAATACATACCTCTGCTTGCGAGATACTCTTCTTTATCATAAGCAAATAATATAACTTTTTTCCCGTTTTGTGCAAAATCAAAAAACACACTTGAGTAATCAGTGATTAAAACATCACATATTGAAAGAAAATCATATGTTTCATGCTCTGATGGAAACTGTTTTATATTTTTATAATCACTATAATCAATAGCGTCGTTAATTAAAAAGTGAAGGTTAACAAATAAGATAGTGTCATTATCTAGCTTCTTATCCATTTGTGAAAGAAATGATTTAATAAAAGTGGTATGAGCATCTTTCGTTCTTTTATCACTACCGCGCCATGTGGGCATATAGGCAAGTAATCTCTTGTTTTTTAGCCCGAGTTCTTCCCTTAATCCTTCTTCAAAAGGTTTATTCAAAAATACGGCATTCCTTGGGTAATCACACATTAAGAGATTGCCCTTATATATGTGCTTTAAATTGTAGTCATTGTAAAAAACATCACGAGTAAAATCATTTGGAAAAAGAGCATAATCGCACATCAAGTATGTTTTTTGAACATTTGCTATGGAATTCCTATCCACTCTTTCTGCATTTCCTAAAGTTTTAAGGGGGGTGCCATGCCATGTATTCATAAAGATTTGCCCATCTCTTTTTGAAAAGAAAGGCGGAAAAGAGTTGTCCGTAAAAAGAAAACCTGCAGTAGCAAGAATACGCAAGTATTCATCAGATAACCTTAAAACTATTTTAACTTGTTCAATATTGTAAAATGAAAGTCTTTTCTTAGCGCTATCAAAATTTTCTTCCGTTACAACCCAATAAAGTGAATAATCTTTCCATTTGTTTTCCTGTGCTAATTCTCGAAGCAGAACAAACATATTCCCATTTAGATTTTGCCCTTGTCCTCCCTCAAGAAGAATTGCATGTTTATCAATTGGAAGGCTTTGCAAGTAACGAATGTACTTCCAACTAAGATTATTCTTTATTTTACCACTTTTCTCAATTAACGTCTTTATCCTCAAACAAACTGCCCTCCCACAAAACGCTATTTAGCGTGCCTTGATTAGATTCCTATATTTTTTTGCTGCTTGTTCTATTTCACCATCAAAAATCTTTTTACCTTTTTCTATAATCATTCCTCTTTTACAAAACTGAGTTGCAACTCCAACTTGATGTGTAACAAGTAGAAGTGTTACATCGTCTTTTTCTATTAATTCATTAACTTTATTAAGGCATTTATCCTTAAAAGCGGCATCTCCTACGCTAAGTGCCTCGTCAACAATTAGTATTTCTGGTCTAACATTTGCATTAATAGCAAATCCAAGTCGGGCCTTCATTCCGCTTGAATAAGAGCGTACAGGCTGGTCTATATAATCACCTATATCAGCAAAATCAATAATTCGCTGCTCTAGCTCTTGAATCTCCCTTTTCTGAAGCCCAATTGTAGCACCTTTTAGGTAGATGTTTTCTCTGCCTGTAAACTCTATGTCAAATCCTGCTGTAAGCTCTAAAAGCGCACTTACTCTGCCGTTTACTATTATTTCCCCTTCATTAGGGAAGCAAACGGAAGTTATCATTTTAAGAATAGTAGATTTCCCTGCACCGTTTCTACCAAGCAGTGCAACGGACTCTCCCCTTTTTACTATAAAGCTTACATTATCTACTGCTTTTTTCTCTTTGTATTTTACACTTTTAAAAAATATACCAAGCAGTTTACGCCGTGCACCACTGTATAGTTTATATATCTTTGTAACATTCTTAAATTCTACTACAGTTTCAGCCATCTCTTTCCCTTTCCCTTAAAGAACATCTGGTATTTCTTTACGAAGTCTTTTATAACTCCAAAGAGCAAATAAGCCCATAACAGCAAGTATAACCAAAAAAGCAAAAAGTTCTTTGGGTTTATCAAAAAACCATTTTTTATTTATCAAAGCATCTCTAAACCCTGTTACAAGAAAAGTAATGGGATTAATTTTCAGCAGTACACGCAAAGGCTTAATCTTCACAGTATCTGGATTCCAAACAACACCAGAAAACCAAAATATAGCAAACACAAAAGATTTTACAAGATTTGAAAAGTCTTTACTTATACATGAAATAGGTGCCGCAAAAAGCGCCCAAAATGTGAAAAACAGAAAAGAGAAAATCAAATATATTAACAGCTGAAAATAATATACATTAGGGAAGTATCCAAGCAAACAAAATATAATAATTACTACTGTTAATAATATTAAATTTATAATAAGCTTAGAAATACTTACAAATGTTGGAATAGTAGAAACAGGAAAGTTCATTTTTGTAATAAGAAAGCTATACTTTCTCATGCTTTCTGTCCCTTGGGTGAGCATCTCGTTCATATAAAACCATGGTACTAAGCCCGAAATTAGCCATAAAAAATATGGATATCCGTTTACATCTCCGCCTCGTCTCATTCCAATTGAAATCGCAAACCAATAAACAAATATCGTAACAACTGGTTTTATAATAGCCCATGCCCAGCCAAGTGCAGCCCCACGATAGGTTTTGAGTATGTCTGACTTTGCCATTTTAATTGTTTGCTCAATATTTGCAGAATGTTCACTTAAAACTAAACTTAAAATACCCAAACCTTTTCCTCCTGCGCAAAATTAATCATTTCCTTCAGGTAACTGTGTTATGCCGCCTATGGGCTGTTTTAAGCTCAAAGACTCTTTTATCTGTGTTGTTGAAACACCCTCAGTTCTATCAAGATAGACTACTTCACAATGCTTTTTAAGATAATTAAACCTA
>DASRNG010000025.1:0-4483 GCA_035647555.1 Oscillospiraceae bacterium | reverse complement strand
CAGCTATTGCAGGCAGTAAGTTATTAAAAATACAAAGCCCCCGTAAGGGGACGGAAACTAGCGGTGTATTCTGCTATAGTTTTGTCAATTTCATTAAAAATACAAAGCCCCCGTAAGGGGACGGAAATAGTTTTTGCGTACATATTCAAATTGCATTTTTGCGAATTAAAAATACAAAGCCCCCGTAAGGGGACTATAATCACAAAAAGATAAAGGCACACAGCGTAAGCCGTATGCCTTTTGTTCTATTATTCTATTTTGAGTTTTTTCCGTCTTTATACTTTTAGCTTATTTCAAGCTCTTTTATAAGCTCGTCAGCCTCTTCCTTGGCATTCTTTTTGTTTGCTGCCAAATCCTCCTTTGTTGCCACCCTGTATTCTGTTTCAAAGTTTTTATCTGTTTTGTAAATGCCACCTTTTTTAAGTGTTTCAAGAACTTCTTCTATTTCGTTTTCGGTTAGGTTATTCATGAACTTCATTGTAAACCTCATTGGTTTTTCTGTTCCTACAAATATTGACTTTTCGCCATCTTCTCCCGTTGTTTCCTGTGTTATCATCAGGTCGTCATCTTCTCTAATCATTGAGTCTACAATTGCTTCGCTCATGAGTTCTGTGGGTGTCTTATTTTCTTCTTTTGCAAGTTTTTCGAAGGTTTCTTTAATCTCAGCTGCAGTTTCCGTTTCAAATACCTTTTCTTTTTTCAATTGCTTCACCCCTTCATTTATATTGTATTACATGTTTATAAAAACGTCAATACTGCGATAGTCTACTGCGGGTATAAATCTTTGCAAGGATACAAAAAGGATTTATTGAAGTAACTCTCGTTTAGTTATATATAGAATAATAACCCTACATAAAAGAGGTGTCAACACTCTAAACTTAGCAGAGTGCTTTATTTTAATCCTGTGACAGCTTCGAATATCGGGAAAACGCTTCTTTTACATACTCTCCCACCATGTTTACCATTGGAACGCATCTCGTCTCGATAATAACTATCAAAACAGGAATGGTATTTCCTCCTGTCGGTAAACTTTTGACATTTTATAAACAGCTCATCAAATATTGAGGAACTTTGCAACATAGTGGTTATGCCATTGAAATTTATCTTATTAAATAAAACAGCCTCAGATTTAACTAAGGCTGTTTTCGTAATGGTAATGTGCTACAAATCTGTAATGGTGCGTGTGTCCTTTTTACTTTATTTTAAGAGGGTCTTTTCTAACACTCTTCTAACACTTATTCCTTTTTTGGTTCTTTTTAATGTTAGTGTTAGATAGGGCTCTGCGGTTTTTCGATTTTTAATGCCTTAAAGATGGCTAAGGTAAAGGGTTTATGAGGTACTATAAGGGAAAATGTAAAAACCCATAAAAAGCACCATATCAAATAAAGAGCTACAGGCAGCCTTTTAGCTAAAATCCATTTTGTGTATTTCGTTTACAAAGCTTCTCATTTCTTTTTTAGATTGTATTTCTTTTGTTTTCTCTATTACTCTTTTTTGCTTTTGCTTTGGTAGTTGTCCAAAATACTTCATGGCATCTGCATTTTGCGCAAGTGCCATACCTAGCCCTAAAGGAATCTCTCCGCCTATTAAAGATTTTTCTTTATCCATTTTTATCACCTTTTATATTATCGGCAGCTTATTATAGAAATATACTTTTCTTGAAATATTTGTATAAAAAAAAATTAGGCGAACATAATAGTTGTGAGGTGATAAATATATGCAATTAACACAGAAAGAAACACTTTTAATAAAGGATATGCAAGCGGCAGAAAAACTTTGCATTGAAAAGTACAACAAGCACGCTGCCTGTGCTGTAGACCCACAGCTTAAAACACTTTTCTCAGATATTGAGCAGGTGGAAAAAGAGCATCTTGATACGCTCAACCAAATTGAAAGCGGAACAGTTCCTAATATGCAGTCAAATGCCTCGTCCTCATCGTCACAGCAGCAAACATCATTCACAGCGACATATGGAGTAGGAGAAAATGAGGATAAATTAAACGATAGTTATCTTTGCACTGATGTTTTGTCGGCAGAAAAACACACGTCTTCACTTTATAACACCTGCATTTTTGAATTTACAGATGCAAATGTTAGAGATGTGCTAAATCACATACAAAAGGAAGAACAGGAACACGGTAAAAAAATATATGACTATATGGCTACAAACGGAATGTATGGTTAATGTAAAATATGCCTTGTAAATTTGTAGCTTCAAGCTTTTTATCATAAAAATGGCGGCGCCAAAAGGCACCGCCATTTTCCACTTAACAATTAGAAAGGAAGTATTGACATAAGATAGTCCATAATCGATGCAATAATCTCCTCAAAATCAAAGTCGCCGAAAAGTCCTGCTAAAAGGTCTAAGATACCGTCCATTTATTACACCTCCATTTTTATAAATATAGCAACTATATATTACCATATGATTTCTATAAAGTAAACACTTTTTAAATCTTTTTTATTTTTTAATCTAATCCCTTTAATCTTACTTTTGTATAGTTATGATTTAACCCGCCTATTACCTTAGTAAACATATCTTTTGTTTTAAGCTTTACTGTTTTAGTGTTTATACACGGGTGGCAGCCGATATATTCATTATCAAATAAATCTTCATCCACAAGAAGTTTTACAGCATTCTCTTTATCATACATAAGCCCTAAAACGCTTGCAGAGCCAGCAGACGTTTTAAGTAGCCTTTCCATGTCCTTTTCATTTGCAAACGAAAGCCTTGCACTTTGTATTTGGGCAGAAAGCTCTTTTGTTTTAAAAGGCTTGTCCCCCGGCATTAATAATAGATAGAACGCAGTTTTTTGCCTGTTGCATAAAAATAAGTTTTTGCAAATTGGCGCTTTTAGCGTTTTTTCTATTTCTTTACATATCTCCATATTCAAGGCACTTTCATGCACTGCCGTTTCATACTCTATGTTCAAAAAGTCAAGAAAATCATAAACTTCGCTTTCAATTTCTCCTATGCCGTCCACGTCTTTCGGACGCCCGTTATGTAACATATTTACTCCTTGTTTTTATAATTCACTGTCACTGTGCGATTTAAATCCTTCCCCAAATACTGAGGTAGCGCTCGTTACAACCATAAATGCATTCTTATCTTCAAAAGATACAATCTCTTTCGCTTTTGGCAGGTAGCGCATTTTTAGCACACACATCAACACCTGCTTTTCATCACCTGTATAGGCACCTTTGCCCTTTATAAAAGTAGCGCCTATATCAAGCTCTGTTAAAAGTTTTTCTGCTATCTCGTCTTTCTTTTCGCTAATAACATAAATTAGCCTTGCCTCATCAGAGCCGTAAAGCGTGTAGTTTATAACAATCATTTGGATAAATACAGATATTTGCGCATACAAAGCAAGGTTAAGGCTTTTAAAAACAATGCCTGAAACAGCAACTATAATACTGTCAACAATAAGAAAGGTAGCTCCCGTATCAATATGACTTAATCTTTTCCTTAAAAGCTTGACTATAATATCTGTTCCGCCCGTTGTAGCGCCCGTTCTAAACACAAGCCCTATTCCAAAAGCCAAAAGTACAGAGCCAGCGGCACACGCTAGTAGTATATCGTCTGTTAAAGCGCCAATATAATCGGACAAAAGGTTCATAGCCAAAGAGGAGCATAGCACCGCATAAATAGAGGCAAGCAGAAACCGAAACCCAAACTTATATATGCCCAAAGCAAAAATAGGGAGATTAAGCATCATTACTAAAGTGCCAATGGGCAGCACTGGGAAAAATTCGTGCAGTATAATAGAAAGCCCCGAAACACCGCCTGCAGCAAGGTCATTTGGCTCAAGAAAAAGTGATATCCCCGCAGCTAATATAATACTCCCTATCGTAATAACGAAAATATCTTTAAGCTTTGCCGCTGCTTTTCTTTTCAAAATGACTACCCCTTTTACAAAAATCATGTTTGTTTTCACATCTTATTATACCCCAAAAGGAAAACATTCATACTTTTTCTAAAGGCGAGCCTTGCTGTAGAACAGCACATTTTTTTGATTATAAAATAGACGTTTAATTTGCAAACACAAATCCCAAAGGTATTGCGTGCCGCTTTATAGCATTTTTATGCCCGTTTTTATTTTTCAGCCATCTCTACATACTTTGCACGCTTTTCCTCAAGCTTTTCAAGTATCTTTTCATGAACATCCTCAGTCAATTTATAGCCATGAATGGGTAAAGCCTGAAGAATGCACCCTGCCGCCGGAATAAGTGTTATTAGTATGAACATCGCAGAAGTAATATCCGGATATTGTGCCGCAAAATTAAGCGAATATGTTTGCCCTTGTGCTGCCGCGGCACTTATTGCGCCCGATAGCTTATCAATTGTTTCTGTATAGTCCACTAAGTGGAACATTAAGTTTACTATAATAGCCGTAATAGCCGCCGTGAGCTTTGCTACAAAGTTCATGCCGCTAAAAAACACACCGTCATTACGTTTGCCTTTTTGAAGCTCCATATAATCTAC
>DASRNG010000024.1:0-2199 GCA_035647555.1 Oscillospiraceae bacterium | reverse complement strand
AAGGCTATCAACTCCGACACCTATACTTTTTGCATAGTCTTTCCACATCATTGATACATTTTTTGTTACACCAGCGTTATCAACAAGTATGCTGTTTTCATTTTTCAGACCCTCTGTAGCCGTTTTTACAGCCTCACCCATAGATAGGCTAGATTGTCTACCGAAAGCTGAACTATCTTTTAACGCAAGCATGGACCGCTCAATTTGTTTGGTATCATAACCACGAGCTGCAAGGTTTTTATATGCTGTTATAGCGTCCGTTGCTGGTATCAGCCCATCTTTTGTATAACTATTAATAAACCCTTGAGCCTCTGCAAAACTCTTTCCTTGCCCGTCCACAATACTCTTTAGCCCTGTCATAGCGTTTGTTAAGTTCGTTGCCGATTTAACTGACGCCTTGCCAAAGTTAACCATAGCAGCAGTTCCAAAGGCTATTCCCGCCGCTACAGCAAGGTTTTTAAGTGAATTTTTAATGCTTGAAAGCCCATTCTCAAGCTGTTTTGTTCCTTGTTTAAACCCGCTTTGGTCTATTTTCGTGCTAATTATAATACTGCCATCTGCCATTATTTCACCTCATTTCTATTTTGGGCATAAGAAAAGCGCCTACATTATTGTAAGCGCTTTGTGGTTATTAAATTGATATAATTTATTTTTCCAACGTTTTCACATTATAGTGGATTGTTTCGACTATTTCGCCTATTTTTGCAACAGCCCGCAATGCAAAGAATGAAATTATAACGCTGAGAGTCGCTCCGAGTGAGCCAAAAAAACCAATCGGGCTGAAAACTGTTTCAGGCTCCGACACTGTGTAGTGTGCTACTTCTCTCACGTCTACAACCTCAACTGTTGACAGGTTAAAAAACATCACCAAGCACCCAATCAGTCCTAACACTAAAAATACATAGGACAATACCTTTAGTTTGTTAAAAATATCGTACATAAAACCCCTCCTTAATTAATTTCTATTATTATACAATAAGAAAAGTTTTTTGTCAATCTTCGCCTAACAACCTCATAAATTCATTTTCAGCCTGTATTTCTTCAACTGTTTTAACCTTTGGCAAATCTATAATGCTTTTTATTTTATAGCAATATTCTTTTTCTTCTTTTGACAGTTTGCCTTTATTTTTACGGTTACGCAAATCAATTAGTTTAGTGAAAAAACAGTCCTCTTTTAAATCCAAAAACATATAGCTGAACTTCCACCAGTGCATATACTCAATTTTATCTAAATCTATGCTGTATGTTTGCTGAAATGCGGTTAATATATACTTAGAATCCTTTTCAAAGCTATAAACTTTTTCTGAATCGCTAGCGTTTTCTTCTGTAATTTCTTCGCCATAATTTAAAAATAACATTGCTAATTCTGACGCTCGCTTCACATTATGTGGAGTATTTTTATAAAGCAACTCCAGTGCTACAAGTTGTTTTTCAAGGGGTGTTAATTCTATATCCTCTAATGCAATCATTATCTTCAAACATACTCTAAAATCAGTGTTAAGTTCGTATTCTATACCATCTATCTCTGCAACGGTTGGCAGTTTATCAAACAACGCATTCATCTATTTCAACCCTGTTGCTTTGGCGGGTTTACCTTTTGTGTACTTCGCTATTTTCAAACTACGACTTTTTTCAAAATAGGGAATTACGCCCTCAAAGAATTGACTGAACATATCCAATGTATTTGAATCGCCGAACACTATATCGCAAGTGCCTCCCCCAAAAAGCTTATCAATTTCTTCACGCATATATTCGCAAGTTTCTTTAATTAATTGTAACTTTTCTTTTGTGTTGATGGGGAAACCTAGCTCGTCAACCTTTGTCACGCCATCAAGCTTTACTGCTTTCTTTTCAAATTCAGCCATTCGCCCATCAAAGCTTTGCAACAAAGTATAAAAACCCTCTGCAAACTCTATGCTGTTAGCATTAAAAGAGATAGCACCAACGCTTTCACCGTCTCGTGTGATAGGGATACGGGTTACGCCCTTATCTATGTTAATATTGATAGCCATATATCTCACTCCTTAAAATTTATCGCCCCGCTATTAACGGGGCATATTTTTATATGTCTGCCGTAAATGTTTTTGCTGCTGGGTCAAATGCTCCATGCGTTTTCTCACCGAACCAATGCAAATTGAAAGGGATATCTAGCCCCTCGGTATTACCGCCATAGGATTGCACTGCAACAACTGCTTTTTG
>DASRNG010000023.1:0-2358 GCA_035647555.1 Oscillospiraceae bacterium | reverse complement strand
TTAGCGGGTGGAATAATTTCACCCACTAATACTATTAATCTACACGATGTGCTTGATATCCAGTCATAGCTCATTCGCGTTCACCTGAACTCTTTTCTTGATTACAAGAGTTTGCTTTTTCATGTCTTTACATTTTTTTATTTATAATGTAAACCTAATATATATTGTTGGTAGAAACAATAGGGTATAGGTAAGGTATAACTACTTTAACATTCATCATTCTATAGACACCTGTTTATAAGCATGTTGCAAATATGAGCTATAAGTCACCTATAACTTTTTAGAGACTTGAGGTTTGGTGAAAGAGTGGATAAAGTAGCTATTTTAAGTATATCTTTCTTTTAGCACCTCACAAAAATCGACTCCTTTTGTGTGGAGGTTCATTTTCTTTCGGATATTGCTGCGAGCCATATTTACAGTATGGACACTTATATTAAGCATTAAAGCAATTTCTTTGGCTTTCAATTGAGCATAAGATAAGAGACATATTTTGAACTCGGTTTCTGAAAACTTGGGGCAATCTTTTTTAATAGCAGCAGATAAGCCCGGATTAAGTTCATCAAAAGTTTGAAATATTAGCTCCCATGGTGAGTCGCTATCTGCTCCATACACTATTTCATTAAACTTTTGCATAGCTTTTTCTCCTATAAGTTTTGGAGATGATTTCATCGTACTTTCCAAGACAGATGATTTTTTTAGCACATCGAATTTCCATAGTAAAGCCTCTCGTTGTGTATTAGTACTCTCAAATGTGTTTGTTTTTTGCTCTTGAATGTCTTTAGCAGTTTCGTTTAAAACTTGCCAAGCCTGCTCCATCTGCAATAATTTGTTCTTTTGATGGACTGTTTTCCTAAAAAGGAATACCACGACAAAACTGAATAAAAGTAAGAAAATCAATAAAACGATGATTATTTTTTGCCTTGTTAGCAGTGTCTGATTGTGGAGATTTTGAAATTTTGCATAGTCATACTTTTTCTGTACTTCATAAACAGATTGCAGTCTTTCTTTTTCCATAATATCTAGAAGCAGACGCATTCTCTTGTCTTGATAACTAATTGCCTCTACATAGTTTTGATTTCCCCTTTCCCAATCAGCCAGGAAGTTATAAGCACTTGCTTTGAAATAGATATCGTCAAGCTTATCAATACTGTGTAGCAGTTTATTTTTATAAACTGTTACAGAATCATACTCTCCCATCGACGAATATAAGTCTGCAAAGTTAAGGTAATAACGAACCTCTTCTGCACTATCGTTATTCAACCTAAATGATTGTCTCAATAAATCTTCAGCCTTGTTATACTCCTTTCCCTCTTTGTAAGCAATGCTTAAATTTTGCATCAGGTGGCTTTGCAATTCAATATTTTCAGTTTCCTCTGCCAATTTTAATCCTTTGTGAAGATATAAAAAGGTGCTATCAGGCTTGTTAAGCATTAAAAACATACGCCCTACGGCACTTAAACATTTTATTTGTTTTTCTTCTACATTTTTTGAAGATTGCCCATAGAATTGTTCTGCATTTTTGTAAGCATCCTGTGCTACTGTGTATAAATTATCCTGCAAAAGCAAATCCCCTATATTATATTGCACCATGCCTTTTAAATCAGGATCATTGGTTTTTTTTGCAGTTGTAGCAGCATCTTTGTATGCTTGCATGGCTTTTTTGTTATCATTCTGTTCACGATATACAGCTCCACTATAAAAGTGTGCTAAGGTAGTTTTCTCTAAACCTTTGTTATGCTTTGCAAAAAAGCGTCTCGCTTCGAATATCAACGTATCATCCTTCACAGGGCGATACGTTTTGTATTTGGCTTGTACTTTAGCTACCTGATAATACATATAGTCTTGCTTGTTTAAGCTTTTTTCGGGATAAAAAATGGAATCGATAAGCAAGAGTGCACTATCGGGATTGTCCTCCATCAACAATTGCGCCTGCTGTAACAATACTGGTGCTTTGGGTTGCGGATTGCAAGCAACCAATAAGAATAAACTAAGAACGAACAATAGTATATTTTTGTAGTGCTGCATATCTTTCTCGTGTTAGTGTAACAAATCTACAAAAAAACATTGAATTACTTTCATTTACAATCATCAATGACATCAATTTGCAATAGCATACAGTTTTCGGACGGTTTTAGAGCGGTCAATTCCTTAGGGGTGTGATTTAAAAGTAAGAAATGAAATTGCACATTAAATTTAATAAGAAAAATGCGATTGAATTAGGAACAATTTCAAGAAACATGGTTATTCCAGGCTTCTCCATTACATGTTATGTTTATGATAATTCTATTAAATGATTACCAATTACATTAAAAAACTTCGGAAATTTTACAAACAGAACATCTGTTAGATAAATAGCTG
>DASRNG010000022.1:0-15534 GCA_035647555.1 Oscillospiraceae bacterium | reverse complement strand
CCCCTAAACCCCTCTTTTCCAAGTGGGTGCCACCAATGGAGTACATCGCCCTCAGGAAACTGCACTGCACAGCAGCGTATAATCTGCCTTTTGCAAAAAAGAGGGTCTGTAAGAATAAGTGCGCACACATCTTGAAGCTGGTCCCTGTACCCAAATGCACCGCCAGACTGGTAAAAGCCTGTTCTGGAATAGACTCGTGATGCTATTATCTGATGTTTTAATAGCGAGTTGAAAAATACGTTCAAGTTGTTATCGGGGGTATTTATTACTATTTTATTATTCTCGGTAGCCCTTTTATCTTGAATTTGACTACTAATTTTAACTGCACTGTCCGCCGTCTTTCCAAACGCAAAAACAAATACAGTTTCACTTTCCTTATTAGGCTTTATGCTCATCTTTTTTCCAACAGCGGCACAGACACCCTCTGATATTGAAAGAGAGTTTGTATAATTGCCTGATAATACATCTGCTTTATTCGTTGTGTAAATATCAGCTTTATCCTTAATAGAAAGTGCTATAAAGCCAGAATACTTATTTATTAGGCTGTTTGAAACGATAAGGCAATCATCCTTTATTACTGGTTTGTTGTTTCCCGTGTAAGGAATAACTGGTTCACAGTAATATAAAAGAGTAATATCTTTTTCTAATTCCGAGCTGTTTTTAATGTTTACCGTTATTGTTTTTCGCATTCCCTTTTCCCGTACTTTTACTTTCATAACATATGACAACTCTTCAATAATGCCTTCATAGGAGGCAAAATTTTCCCCAAATGTTACAGAGGCATTTTCAGCAAGGTCATATATCTTACCGTTATATTTTGCAAAAAGTATTTCTCCCCTGTTATCTGTTCTTGTATCATTAAACCATGGGGTTAATGGGTTTTCAGATGAGTTTATTGCATAAGTGTAGCCCAAAGATTTATCTGATACGAGTGTCCCAAAAGACATATTGCAAAGTGTGTGGCACCAGGGAAGCTCGGGGGTTTGGTTAATCTTATAATTTCCTTTTTCATCAAAATCATTGTCTTCATTACTAATTGGTTTTACAGGGTAAACATTTGCGGGTTTATACATTCTTGGCGGTAATTTTAATTGCTGCGCCGATAGTGAAACAACATAGCAAGCAGCGGCTCTTAGCATTTCATCTGTTTCTTCTGGCAAAGTGGCAAGGTCAAGCAAATGCAAAAGTCCGCCAGCTTCATTTAGTGCTTTACATTCAATTAAAAGCATTCTTAATTTTTCCTGCATAGGAGAGCCATATTCCCCGCCCTCGTCATACGCTATTGCAACATCTACTGTAATTGAGTATTTTCGTAATTTTTTACACAGGTGAATGTAAGGCGCAAGCTTTGTAATATTATCATCTTTAGTTACATTTGCATATATAATTTGGTTGTCACCTGATATTCCCGTTTTCCACAGATCATCTATTTGATAACTGCTTTTCATAACAGCATTTAAACGCTCACGTGAGTTATCTTTGCCATAAAAGATATACGGCAGTACAGAGTTTGAAATAATTCCGCTAAGACTGCTTTGACTAAACAGGCACGGCGCAAACTTATCGCCTCTATCTGCCCTTAGCCTGCGTGTTTTAAGTGCAAGCTCTGTAACCTCTGTTTTGTTAGAGCCGCCTATTATAAACATTGTTACAGAAAACTGCTGTTTTGCATCTGCTTTAACAGGTATTTCAAAATAGCAGCATTTATCAACACTTTTTCCCTCGTCTTTTGGCATTGTTTTTTCTGCTTTTGCAAGCGAAAATATTCCATGTGGCCTATCAAGCACCTTTTCACGGTTAAAAAATGCTCTATATTCAGTTGGCATAGCAAAGCCTGCTGAAAGCCACACACTTTCACCAGTCGCTCTATTTCTGCGGCAAAAAACAGCTATTTGGTTCTCTTTGTCATAATAGCTTTCAATAAATATTTTTGAAAATGCGGGGTGCGCTAACTCGTCGGCAGCACGTGATAATGATGGCTCGAAAAATATTCTGAGCGTGCCATTTATAGTATTTCTTGAGTTGTTTTTTACTGTAAATGTTCTTTGCTCTCCGCTCGTTCTTGAAAATACAGATACATTTTGACTGCATTCGATAAAGCCTTGTTTTGATGTGAATTTTATATTATTACCTGAAAACTCTGCTGAAAAATCTGCTTTTGATTGATAATCGGCACAGCGTATAAAAGGAATGTTAGTTTTGCCTGTTGAAAAGTTTGCTATTACACCGTCAGGGCGCCTTAACAAATCATCACTTCTTTTATTTACACAAAGCCCGTTATACATTGAAAATCCAGAGCCGCAATCAGAAATGAAAAGCGACCACTGAGAGTTTGAATATGCTCTTACAGCGGGTGTAAGAGGGGTAATGTTATCCGCATTATAAACACCGTTTGTAACTCTAAGACTTCTTTGCGGTATCTCTTTTTTATAAACATCTCTAAACACTGCTGCACCGGGCTGGATTTTCTCGTGCAGCAAAAACTCGCCTGCGGACATTTCCTCGTCTTGCATAAAACGTTTTTGCAAGATATTGTCTTTTAACAGATTAAGAATGCTTAAAAGACTCATTCCTATATGGTGTGCCATAAAGCTTTTTACCACACAGCAATCTTGCCCGTCTGTTCTATCAGGCGTAAAATCAAGTGCCTCAAAAAATCCGAATCTGCCTACCGTATCATACTTTTCAAGCTTTTTTAGGTTTTTTATTGCCGTTTCAGGTTGGAAAGGTAATAAAAGAAACGTTGAATATGGTGAAATTACCGTATCTGCTGACATTCCCTTTTTTAAGGCAAGTTTTTGGGTGCCATGCGCTTTGTACTGATAGTCAAGCTTGTTGTCAAATGCGTAAAAACAGCTTTCAGACATACCAAACGGTATATCACGCTTTTTTACTGCACGGCGCTGGCAGCGCGAGCAAAATCTTAGCGCCTCATAGCTGAGTGTGCCTCTATAAGACGGGATAAACAAATACGGCATAAAATACTCAAACATTGTTCCTGTCCACGATAGCGGCCCTGTATAATTGCCGTCTGACGAGAGCATTCTTGATAAGCTGCCCCAAAGTTTTTTTGTAACGTGCCGTGCGCTTATTGCATAATAAGCCGTCATACGAGCCTCACTCATAAATAAGTCGTAATAACTTTGGCTTATCTCCCCTGTTTCTATATCTACTCCTATTGTAAAGAGCTTTCTTTTCTCATTAAAAAAGGTTGCAATGTCTGTATTGTCTATAATTGCTGTAATTCTTTTGATTAAAGGTTTTAGTTCTTGGCATTGCGGCAGATATTCAAGCAGCCCTTGCCTTAGTGCTACGAGACTACAAATAAAGTTGCCGCTGTCAACCGTGGAGGCATAACGTGGATAAAGTGGTTTTAATGTTTGTGTGTCATACCAATTTAGTAGATTTCCTTTATATTTATCAAGTTTTTCAACTGTTGTAAGTGTGTTATCAAGCCTTTTTGCAAGCTCTGCCGTATCAATAAACCCTAAGTCTCTTGCGGCAAGACAGGAGACGAGCATAAGCCCAATATTTGTTGGAGAGGTTCTGTGTGCTGTTCTGAAAACGGGGGCTTCTTGAAGATTATCTGGAGGCAGGTAGTTGTCACTTGGACCGCAAAGCATGCTAAAATACTTCCACATTGCCGCTGCGTGTGATATGAGCATTTCTCTTGAATGTGAGCTTATTGTTTCTTTTTCAAATGACTTTTCTTTACCTAATCTTTTTGAAATAAATGGTGAAATAATATAAAAAACACCAAACGCCATAACAAGAATGTTGCCTGTAAAGGCCATTATGGCACCTACAATTATAGATGGTAAAAACATTTTTAGGTACGATGCCTTTTTTGAAGACTTTTCACTTTCTGATGCCACTGTCCACTGTAGCAGATTTTTTTTGCTCATAAGCCTTGTTAAAGCTGTTACAATAGCTGTAAAACAGGTGTAGGCATTTTGCATTAAAAGCATAAACCATAATGAAGATAAGGCTAAATCAGCCTTTGCAACGGGAAAAGTGTCTGAATAGAAGCGTCTTGAAAACATTGGTGCCCCATTTTTGAAAACTGCTTTCAAAGCTCCGAAAAAGCCTCTCATAACAATAGATAAAACAGATACCATAACCATAAACCATGCTGTGTTTGCACTAAAAAGCGGTGAGAGAATGAGAAGAAGTGCAGAGAATACAGGCGTAATACTGCGCCTTAAATTATCAAACAACTTGAATTTTGATAAAAAATCATAATTGATGTATCTGCCCTCTTTTTCACCTTTTACATTGCTTTTAAGATACACAATATTTTGCCAGTCACCTCTTATCCAGCGGTGCTGTCTGTCAAAATACGCTTTCGGGTTTGATACGGCGGCATCTGTAAATTCAACGTCTGATACATATGCCGCTCTTAAAAGCTCACCCTCAAGAATATCATGGCTTAAAACATGTTGTTTTTTAAACGCTCCGTCCAGCAGAATAAAGGCGGCATCAATATCAATTAACCCTTTTCCGCAAAATGTGCCTCTTGAAAACAAGTCTTGGTATCTTTCGGCGGCGCTCAAATCATAAACGCTCATTCCAGATACTCCGCCCACTGTTTTAGAAAACAAGGTAGGCTCTGAATAAAGCAGAGAGGTGCCTATATACGGCGCAAATATGCCATAACCGCTTTCTACTGTTTTTGTTTTCTCATTAACTACTGCTTTGTTAAGCGGATGTGAGGCTATTTCTGTAAGCTGGGAAACGGCATCCATAGGTAGACGAGTATCAGAGTCAAGAGCGCAAATATACTTAAATGATTTTATATCTGCTATATCACCTTTTAGGCAAATAAAATCTGTGCTAACACCCTTTACAGCTTTTATAATTTCTTCAATAGCTCCCCTTTTACGCTCGTTTCCTGTGTACTCATTTTGCGTTGAGGAAAACCTTCTTTTCCTTACGGCTAATATAAAACCGCCGTCATATTTTTTGTTTAGCGCTTCAATTACTCTTACTGAGGCTGAAATATCTGCCTCGTCCTCAGGTCTTGTTGGCATATCAGAACTTCTAAGGTCACAAAGTGCGCAGATGCTAACGTTTTCAGTACCATTTGTTTTTTTAAGCTGCTCAAGGCTTTTGCGTATAGATGTAGCCTTATGAGCTGAGGGCAAAAGCATTGAGACTACAATCATTGTTTTGTTCTCAGGTGAAACAGCAGAGTTTTCCTCCATTCTTGGTAGATATGATACAGGAGTTTTAAGCTGTGAAAAATAATCTGTAAAACATTTTATAATTTCCCAAAGAGGGAAATATGCTAAAAGAGGAAATACAATACTTTTTAGGTATATACCGAGTAAAACAGAGGCTATAAGCGGCAAAATTACCTCAAGTGTAAGAAAAACCTTGCCACGGGTACTTCTATCTTTGCTAAGCGTTAAAAACTCGCCGACATGACAGGACTTTTCATTCGCCTTTTCTACTATTTTAAGGGCAAACTCATTTTCACTAACACCTAATTTTTTTGACTGTTTATAAACTGCCTCTCTATATATACGTCTCGTTTTCTCCTCCATTTTAGGGTATATGCCGCACTTTTCAGAGGATAAAGCTTTCTCTACATAACTACAAACTTCAATTATTTCTCCAAAATCAATATCTTCAAGCTTTGTAAAAGATTTTATAGTGTTGCTTAAAATTACTACATCTGTCTTTTTGCACGCCACTGCACAGTATGTGATAAGTGCAGAGCGAACAGCCGTTTTAAGAAAAAACAGCTCACTTGCAGACAATGGCGGCTCGTCAAGCCTTTTTATAAAGAACTCTTTATCAGGTATTATTCCGTCCTTCATAATGTCAAGTATTGTGTTATAGCAGCGGGGTAGCCCATTTTTATCACAGGGCAAATGCAAAGAATGTTTTATGCTTTTTACAGCAGCACGACAATTTCTTTCAAGCAGATAATAGTTGTCACAAAGCCAAAGAGAAAAATCGCTGTCACATTTCTGAACTTCGGCTTTATATGATTTGCGTATTTCATGTAGCTCGCCTTCAAGTTTTTGTATTAAACGTTTGTTTGCAGATTTCACACTTAATATTTCCTTTCGGATTTTTGTATAGTGTTACCGAGAAACAAGAAAATAATTAAAATCTTTAAAAATAGTAGGTTTTTGGCTGATAAACAGAAAGAAACTCACTTAAAACTTAGTTTTAAGCTATATTTTCATTATTTTGTGTAATATTAATAGAATTTTTCTTATAAATTTGTAACAGAATATTCAAATAAGACTTGAAATTGATGAAAAATACAATATAATGGTAGTATGTGCTTGAAGCAATCAAGATACTGTGGTTTTATAAAAAAATTATCGGAGGCTGTTACATGAGCAAGAAACTTAAAGTTGGTATTATAGGCTGTGGCGGCATAGCAAATGGGAAGCATATGCCTGCCCTTAAAAAAATCCCTGAAATTGAAATGGTTGCATTTTGTGACATTATTGAGGAAAAGGCAGCTAAGGCAGCTAAGGATTTTGGCTCAGAAAACGCAAAGGTATATAAAGACTATAAAGACCTTATTTCTGACAAAAGCATTGATGTTGTACACGTATGCACACCTAACCGCTCTCATAGTTTTATTACGGTTGACGCACTAAACGGCGGCAAACATGTAATGTGTGAAAAGCCAATGGCAAAAACATATGCCGATGCAAAACTGATGTATGAAACCGCTCTTAAAACGGGCAAAAAACTTACAATTGGTTACCAAAACAGGCAAGCGCCTGAAAACCTTTATGTAAAAGCCGTTTGCGAAAATGGCGAGCTTGGTGACATTTATTATGCAAACTCCTATGCTATCCGCCGCAGAGCTGTACCTACTTGGGGAGTCTTTCTCAACGAGTATGAACAAGGCGGCGGCTCTCTTATTGATATTGGCACACACGCTTTAGACCTTACGCTTTGGATGATGGATAACTATAAACCAAAAATGGTTGTCGGCAACACATTTAAAAAACTCGGCAATGAGAAAAACTCTGCCAATGCTTGGGGCGACTGGGACCCAGAGAAGTTTACAGTTGAGGATTCTGCTTTTGGATACATAGTGATGGAAAACGGAGCGGTTATAAATCTTCAAACGAGCTGGGCTCTTAATATTGCTGACACACCTGAAGCAAAATTTATAATTTGCGGTGATAAAGGCGGTGCAGACACTTTAAACGGTGTTCGTGTAAACTATGTTAAAAATAGCCGTCAGGTTCTTGAAACCGCAAACCTTAAAGACGGCGGTGTTGCATTTTTTGAGGGCAAGGGCGGCGGTTCTCCCGCAGATGTTGAGGCGCGCAGGTGGATTGACTCCATACTTGAAGACACAGAGCCTTGCGTAACACCTTATCAGGCACTTACGGTAACAAGGATACTTGAAGCTATTTATACATCTGCTAAAACGGGTGAGCCTGTTTATTTTGAAGATTAATAGAAATATTGAAAGGACTGAAAATATGGCTATGAAGCTTGGCATTATTTGTGACTATGATGATAATGGCTTTCAAAAGGCAAAAGACTTGGGGCTTGAGTTTATTGAAATTTGCTACAATGTTGGCAATGACTGCGAAAAGTTTTCAAAGGAAACTCTTCCTATGCTTATTGAGCGCACTGAAAAGTATGGTGTAGCTATCGGCTCTATAGGGCGGTGGGGCTCTGAAAAGATTGATAAAGAAGGCAATATTGATGAAGTGGAATTTAAAAATAACTGTTTACTTATAGATGCTTGCCATGCACTTGACTGTAATGTGTTCGTTACGGGAGTAAATTATGTTGATGGGTTTTCGCTTTATGAAAACTGCACATTTGCAATAGCTTTTCTTGAAAAACTAATAGCATACGGAAAAGAAAGAAACGTAGATATAGCCATATACAACTGTGATTGGAACAATTTTATAAGAGAGCCTCACTCTTGGGAGCTTATTCTTGGCTATCTTAAAGAGCTTGGCATAAAATATGACCCCTCACACTGCATAAACACAGGAAGCGGCAAATACATAGACGAAACCGTAAAATGGGGCAACAGATTTCACCATGTCCACATTAAAGGCACCTTAAACACTGCCGAAAGCGGTCATGTTGACGACCCGCCAGCAGGGCTTGATGATATTAATTGGGGCGCATTTATGTCTGTTTTATATAAAGTTGGCTATGACCGCACATTAAGCATAGAGCCGCACTCAAGCACGTGGAAAGATGCTCTTGGTGACTGGGGAGTAAAATTCACAGTAGACTATATGAATAAATTGGTATATAAAGGAGTTAAGTAGCATGAAATTTGCAGTTCAGCTTTACACTTTGCGAGAGCATATTAAAAACGGTGACGATTTACTTGAAATTCTTGGTAAGGTAAAACAAATTGGTTTTGACGGCGTTGAGTTTGCAGGGTATTTCGATTTATCTGCCGAAACACTAAAAGCAAGGCTTGATGAACTAGAGCTTACACCTATTGGCACACACATGGGGCTTAAAAACTATGCACCTGAAAACCTTGACGCTACTCTTGAATTTGGAAAAACAGTAGGATTTAAGTACATGGGTGTTGGCGGTGCTGCACACTCTACTAAAGAAGAATGTATGCACATAGGCAAGACTCTTGGCAATGCTACAAAGGCGGCAAAGGACCTTGGCATTACAATGTACTACCACAATCACAGTGAAGAATTTTACCCTATTGAAAATGGAGAACTCCCAATTGACATTATAAAATCTCTTACAAAATTACAGCTTGATACTTATTGGAGTTTTAATGCAGGGGTTGACAATTATAAGTTTTTAACGGAGAATAAAGATGATGTTGCACTTATTCATATTAAAGATGGTATAGACGGCTCACCCGTAGCTCTTGGGGAAGGTCAAAACGATTTAGCAGCAGTTGTAAAAGCTGCAAAAGAAATTGGAATAGACTGGCTTATTCTTGAAAATGATAACCCCTCGCCTGACGGATTGTCTGATATAACAAGAAGTATGAATTGGCTAAAAGCAAACGCATAGGAGGTTTATTATGAAATTAGGAGTTTTTACAACCCTTTTAAGCAATTTAGAGCTTGAGGAAGCACTGAAATATTTTACTTCACTTGGTATTGAGGCAGTAGAAATTGGCACCGCAGGCTACCCTGGCAGTGCGCATGCAGACCCTAAGGTGCTGCTTAGTGACGACTCGAAACTTCAGGAGTTTAAGGCGCTTATTGAAAAGTATAATGTGCAAATTAGCGCACTGAGCTGCCACGGTAACCCCGTTCACCCTAACAAAGATGTTGCAAGGGAGTTTGATAAGGGAATAAGAGACACTATTTTGCTTGCAAAGAAGCTTGGGCTAAATCAAATTAACACATTCTCTGGCTGCCCTGGTGACTGTGACACAGCAAAGTATCCAAACTGGGTTACATGCCCTTGGCCAAATGATTTTTCAGAGATACTTGACTATCAATGGAATGATGTGCTTATCCCCTACTGGAAAGATTTAGTTAAGTTTGCAAAGGCGCACGGTGTAGATAAAATTGCGCTTGAGCTGCACCCCGGTTTTAGCGTATACAATACTGAAAGTCTACTAAAATTAAGGGAGGCCGTAGGACCTGAAATTGGTGCTAACCTTGATTTATCTCACCTTATATGGCAAGGTATGGAGCCTATTCCCGTTATTCGTGCTTTGGGCGATGCTATATTCCACTTCCATGCGAAAGACACAAAAATTGATAAATATAACACCGCCATAAACGGAGTGCTTGATGTAAAATCTTATGCAGATGAGATAAACCGCTCTTGGATTTTCCGCTCTGTTGGATATGGAAATGATGCATTGTATTGGAAAGATGTTATTAGTAACCTGCGTCTTGTGGGCTATGACTATGTTGTTTCCATTGAGCATGAGGATTCACTTATGAGCCAAAATGAGGGGCTTACAAAAGCGGTTAAACTGCTAAAAGAGTGCCTTATTACAGAAGACACCGCCGATATGTGGTGGATATAATAAATAAATAATAAAAAATTGAGGGTTTTATTATGAAAGAAAAAGTTAATGCTGTAGTAGTTGGCTATGGCGGTATGGGTGGCTACCATGCAGACCGAATTTCGAAGATGGAGAACTTTAATCTGCTTGGTATTTATGACATAAAAAAAGAAAGAACAAATCTTGCTAAAGAGCGCGGCATTAACACCTATAGCTCATTAGAAGAAGTTCTTGCCGATGAAAATGTAGAGCTTATCACCATAGCTACTTACAATGAATCACATAAAGAAATAGCCATAAAGGCTATGCATGCCGGCAAAAACGTTATATCAGAAAAACCTGTTACACTCTCAAGTGAAGACCTTGAGGAAATGATTGCCGCCTCAAATGAGACGGGCATGCTGTTCACCGTTCACCAAAACAGGCGCTGGGATGATGACTTTGCAACTATAAAAAGGCTTTATGATAAAAATGAGCTGGGCAAAGTTTTTGCTATTGACTCTAGAGTTTATGGCTCAAGAGGAATCCCCGGTGACTGGCGCGGCGAAAAAGAGCATGGCGGCGGCATGGTGCTTGACTGGGGCGTTCATTTGCTTGACCAAGTGCTTATGCTTACTGAGGGTAAAAAACTTCTTACTGTCTATGCCTCACTAACTAATATTACGAACTATGAGGTTGATGACGGCTTTAGAGCTATTCTAAAATTTGAGGATGACCTTGAAATTTTGGTTGAAGTGTTTACAAACAACTTTATTGATGCCCCTCGCTGGTATATGGCAGGAGAAAATGGTACGGCTGTTATTGAAGACTGGGACTTAAACGGTAAAATTGTAAAAATCCGTAACTGGGATAAAATTGATGCTGTTCCTATAAAAGCTGGCACAGGGCTTACAAAAACAATGGCTCCACGCACAGATGAAACCATTAAAAAATATCCGCTCAAAAAGATTAGAGTTAATTGGGAGGATTATTACGACAATATTTATGACGTCATAAGAAAAGGTGAAAAGCAAATAGTAACGCATGACCAAATCCGCCGTTCTATGAAATTGATTGAGGTTATCTTTGAGTCTGCAAAGCTCAATCAAGTTATAAAATTTGATATCTAATTTCCTTGAAAAACAGGCTGTGCAGTCCTTTGCCGCACAGCCTGTTTTTACTTTTTTAGTTATATAAGTGGTTTTTCTTCAGTTTGACAATTAAAATTAAAAAAGTTGTTTCTTTTTGAATAAGTCCACTCCATATCAAATATTTTTGCCCCGTCTGCTACGGCTATATAAAGCTGTCCTTTATGAGAAAAAACAGGGGCAGACAGCTTCACCTCTCCACGGTCTGTACTTGCTATATCGCTACCTTTGGTAAAAACAGCTTTCTTATTATACAGTGTAACCTGTGCCGTGTTTTCTGTTTTTACAACACGCCCCCCTATCCCCTGAGCTAAAACGGGAAAAGAGGCAAACCATATCCCATCTTTTTTCTGGCAGTACATATCTCTTGCCACAAGCTCAAGCATTCTGCCTTTATACGCCATTTTCGTCTGCTTATAAATAGGTGCTAAGGCATAGGGCTTTATTACATCGTTCTTTTTATCTATTATTAGCTCGTCTGCTATTCTACCGTCTGTTGCAAAGGCGGTAACTTTCATTTTCTCTCCGTCTATTTCTACTGCACAGTAAAGCCCTATAGCTTCCTCCTGAGGATAAAAGGTGCTGTGCCAAATTTTTTGGCAGTTAGAGCAGTATATATTCTCCCCTGCGTTACCTGCTATGTAATGAATTGTTCCCTCTGACGGCTTGTCATAAATCTGTTCATTCTTTATTGGAAAAGTTCGGGCAAAAGAATGCTCGTGCCCCCCGAAAAGAATATCAAGCCTGCCTTGTTCAACTCCTTTTTTTAGTGCAGGGTAAGAGTCGCTATTTACCCCCTCAGGCATAACAGGGTATATTGGAAAATGGTATGCACCAATTTTCCATGTTTTATCACTGCTTTTTAGGTCATTATAAAGCCACTCACCCACAAGCTTTTGTGCGTTAATGCCTACTACTGCAAAATGGGCATTGCCATAATCAAAAGAAAAGTTTTCTGTTTCATACCCTTTCGGTCCGTTTTTAGGGTATGAATACTCAAACTTTTCATCAAATAAATCTGCATGGTCTATATAAAACTTGCCCGTTGGAACGGGTGCATATGTCAAGTGCCCTCTATTATCATGGTTACCTGTTGCCATCATAAGGGGTATGCTCTCTACTATACCTTTTAGCCCATAAAACGCACCGTCCCACTGCGCTTCATTTTGACCATCATTTGTATTATCGCCCACAGATAATATAAAACGGCTATCAGGGTGTTTTTTTAGCGCCTCAATCAAAAGCCGTCTCACAGGCTCATAATTTGGGCTTTCGGTTGGATTTGCATTTTGCCAGTCTGTTATTACAAGAAACTTAAATTTTGTAAGGTTTTGCGGTGCTGTTTCAAATGTGTATTCGTCACTTCTATATTCATCATTCCCTACCGTATAAATGTACTTTGTGTTTGGTAAAAGATTTTCAGGGATAGCAAAATGAACATAGCTTTCATGTATGTCTGACTTAATATATTTACTTATGGCTTTAGTCTTTTCTGCTTTTTCACTGCCAAGCTTTTTATATTCAATATAACCTTCTTCTACCGTAATATCTGTTCGCCAAGTTACGGTAGATGTTGTAGCAGGGTCTTTTGAAATGCTTTGCATAATATGGTCTGGAAAAGCTGAAGGCGCTCTGTCTGATGTGTTTTTTATAACATTACTCATCTTTTATTTCCATAATTTCATTTAGTATATTTTCTGTTTCTCTCGCCCATTCATATTGCGTCATATATTTGCCAAAATAGCTTTTTTGTGCCGAGGTTTTATCCTTTAACAAATCATAATAGTCGCATGAGAACTTTGAGGTATCCACTGAACGCTGATTACGGTTATCCATAAATATTTCTTCTGCTCCCGCCTCTTCAAGCGCTACTCTTAATGATTTTAGCACCTTTCTAAAAAGTGATTGAACAGATTCTGTATATTCTCTATCGCTCCAAAGCACTGTAATAGCTTGCTCTGTGCTGACTATGCCGCCTTTGCGGTCTACAAGAAGTGCTAAAAGCTCCTTAGATTTTGCACTTGAAAACACAATTGGCTTGTTATTAACAAACACATCAAAAAAACCAAAAGTTTGCACTGTTATCTTAAAAACCGTTTCTTTATCTTTTATATATGATGCTTTCTGGAGTGCCCGCCTTATCATATCGGTATTATAAGGTTTTAGTACATAGTCTATAGCTCCTATATCAAAGGCTTCAAGTGCATATTGTGCATAACCTGTTACAAAGACTATTTTTACATTAGGAGATACTTTTGTTATCCTCTCTGCAAGCTCTATACCTTTAACCATAGGCATTTCAATGTCAAGAAATGCTACGTCAACCTCATTTGTGGCAGCGTGCTCTATAGCGTCAATCGGATTTGAAAAGGTTTCAATCGTATCAATATCACTAATTTGCAAACATATATCCTTAAACTCGTTCAGCGCAAGCCTCTCGTCATCAACCGCCATTATTTTCATGTAGATTTCCCCCGTTAAATTTAGTTTTATCATTTTTAGGAATGGTTATTAGAACTGTTGTTCCACGCCCTAATTTGCTTTCAATATTAACCTTGGCGTTTAGCATTGTTTTTAATCTTGTTGTTATATTCATAAGCCCTATATGCGAGCGGCTTTTATCAGGCAGTGAATCTAAATCATATCCTACTCCATCATCAGCAATGCTGACATAAAAGTTTTTTTTATCCTCACTTGTTGATATGGTTACCGTTCCGCCATCAACCTTTTGGTTTATACCGTGTTTTATTGCATTTTCAACTAAAGGCTGAATAGTGAGAGCTGGTAAAGAAAAGTTTGTGCTTTTCAGGTCGTACACTATATTTAATCTATCTTCAAACCGTAAAAGCTCAATAGCTACATAATTTTTAATATGGTTTAACTCATCCATAAACGGCACAGGCTCTCTTTGTGATAGAGAATCCATATTTGCACGAAGATAATTTGAAAAGTTAACAATAACATCTTCCGCTGTTTTTGGGTCTTTCTTAGTTAAATATTTAATGGTGTTAAGTGCATTGTAAAGAAAATGCGGCTGAATTTGGCTTAGCATGAGGGACATATTCGTTTCAGCCAACTCTTTTGAAAGCTCTGCAGTCTTTTTAGACTCGTTATAACTTTCAAGAATTGACAGCACCTGAATATATACTGCCGTTGCTATAAATATAATGAAAGATAGGGGCATTATCCAAGAAACTCGCATTGTTATAAAACCGCTTGCATTTAATATATCAATATAAATTCCCGTAATAATTGAAATATACCCTATTGTATATAAACGAGCGTTGTGCGTTTTGTAAACAATGCTTTTACAAAGATGATGTAATATATACATATCAAAAATAAATGTTGACGTTTGGTATAATAAAAACGGTAACGGGTTAAATATGTTTTGTGCAAATAAGATGGGAACAGAGGCATATACAAGGAAAAACAGCCCGAAAAGGAGTATTATGTTCTGCGGTAACTTTAGCTTTAACGACTTAGATGTATAAATAAATAGTATTAATTTTATTATAAAAGTTAAAGCAAACACAAAAAAGCGAGTTAGTTCATAAGGCATGCCAAGAAAAAGCAGATAAGAGGCTACATACCCCTCATTTGAAACCATAATCCGTATAATAAGAAATAGGCAAAGCAGAGAAAGCCAAATTGAATACCGACCACTGCCCTTGCTTTTTAATGACATAATAAAAGCGAAAACACCCGTAAACAAAATGATTCCAATAAGCATGTATATTAGACCTATTAAAAGTGTTGTTTGGTTAATAAAACAGTCATAATTCACAAGCACAGGAGCTATCGTAATACCATTTGAAAGCTGGCAGGATACCTCAATAACAAGTTCAACCACGTTATTCTCACTCATATTTTTATTTGTTGTAATTGGCAGGGCTAAAAAGTTTGGCGTGGCTTTTGTTGTTTCCATATCCTTTGAAACTGTGCCGCTTGTATATATCATTTGCCCGTCAACAAACACATTATATGCAGCAGGTAAATTAGGAACAGCAATTATAAAAGGTTTTTTCACATTTATACCTTTTAGCTTTGTTTTATAGCTTGCATATCCCCCGCTTTTTAGATTTGTGCCATTAACTGCATAATCTGTCCACGATGACGGAACATTAACAATAATGTCAGGCACAGCTTTAGTATCGTTATCTGACACTATATGTTTCATCCAAAAAAATTCCCAATCGCCTGTTAAATATGTAAAGTCGCCACCGTCAATATTACGGTTTGATACATCAATAACCCCGTTTTCAGTTACTTCACCCTCAAAATATTTCATTGCGTAATTTGAGAAAAGAGTAAAGTCAAAGATGCTAAATACAATTAACATCAATACAATTACAAAATATAAGTTTGCCTTTTTTCGCAATTTCATCTCTACACCATTTTTATCGCACTATAAGAGTTACGTTTTATTCCCACTTTATTATATATTAC
>DASRNG010000021.1:0-7784 GCA_035647555.1 Oscillospiraceae bacterium | reverse complement strand
TAAGCAGCACCGATAGCACACTTACCTCGTCTTATAACATATGTATAGAACATTTTATTACAGACACGGAAATCGATTATGCTGACGGCTACACAGTTTCAATTCTTAATAGAGGCAATTTAGCTTCAAGCATAGAGGCAGATAATTCATTAAACCTTATGCTCTTTCACACAGCTCTTTTTTATGGTAACAGCGGAAAGGTAACTGGTGACACAGAGCTTGTACCGGAGCAAAAGTCACATATTTTTGAGTTCTCTCTTTATCCTCATAAAGGCTCTTACCGTGAGGGCAATGAGTTTATAAATGCTCTTTTTTATAATGACCCTTTGCTTGCTAAAAAAGCAGAAAGCTCTACTGAGAAACTACTGCCGCCAGAAAAAAGTTTTGTAAAATGCAGTGACAACTTTGTTTTAACATCATTTAAGGCGGGCGGTTATCCTTTGGCATCACTAAAAGGCAAAATGCCATCTATTAGTGAGCGTGGTTTATCGTTTAGAGGGTTTGAGCAAAACGGAATTAATACAAAGCTTGAAATAAAGTTTGGGTTTGATGTTGAGTCTATTCATTCTTGTGATTTACTTGAAGAAAACACAAAATCACAAAAACATAGTAAAAACGATTTCGCCTTTCCTGTTACTTCACATTCTATTGAAAGTTTTGTGCTTTCACCGAAAAAACCATCAAAAACTTTTGACAGTGCCATACTTGGCGCACAAAGTGAAATGATAAAGCCAACTTATATAAGAAGTTTTGAGCATTCGCTCGGCTCAATGCCATTTTCATATCTTCGCACTGCCGCAGTTATTGACAGAAAGCTTGAGTACACAAGCGAAACCAGCTTTAATGCCACAATTTCTGTTGTAAATAACCGCACAGATGAAAGCGTAAATGGAAGGCTCAGGCTCTCTTTACCAAAAGGTTTTTGTGCCGATAAAGAAACTTTTGATTATGCCCTTTCACCTGATGAATATAAGCTTTTCCCCGTAACAATTACAAAAGACAAAAAGGACAGCAAAGGGGTTATTTACCTTTATTTTGAGGACGGTGAAAACGAGTTTTTTGATGCGCTTGAAGTTGGCTCATTTAACCCCTCTTTATCAATGAAAATTAGTGGTTCAAAATTAATCGTAACAGTTAGAAATGACACTAATATACCCTTGTTTGGTGAGCTGCTTCTTGCCTGCCCCGTTGAGTGCTGGGGTCTTTCTAATAAAAGAAGTGATGCATTATGCGATATAACACCATTTTCACATAAAGTAAGCCTTGAGCCTAAAACTCACCGTAATTACGAGTTTGATGTACATGATGAAAATGCTGATATCTTTAATGCCTATTGGGCGGCGGCAAAATTAGTAGTAAACGGCAAAGTCTTTTATGCCTATGCTAAGAATGCTGGCATAAGAAAAAATTTATGGGCGCACGAGTTTGATGCATCTGGAACGGGCGAGCGTAACGGTCAAAAGAGATATTTAACACTAAGGGACGGGATGATAGTTGATTAAAAAGCTGTTAAATGAAAGGGATTTACCGAATGTGCTTTCTTTCTGTGATGGCAAAGGTGTTACCAAGGAAAATTGGAGCGAAAGACGAAAGGAAATAATAGACCTTATTTCTAACGAATATGGCACTATACCTGAAAAACCTTTGTCTTTAAAGTTTAACATGGTAAGTGAGGAAAAAAACTTTTGTGCGGGCAAGGCAAGCCTTACTAAAACTATGATAACTTCTTCTTTAACAAGGGGGGATAAGTTTTCCTTTCCTGTTTATTCAGTTGTACCCAAAAAAGAGGGAAAACTTAAAACTTTTGTACTAATTAACTTTAGGGATTCAGTGCCTGATAGGTACCTTCCAAGCGAGGAGCTTTGTGACCTTGGATATGCTGTTCATTCCTTTTGTTATACTGATATAACTTCAGACGATTCTGATTATAATAACGGTCTTGCGGCATTTTTCTGCGGTAAAGAGGAAAACTTAAAAAGAGGGAAAATAGCACTATGGGCATGGGCTGCTATGAGGGTAATGGACTTTGTTTTAACTAAGCCTGAAACAGACATTGACAATATAGCCGTAGTAGGGCATTCACGGCTTGGCAAAACTGCACTTCTTGCAGGCGGACTTGATACACGATTTTCGGCAGTCATTTCAAACAACTCTGGCTGTTCTGGTGCGGCACTGTCAAGAGGGAAAAATGGGGAGCGCATAAAGGATATATTTGCAGGATTTCCCTACTGGTTCAAAAAAGGTTACGGTTCTTTTTCTAAAAAGGAGCATCTACTCCCCTTTGACCAGCACTTTCTGCTTGCGTTAACAGCACCACGAAAGCTTTATATCGCAAGCGCCACACTTGACGGCTGGGCAGACCCCACATCAGAATTTTTAGCAGCTGCGGCTACTTCTCCCGTTTATGAAATGCTTGGCGTAAAAGGACTAATCTATAACGATTTGCTGCCAAAAGAAAATGAGCTGTTTAACAAAGGAAGTGTAGGCTACCACCTTAGAAGCGGCGCACATTACCTTAGCAGGTACGATTGGAATGCATTTGCAAAATTCATTTAAAAATATAAGTAGCAGTGGATTTTCTCCACTGCTACATTACTTTTAATTTAATCTAAAAAATACTTTTCCTCAAGAGCGGCACAAAGAGCATGGTATAAAGGCAGCGTAAACTCCTGCACTTCATACGGCTTTTTAGCGGGCAGCCGCACACATACTGTTGAGTCTTTTTTTATTGCTCCGCCACTTTCGCCCGTTATTGAAAGAACATTACAGCAAAGCGCTAAAGCCACACGGGCAGCATTTATAATGTTTTGTGAATTGCCAGAGGTTGTAAGGGCAATTAACGTGTCACCCTTTTTTGCATAGCCGTAAACCTGCTGGGCAAAAAGCATATCTGCTGAAACATCATTTGCAAATGCCGTAATAAGTGAGGTTTGGCTCACAAGGGAAATTGCAGGTAATGCCTTTTGAAGATTATCTGTAATATGCTGTGCATTTTCATATTTTGAAAACACATCTTTTTCTAATAAGGAAAGCTCTCTTTTTAGGTTAAACCCTTTCATCAGCTCACCTACTATATGCTCACTATCAGCAGCGCTGCCGCCATTTCCGCAAACTAGTACCTTGCCGCCGTTCTCATATGTATTAGTAAGGCATAAAAAAGCCTTTTCTATATCAGTTTTGCATTTCGTTATCTTAGGGTACTTATCATACAGATTATTAAAAATCTTATTCATCGTTTGAAATCTCCAATCCATCTGCAATAATTCCAAGTGCCGCATAGTCGCCAATTTTGTCGCCAAGCATTGACGGCGCTATAACAAGCCTCTCACTGCAATGCGGCAAAGCCTCTTTCTTTACTACTTCTGTTACAATTGGATGGTAAAACTCATAGTTTCTTGCGAATATGCTGCCTATAATAATTATTTCTGGGTTTAGTGTGTCTGCTAAAACTGCTAAACCTTTGCCAAGGTATTTAGCGCTTGTTGTAGCAACCTTTCTTGCAAGCTCGTCTCCTTTATACATAGCCTCGAAAACATCTTTTGCTGTTATGTTTTTGTTTTTCGCTTTTTTCTCTAAAGACGAGGCTTTACCCTCTTTTACCCACTCTTTTAGCATACTTTCAGCCATATTAGAGATTCCGCCGCCAGAGCAATAACCTTCAAAAGAGCCATATTTGCCATATCCTAAAGGACCATTTTCAGAAAGTCTAATATGCCCAACTTCGCCAGCCATATCATTTCTACCTGTGTAAAGCTTGCCGTTTAGTATTATTCCTGCTCCCATTCCTGTGCCGAATGTTAGAAAAATTATATTCTCGTATCCCTTACCTGCACCGAATCGATATTCTGCCATAGCACAAGCGTTGGCATCATTATGAAGAAAAGTAGGAACAAAAAACCTTTTCTCAAAAAATTCTTTAATATGTACATTGTCCCACCCATAAAGATTTGGGGGGGATTTTATTATGCCTTTTTTACTATCTAAAGGACCGCCGCAGCTAATTCCTATTTTAGCTACGTCATATTCTGTTATATAATTTCTGCTGTATATCTTTTCTACTGAAAGGGCTAACTCTTCAAGAATTTCATCTGGACCTCTCTTTAGTGCTTCTGTGGGGAATTCTATTCTGTCTATAATACTGTCACAAATTATCCCTTGTGCTAAAGCACATTTTGCAAGTACAACAGCGCACTTTGTGCCGCCTATATCAATGCCAAGCAAATACATCTAAATATCTCCCTTTTTATTACTAAATATATCATAACACATTCATTAATGTTTTTAAATGTAATTTATTAAAAAATTGCTTCTTCGCCTGACCGTTTAATTGTAACCTTTGTTGTAATTTGAACGTCAGAAGAACCAAGCTTCTCTAACCAATCTTCTCTTATGCTTTCAAAAGCAACAACATCAGTTATCCAAAGCCTTTTGCCAATGTGCATTAAATCTACTTTAAGCTCGTTTCGTGCAGCATTTACTGTTGAGGCTACTATTTGTGCTATTCTTTTTTCTGCAAGTCTTGCTATTTCGTCTGCCTTTTCAAGCGTAATGTCGTTAGTCATTTTACTCTCTACACCTTTAATATTACACTTTGCAATAACCTTAAAATTTAATTTTACTTTTTCATCTTCATATACAACTTTTATTGCATGTCTCAAATTTTCTATTCTAAGTGTTACATTCGAGCCATCACTTGTATAAACATTAAAAAAACCTTTATAAAAATCGTGCTGAAAAATAGCGATGCCTAAAGTTTCCATATCATTCAGGTATCCAACTAATTTATTTCTTTTATCAAAAACCGCTGTTCCGCTTACCATTAACATGTTTTCCTTAGCATCTTCCTTGATGAGTACCGCAGGCACTGCAAGGTTGTGCGTATCATCCATAAACCAGTTAATACCCTCAAACATTCTAACCCGAAGTGCGTTCCCGTGTTTATGTGATTCCGTTAGAATATTCTCTAAAAGAAGACTTACTATTATTTCATTATTCATTTCAATTTGCAGCAATTCTTGTGCGGTGGCATCTTTTGCAATAGCCAAAAGAACAGTTGGTTTTGCATTATAATCTCTGACAAAAAAGTCTAACATTCCACTTAAACCCTCTTTTGCTGTCTCTTCCCCTATTATGAGTACCCTATTATGAGCAAAAAGAGGCTCTCGCCCGCTGATTCTTATAGCATCCTCTAACGCCTGCGCAACACTTTCCGCCTCACTGACAAAAATTTTTGATACCTTTTCAATTAAGCCCTCCCCTTTTACCGTTGCATTTTTCACATTATTTATAGCTTCTATTGTAACGATAAATCCGTTTGTACTTTTATCAATACCGATTCCTTGAATTATCATAAGGTCTACAATTTCAATTCCCAGGCGCCTACACCCAGTAGAGGAAATAATTAAGGATATAGATAAGAGTGTAATCAGTAAAAACTTAAACAGCAGTGCTTTTCTCACTCTTTTTTCTCCTTTCAAGCTTTTTGTTTCCTATTAAAACAGCACTCGGTATAAAGGCTACCATAATAATATATATGATTATTAAGTTGTACTGCTCTGTTAAAATTACAAATCTGTTTATCTTTTGAGTTACAAATGTTGAAAAAGCAAAAATAATAACAGCAAAAAAGGCAGTTAATATACGTTTATTTGTTTTTGGGAATATGGCTAAAAATGTGTCTGTACAGGTAAATATAATAAACGAAAGCCGTAAAACTATTCCGAATGTCCAGTTTGCTGTTTCAAGTGCATCAAGCCTTTTAAATACTCCTATATTACCTATAGAGGAAATCGAAAATGAAGGAAACATTTGCGTGTTAGCAAAGTTACCAAGAGTTGATACAACTATAGCGCCCTCTAAAAAGATAAATAAAAAGATTAAAGCAGACCATATATAAAAATGCTTATTTCTTGCTCCATTTATTCGTGAGCTTAAAAGAGGAATAAGACAAAGGTCAAAAGTATATGATGCTGAGGCAAAACTATCTTTAACAAAAGTGCCTGCACCATCTAAAAAAAATGGAGTTAAGTTTATAAAATTTATTTCTTTTGCCGCTACACTTAAAATTACAATGCTAACAACTGCAAATAAAACAGCCAAAATACCGCTTGTACGCCCTAAAGTTCTAAGACCTGTTAAAGAGTTGTACGCACAAGCAATTATTAAAATCGCTATTAAAAAGGTCATATCTATTTCTGGAAACATAACAGAGTTTGAATATAACTCAAAACGTGAAACGGCTCTTATCGCAATATATAAATACATAAAGATATACAAAAAAGCAACTGTCTTTCCATAAAACGGATTAATTCTCCCTGCCGCTTCTATTATTCCCGTTCCTGCAAATTTTTTAGAATATAACAAAACTGGTATAGAAACAACATAGACAATTATAATCATTAAAAACGGTCTTAGCAGCAAATCTGAATCAAAGAAAACACTTTTTTTTGTCACTATTATCATGACGGCGGCAAGCATTCTTACAATGAAAATATATGAGAATATACCTGTAGGGGAAATGCAGTTTTTATCCATACACACTACCTCTTTTTGCTCTTCTTCTGTTTTCCAACATTATATAAATATTTAGAGTCCAGCGCTCCCGATGTTCTTAAAAAGGTATCTCTAAATAATGTTCTGTTAAACGGCACGAGCGGGGCTAAATATGCACTGCCGTACTGGTCTAATGAACACATATTAATTATTAATGTCCCTATTCCTATAACGATTCCATAAAGCCCTGTAGTACCCCCTATAATAATAAAAACAAATCTTAAAAGCGATACGGGCTGATAAAGATTAGACACCATAAACGAGCTAATAGCCGTTATAGCTACAATAATAAGCATTGGAGCGCCTATTAATCCCGCTGTAACTGCTGCATCTCCTATTACAATTGCACCAACAAGGCTTACTGCTTGACCAACACTTTTTGGCATTCTAAGACCCGCCTCTCTTACTATTTCATATATAAAAATAATAACGAGTGCCTCAATCATAAGCGGAAACATAGTACTGCTTTCAGACATTACAATGCTATAAAGCATATAGTCTGGAAAAATCTCTTGGTGAAAAAGCCCTACAGCTACATAAATGCTTGGCAATGTTATGCTGATTATAAAGCACAGCATTCTTAGCATTCTCATCATAGAGGCAAAATAACCCCTATTTAAATAGTCGTCTAATGTTTGAAAATTTTCTATAAAAAAATGAGGAACAGTAAGCGCATAGGGAGAGCCGTCTACTAAAACCGCTACTTTTCCCTCATTAATCTTAGTGCACAGCACATCAGGGCGCTCTGTATCTCCTACCATTGAAAATATTGATTTTTCCTCGGTATCAAGGCATTTTCTAAAATACTTTGGGTCAAGAACTATGTCACTTTTTACATTTGCTATTCTTCGTTTCACTTCTTCTACAAGAGATTTTTCAACTTTTTGATTCATATAAAATATAGCAGCATTTGTATTACTCGTTTTGCCGACATTCATAAGCTCTATTTTCATATCTGTCGTAATCATTCTTTTGCGAACGAGAGCAACATTTATTTTAAGGCTCTCAACAAAGCCCTCTCTTGAGCCTGTTTCCTGCACCTCTGTATCTGCTTGTTCTATAGCACGGTTCGGTATCTTTTGAACACCAAATGCAATACACTCTTTTTCAGAGTCTATAAATAAAACAATGTGGCCGCGCATAATAAACTCTATCGCTTTATCAAGAGTTTCTTCAATTTTAACATCGGTGTTTACAACAATTTGTGTTGTTATTGTTTTTATAGAATCTAC
>DASRNG010000020.1:0-3203 GCA_035647555.1 Oscillospiraceae bacterium | reverse complement strand
AACTACTGTATAATACTAAAAGAAAATCTCCATGGAAGAAAAGAGGGGTAATATGCCAACGTACAAGAAAGTCTTAGTTATAATAAACCCACGTTCAGGCAGGCTAAGGGTTCGCTCACAACTGTTTGATATTGCAAGCTGTTTTTCAGAACATGGCTGTGAAACAACTGTGTTTACAACAGGAGCAAGGGGAGATGCCGAGAGGTATGCTGCCGCAATGGAAGACCGTTTTGACATTGTTGTTTGCCGTGGAGGTGACGGAACGCTAAACGAGGTAGTAAACGGTGTTATGCGGGTGAAAGAGAAAAAGCCAATAGGGTACCTACCAGCTGGCACATCAAACGATTTTGCCCACACACTTGGCATACCAGACGAGGGGAAAAAGGCAGTTTTAGCTATTGTTAATGGCACTCCTTTGCCTCATGATATAGGAATATTTAATGACGAAAGATATGTAAATTATACGGCATCATTTGGGCTTTTTACAAAGTCTTCATACTCTACACCGCAGCCTGCAAAAAACTTTTTAGGATATGGCGCATATTTAAGTGTAGCTGTTAAAGAGCTTTCGCAAATTAAAACCCAAAGAGTTAAAGTTACCTGTGATGGAGAGGTTTATGAGGTTTTGGCTCTGTAACAAATGCGCTTGCTGTGGGCAGCTTTATTCATTATAACAAAGATGAAGTTGATTTTAATGATGGGATTTTTGAAATGGTTTTAGTTAAAAAGCCTGACACTATAAGGCAGTGGTACGATTTATTAAAAGGTGCTTATAAAGGCAATTTTGATTCTCGCTTTATCACTTTAATAAAAGGCAAGGAGTTTACGTTTGAAAGTAATCAGGCAATTTCTTGGTCGCTTGATGGTGAATATGGTGGGGAACACAGATTTTCGACATTCAAAGTTATAAAAGACGGTATTGAAATAATTAGAAAAAAATAAAGTTATAAACTATTTTTATACATAAATTCGGTATATTTGTAATTGAAAAAATCCTTTGACTGTGTTATTATGCAGTCGGAGGATTTTCATATATGGACGAAATTACACTTACTGGCTCAGTAGGAGAAGTTATATACAGAAACACGTCAGGCACTTATACAGTTATATCATTAGAAACAGACACAGAGATTATAACTGCCGTAGGTGCGCTTACTGATATTTATGAGGGTGAAATAATAACTGCAATTGGCGTATATAAACAGCACAGAACATATGGCAAGCAGTTTAGTATAAACTCTTATAGCAGAGCGCTTCCAACTGACACGCACCAAATATTTAAATATCTTTCCTCTGGTGCTATACCTGGCATAGGTGCAAAACGGGCGCTTAGTATAATTGATAAGTTTGGCGACGATACACTTGAAGTTATTGAAAACTCTCCTGAAAAACTTGCGTCTATTAAAGGCATTTCATTTAATAAAGCTGAAAAAATAGCAGAAAGTTATAAAAAACAAGCAGATTTAAGAAATATAATATTAAAGCTTCAAAAATACGGTATAACAGCTCTTGAAAGTGCAAGAGTTTATAAAAAACTTGGCAATAATGCCGTTAACATTATAAAAGAAAATCCATATAGCCTTTGCTCTCTTGAAGTGGGCATTGGTTTTGAGCGGGCAGAGTCTATTGAAAGAATGCTTGAGGTTACATTGCCGCAAAATCTTAGAATAGAAGAGGGTGTTTTATACACCTTGCGGCACAATCTTTTTAATAATGGGCACACCTGTATTCCAAGAAAAAGCCTTATAAGCCGTGCGGCAGCGTATTTATTGACTGATAATGACACGGTAGATATTGCTATAGATAGCTTAGTTGACACAATACGACTTAAAAGTGAAATGATAAGCGGTGAGGAGTTTATATTCTTACCCTCCTCATTTAGGGACGAGCTTGGCATAGCAAAAAGAATAATGGCTATTATGCATTTTCCGCCCGTCACTTCAAACACTTTGATGTCTGATATTGAGAAAATTGAAAAGTTAGACGGAATTGTTTACGGTGATGAACAAAAAGAGGCTATTGCAGCAGCAGTAAACAAAGGCCTATTAATACTTACAGGAGGACCTGGCACTGGCAAAACAACAACATTAAAAGGTATTTTAACTCTTTTTGAAAAGCAAGGGCTTGACATTCAGCTGGCGGCACCAACAGGCAGGGCAGCACAGCGTATGAGTGAGATTACAAATAGAGAGGCGAAAACAATCCACCGCCTTTTAGAAGTTCAGTGGAATGAGGACGACAAGCCTGTATTTACACGCAACATTCAAAATCCATTAAGCTGTAATGCCGTTGTGCTTGACGAGCTTTCAATGGTAGATACATCACTTTTTGCAGCATTTCTTGACGCTTTGCCCCTTGGCTGCCGCTTAGTATTAGTGGGGGACTCTGACCAGCTTCCGCCCGTAGGGGCAGGAAATGTGCTAAAGGATATTATTGACTCTAAAACACTCCCCGTTATTAAACTTAGCACTATATTTAGGCAGGCGCTTGAAAGTGATATTGTTAAAAGCTCTCATATGATAATTAAAGGTGAAATGCCAGAGCTTTCAAACGGTAAAGATTCAGACTTTTTTCACATAGAAACTACTTCACCTCTAAAGTGTGCCGAAACGATAGCAGACCTTTACCACAGGCGATTGCCAAGCGCATATAAATTTGATGCTTTGACGGACATTCAGGTAATATGCCCCTCAAAAAAGGGGGAGAGCGGCACAGGATATATCAATACTCTTTTACAAAACAAGGTGAATCCAAAATCAAAGGATAAAAAAGAAATTGTAATGGCAGGTTTTATTTTTAGAGAAAATGATAAAGTAATGCAAACACGAAATAATTATATGCTTGAATGGGTTAAGGATAAGGAAAAAGGCGAGGGCATTTTTAATGGCGATATTGGCATATTAAAAAAGATAAAATCAGCAGATGGAATTATGATTATTGATTTTGACGGCAGGATAACAGAGTATCCCTTAGAGTATTTAAATGAGCTTGAGCTGTCGTATGCTATTACTGTTCACAAAAGCCAAGGCAGCGAGTTTAATGCCGTAATAATAGCCGCAACGGGTATTCCACAAAAACTTTCATACCGAAACTTGCTTTACACCGCAGTAACAAGAGCAAAAGAGATTTGTATTACAGTAGGCACTAAAGAAACGCTATACGGTATGATTGGAAATGACAAAAAAAGTAGAAGATATTCGGCA
>DASRNG010000019.1:0-10722 GCA_035647555.1 Oscillospiraceae bacterium | reverse complement strand
ATTGTAATATTGATAAAAATATATTACAATAGAGAGTGAAAATTACGGAATGGAGGTGTGGTTTTTGAACACAGCTATTGAAAAGAAAAAAGCCTTTATGATAAATACAGCCTATTTTTCTATGCTAATTTTATTGTACTATGGTTTTATTAAATATGTGTTAGCATATATTTTGCCGTTTGTTATTGCCGCATTTGTTGCTATTGTACTTCAAAAGCCAATAGTATATTTAAGTAAAGAGTTAAAAGTGAAAAGAAGTTCTTTAATATCCTCTGTTCTTGTATTGCTCGTCTTTGCAATAGCTTCGCTTTTACTTGTTCTTATAGTTATTCTAATTTTTAGCGAGCTAAGGGGCTTTATATCATTTTTATCCAGCAAGCTTGTAAGCATTCCAGCTTATATAGACGAGCTTGAAAATTGGATTCTTAACATAATAAATTATTTCCCCTTATCAATAAGGTCTACTCTCCATTACTCTGTAACAAACTTCTTCAGTGAAAATTTATCGTTTGATAATATTTCAATTAACAAATTTAGCCTTTCTTTCCTTTTAGGACCCCTTGGCAGTGCGTGGAGCACGGCAAAAAGAATACCCTCTTATCTGATTGCCTTTTTTGTAACGGTTATTTCTACTTTTTTTATATCTGCAAGTTACACAAAGCTAAGAGACGGTCTTTTAAATCTTTTCCCATATAAAACGCAAAAAAGAATACTCAATGCAAAGCATTCACTGCTAAGTGCCGTAATAAAAATGGCAAAAGCATATTCCCTAATCATGCTCATAACATTTATTGAGCTTATGCTGGGGCTAAATCTGCTTAAAGTTTTAGGGCTTTATACAGGCGGATACATTCTTGTAATATCACTCGTTACAACTGTTGTTGATATACTTCCAGTGCTTGGCACTGGTGCTGTGCTTGTAAGCTGGGCGGCTGTTAGCTTTTTTACAGGCAGCATTGGGCTTGGGGTGGGGCTTTTAGTGCTTTATGCCGTAATATCTGTAATACGTCAGATAGTAGAGCCTAAGTTAGTAGCGGCGCAAGCTGGTCTTCCTGCTATTGTTACAATAATGGCTATGTTTATAGGCGCAAAGCTATTTGGCGTTTTCGGAATTCTCATACTACCTCTTACAATTGTCACACTAAAACTAATGTATGAAGAGGGAGTTTTTATTGATGAAGCTTAGTATGGGAAAATATAAGTGTAGCGTGGTGGTAAAATGATTGATATCCATGCCCATATCTTGCCGTATATTGATGACGGGGCAAAAGATATTTCAGAGTCTTTTAAGATGTGTGAAGTAGCGGCAGACAATGGAGTTACGGCTATAATCGCAACACCGCATATTTATGACTACAGCAAAGCTTCTGATTTGCTTAAAGCTAGAGATGAAAGAATTTATGAGCTAAACAACTTGTTAAATGAAAACAAATGCCGTGTACGTGTTTATAAAGGGCTTGAAGTATATTGTTATGAGCAGCTTTTTAGCATTAAAGATTTTTCAAAATATACAATGAATAGCAGTAGATACATGCTTTGTGAGTTTGATTTTAATGAATTTGACACGCTTCTTATTGCACGCTATATAGACCATATCGTGTCATGTGGAATAACTCCTATTATTGCTCACCCAGAGCGCTGCGGGGCATTTCTTTCAGATTATGAATCCCTAAATGATTTAACAAGATGGGGAGTATTATTCCAAATTAATGTTCATTCTCTTAGTGGTTATCACGGTCAGAATGAAAAGCGCCTTGCTTTAACAATGGTTCAATGCGGGTTTTGTGATTTTTTAGCAACTGATGCCCATTCGCTAAAATTTCGCTCAACTGATTTACTTGAAATATTATTAAAGTCACATTACAAGTTTTCAGAGAAAGAGCTGCAAACAATCTTAAAAGAAAATCCACAAAATATACTATACAATGAAAAGATAGAAGATGTTAGGAGAGGTCATATCTCATACGATATTTTTACATAACGCATTGTCTTTAGATTTCTGTTTTGCTTTATAAATATAAAGTGCTATAAAAAGAGCGGTTAGGATAGGGTACAGCATGGATAAAATCATGCCAGAACGCAGTCCTAACTGCTCTTTTGTTATTTCTAAGCTTTCTGCTAAATTGTTAAGAGCAGAAATTTTATGTGCATTATCAGATAAAAGCCCTGCAAACCAAGGGCAAAATGCGGCGCCGCAATCACCGGCAAATGCCATAAATGCAAAAATCCATGCCCCAGAGTGCGGGAACGAATTGTCTGCTAAAATGAGTGCGCCCGGCCACAGCATTGCAGTGAAAAAACCTGTTAAAGCGCAAGCTATAAGCCCAATAGCAGGGTAAGAGGTTAAAGCTATTATTCCATAGCAAAAAATAGTAAGCATAGAGAATACAAGCATTAACTTTTGAAGATTTATTTTATCGCCAAAAAAGCCAAATATTAAGCGGCACAAAGTCAGCATAAGTGCAAACATGAAAATGCCAAGCGAATCACCAAGAAGTTTTGGCAAAAGCATTGCCTTTTCCATAAATGTAGAGCTCCATTGAACCATTGTGTTTTCTGCACCTGCCCCGAAAAAGATTATAAGCAAACAAAATATAAAAATCGGGTGCCTAACAACTTTAGATAAATTAGAACTATAGCCGCCCTCTTTATGCGTTTGGGGGAAACGTGAGAATAAATAAAGCACCAAATTTATAAAAGGCAAAATGCTCCACAAGGCAATAATAATGCGCCAGTTTTCTGCGCCTGCAAAATGAATAAAAAGTGACGTTATAATGATTACAAACATAAGCCCAATACCATATGCCGAATGAAGAAGCGCCATGCTTGAGGCCTTTGACTTTGACGGCAAAGAGTTTATTAAAGGGCTTATTAAAATTTCTATAAGCCCTCCGCCAATGGAAAACAGCACAGTAGCAATAACAAACCCTATATATGGGTTTGCAAATAAAAGGCTTGACAATGAGAACAAAATAAACCCTGAAAATATTAAGGCGTTAGAAAGCAGCACAAACGGTTTATATCCATACTTGTCAGCGGCCCTGCTTAAAGCAAGGTCTGTTATAAGCTGTGTAATAAAATTGATGCTAACGAGCGTTGCAAGGCTTGTGTAAGATAAACCAATATCATTTCTAATTGGCACAAAAAGCAGGGGGATAAGCGTTATTACAGCAGCTTGTGTAAACGATGACATATGCGCTGCTACTCTTGTTATACTGTAACTTTTATTCATTGTTATTATTATTTTCCTTTTTTATGTTTTCAATTTCTTTGCGTGCTAAAAAATCACACCGCTCATTCTCTTTGTGGCCTGCATGACCTTTTACCCAGTGAATGTTAAGCGTGTGCTTTTCTGAAAGCGTGAGGAGCTGTTCCCACAAATCAGCATTTAAGGCAGGCTTTTTGTCAGACTTGCGCCAACCATTTGCCCGCCAGCTTTTAGCCCAGCCCTTTTCAAGCCCGTTTGCAACATACTGAGAGTCTGTATAAACTGCAACATTACAAGGCTCTTTTAGCGCTTTTAGCCCCTCAATAACGGCAAGAAGTTCCATTCTATTGTTAGTTGTATATTCATCTCCGCCAGAGATGATTTTTTCTTTGCCCTTATACCTTAGTATAGCTGCAAAGCCGCCCATTCCTGGATTAACACTGCAAGCGCCGTCTGTAAAAAGCTCAACGTTTTTTAATAAACTCATAAACACTCCTTAACACTTTGCATTACATTTTATCATAATGAAGAAAAATAGCAAGGTGTGATTATATTAAATTTTTTTGGCAATACTTTTCTATAAGAAGAAACAAAATTAACTGAAAATCGAAAACATAAAAATAGACTAGGTTTACCCACAGCCAAATTGAATTAAACATTTTAGAAACTATAGCTTTTGAATTATAATAGGCTGTTTTATCACACTATATAATGTTGCAAAAAATAAATAAATTGGAGGCGTTTTTTCTTGAAAGCTGTTATTATGGCGGGCGGAGAGGGAACGAGGCTAAGACCTCTTACATGTACACTGCCAAAGCCCATGGCAAGAATGTGCGGCACACCTGTTTTAACTTATATTTTGGATTTACTCGCAAAGGCGGGGTTTAAGGAGGCCGTACTGACGCTGAAATATATGCCCAATGCTATAATAGAGCATTTTAATGATGACGAGTACAAGGGTATAAAGCTTGAGTTTGTTATTGAAGACGAGTTTCTAGGAACGGCTGGCAGCGTTAAAAATGCACTCGCTGGTACTGATGAAAGCGTTCTTGTAATGAGCGGAGATGCCTTGTGTGATTTTTCGTTAGAGGAAATTATAAACGCGCATAAAGAAAGCGGTGCAGATGTAACAATAACGAGCGTTCGTGTTGATGACCCACGTGAATACGGGCTTTTAGAAGTAGATAAAAACTCTTTTGTAACGGGATTTCTTGAAAAACCAGGTTGGGGACAAGCAAATTGTGACCTTGCAAATACAGGAATTTATATTTTAGAGCCATCTGCCATAGAGGAAATACCTGATGGCGTGGTGTATGATTTTGCAAAGGAGCTTTTCCCAGAGCTTCTTTCACAGCAAAAAAAGCTTTATACACATGTTGCACAGGGTTATTGGTGCGATATAGGCGACTTAGATTCATACAAAGAAAGCCAAAAGGACATGCTAACAGGAAAAGTAAAGTGCAGCCTTACGCCCACTACTGAGGGTATATATGCTAAAACAGCCCTCCCTAAAGGTGACTTTGTGGTTATACCACCATCATATATTGGTGATGGTGTGCAAATTGAAAATGGTGCAATAATAGGACCTAATACTGTTATTGACGACAACTGCCTAATAGGCGCAGGCTCTAAAATAAGAGAGTCTATTATTCTTGAAAACAGTTATGTTTCTTCTCTTTGCAGTATAAACTCTGCTATTGTTTCAAAAGGTGCTTCTATAAAAAAGGGCGCTTCACTTTTTGAGGGCAGTGCCGTTGGAGCAAACGCAATAATTGGAGAATACGCAACGGTAAGCGGCGGTATTTTAATATGGCCTAATAGAGAGGTCTCCTCTGGTGTTTCCGCTAATGATAACCTAAAATATGGCGTTTGCTCTAAAATAATGCTTATAAATGATGGGCTTGAGGGAGATTTTGGAGTAGAGCTAACGCCAGAGCGTGCTGCCGTTCTTGGCAGTGCTGTTGCAAGCGTTGAGGAAAATGTTAGGGTTGGCGTTGGCATAGACGGCTTTGTCAACTCACAAGCGCTAAAATATGGCTTATTGGGCGGTTTAATATCTTGTGGCGCCCGTGTGTGGGATTTTTCATCTTGTTTTGAATCGCAAATGTACTTTTACACAGCATTTTGCGGTTTAAGATATGGAATATATATATCAGGCGGAAAAAAAGGAACATCAATAAAAATTTCTGAAAAGGGCGGACTATCTCTTACGAGAAATAGTGAGCGTGATATATGTGCAAACCTTTCAAAATCAGAGTTTAAGCGCTGCGGATATGACCACTGTAAAAGCGTAACTGATATGCAAAGCGTTAATATGATGTATATGCGGGAGCTGTGCAGTCAGGCAAAAGTGGAGATAGCAGGCATGGACGTTGGGATTATATGCTCTAACACAAGAATAACTGATGTTATGGCGCACGCACTTGAGAGGCTCGGCTGTGACTCTAATAGTGATGATTTAATTATACGGATAAATGAAACGGGTACTCGATGCTCAGTTTTTGAAAAGGGATTAGGCTTTTCATTTGAAAAGCTGCTCGCTGCCGCTGCATATCATGAGCTAAAGTCTGGTGCTGATGTTGCACTCCCGTGGGACGCTCCGCACATTATAACGAATATAGGTGAGTCACTAGGGAGAAACGTTTATAGATATGCCGAAAACCCTGTACACGGCACACAAGACAAGGCGAGAGAGGCAGGGATAAAACAGCTGTGGGCAAGAGATGCACTTTTCTTATCCATTAAAATATTATCTATAATGAGGCAGCAAGAAAAAACACTAAAAGAGCTTATAAAAGAACTGCCAGAGTTTTATGTAGCAAATAAAAGTGTGGACATTGATGTGTCGCCTGCTAAAATTTCTAAAAAACTAATTGATGAAAAATTTCAAAATTCACAAGATGAAGGCATAGTTTATACAGGCGACAAAGGCTATGCAAAAGTGCAGGTGAAAAGCTCTGGTGATGCCCTTAGAATTATCACAGAGGCAGTTAGTGTGGAGGCGGCAGAGGAGCTTTGCACAGATATTGAAGCAATTATTAAACGTATTTCTATTGACATTAAGGACGAAAAATAGTATCATTATCTTCCAAGCAATAATGTAATTATGAATAATTTATTATTCTGTAATATAATGAAAAGTATAATGTAAAGCGGCAAGTCTTTAAGACTGCCTCTTTGCGATGTAAAAGAATTGGAGATAATATGCAAAACAGCAAAAAAAAGGCGCAAGGTAAAACTGTGCGCCGTAAGCCTATTTCTGCCCCTACAAAAGATGAGACGGCAGCAAAAAACACAAAGAAAACACCTGCCTATGGCAAGGTAAAGCGCACTACAGATAGTGCAGACACCGTAAAAATATCATTTTTAGGCGGCATTAACGAAGTTGGCAAAAATATGACGGCATACACATATGGCGATGATATTATACTTGTAGACTGTGGTCTTGCTTTTCCTGATACAGAGATGTTTGGGGTAGATTTAGTTATTCCCGATTTCACTTTTGTTGAAAGAAACAAGGCTAATATTAAAGGTGTTGTAATAACTCATGGTCATGAGGACCACATAGGCGGTCTTGTGTACATGCTCAAATCTGTAAACGTACCAGTTTACGCTACAAGACTTACGGCAGGGCTTATAAAGGGAAAGCTAAAAGAAGCGAGAATTGCCAGTACAACGAAGATACATGAAGTGGCACCGGGTGATACTATTAGCCTTGGTAAATTTGATGTAGAGTTTATTAAAGTTAACCACTCAATTCCTGATGCCGTTGCTCTTTCAATCTCTTGTGGTGCAGGAGTTATCATTCAAACGGGCGATTTTAAGGTTGATACAACACCAATTGACGGTGAGATGATAAACCTTTCACGCTTTGCACAGCTTGGGAATGAAGGTGTTCTTTGCCTGCTTTCAGATTCTACAAACTCTGAAAGCCCCGGCTACTCACAAAGTGAGAGTAAGGTGGGTGAGTCGTTTGAAAATCTGTTTACAAAAGCAGATGATAGACGAATAATTATAGCAACATTTGCCTCAAACATACACAGAGTTCAGCAGATTATAAACATTGCTAAAAGGGCAGACAGGAAAGTGGCACTTTCAGGAAGAAGCCTTGAAAACGTTGTGGGAATTGCCTCAGAGCTTGGCTACCTTGATGTTCCAGAGGGAGTGCTTATAGGTATAGGGGATATTAAAAAGTATCCAGACGAAAAACTTGTTATCGTAACAACAGGAAGTCAGGGCGAAACAATGTCTGCACTTTCAAGAATGTCTATGGGCGAGCACAGGCAAGTTGAAATAGGCGAGAATGACTATATAATAATATCTGCAAAGCCAATTCCAGGCAATGAAAAAACAGTCTTTAAGGTAATAAATGACCTTATGCGCCTTGGAGCAGAGATTATATATGAGCAGATGTATGATGTTCACGTATCTGGTCATGCGTATCAAGAGGAGCTAAGGCTGCTTTTAACGATTGTAAAACCAGACTATTTTATACCTGTACATGGAGAGCAAAAGCACCTAAGACGGCACGCTGCCCTTGCTAAAGAAGTAGGGATTCCAAAAGAAAATATTCTTATAACAGATAACGGCAGAGAAGTGTCAGTATCAGAAAAAGGCATTTTCGTTACAGGCTCTATTCCTGCGGGCGGTGTATTTGTTGACGGTTATGGTGTGGGCGATGTCGGAAACATCGTAATGCGTGACAGGCGCCACCTTGGTATGGACGGTGTTATAACCGTAACCGCCGCTGTGGATGCCTCTTCAGGGAAGCTTTTAAGCGGACCTGAGGTGGTATCAAGAGGCTTTATATTTGTGCGTGAGTCTGAAGCACTTATAAACCAAGTGGCACAAAGAACAACGGCTATAATAGAAAGCTTTCCGCCGTATAGCTTTGATGCACTTGCAATGAAAAGCAAGATAAAAGACGAGATTTCACGATTAATGTATGAAAAAACAAAAAGGTCACCTATGGTACTTGCAGTTGTGCTTGAGGTGTAAAAATAGAAGTTAAAATAAAAGGAGGGTTCTTTATGCAGGTGATATTAAATGCTGATGTAAAGGGACTTGGAAAAAAGGGCGAAAAAGTAACGGTGTCGGACGGTTATGCAAGAAATTACCTCATACCGAGGCAGCTTGCGGCAGAGCTTAATGCGCAGCTTGCAACAGAGCTGAAAAATAAAAAGGCGGCCGAGGCGCATAAAAAGGAGCAAGAGTTTAAGGCAGCACAGAAATATGCAGAAGAAATAAACGGGAAAACTCTAAAGATTAAAGCAAAAGCAGGTGAGGGCGGCAAGCTTTTTGGCTCTGTAACATCAAAAGAAATTGCAACAGAAATAAAAAATCAATTTGGTGTTGATGTTGACAAAAGAAAAATTTCGGTTGAGGATATTAAGGCATTTGGCACATACAACGTTGATATTAAAATACATACAAAAGTCACAGCTTCGCTTTATATTACAGTGGGCGAATAAATCAAGGTGGATAGTGGAAAATGGAGAATAAAATAACGGATATTGACACTATGAGTATGCCATATAGCCTTGAGGCAGAGCAAGCAATTTTAGGGGCAATTCTTATAGAGCCAGAGGCTATTACAAGGGCTATTCCCATTGTAAAGGCGGACTATTTTTATTTACCGCAACATAAGGCGATTTTTGGCTCTATGGTCTCCCTTGACACTTTAGGAACGAAAATAGACCCCCTGCTCGTTCTGGAGTCACTAAGAAGTGATGGCTTTTTTGACGATGCCGAAGGTAAGAACTATCTCTATCAGCTTTCAAAATCGGTTCCTACCTCTGCTAATATTGAGCTATACTGCAAAATAGTAAGAGATAAGTTTTACATAAGGACCTTAATAACGGCATCAAGAGAAATAGTTGAGGCGGCAACAGAGGCAAACGCAGATGCAGACTTACTTCTTGACGCTGCCGAGCAAAAAATATATGACATAAGACGAGGCAAAGGCGGCGCTCCGCTTCAAAAACTTAGTGACCTAATAGCGGGCGAGGTTTTTCAAAGGCTTGGAGAGCTTGCCTCTGACAAAAGTGAAGATGCAAAACCAATTAAAACAGGGCTTTCAGACCTTGATAATATCATTTCAGGGCTTAATAAATCAGACCTTATAATTGTAGGCGCAAGGCCTGGCGTTGGTAAAACGAGTATTGCCTTAAATATGGCAAGAAATGTTGGTATGACGGGTAAAAAAGTTGCGTTCTTCTCACTTGAAATGTCAAATATGCAGCTTGCACAAAGAGTTCTTGCAACAGAGGCGAGAATAAGCAGCCGCAAACTGCAAAGCGGGGACCTTTCAAGCAATGACTGGACTAATTTGACGGCGGCGCTTGCCTACCTTAAAGATTGTGAGCTTTATTTTGATGAAACGGCGAATATTACCGTTCCAGACATTAAAGCTAAGGTAAGAAGGCAAAAAAATATAGACTGTGTTTTTATTGATTATTTAGGGCTTATCGCCTCTTCAAAAAGAACTGAAAACAAGGTGCAAGAAATAGCCGATATTACAAGAGACTTAAAGCTTATGGCAAAAGACTTGAAAATCCCTGTTATTTGTTGTGCGCAGTTGTCAAGAGCGCCAGAGGCAAAGTCAGGCAGAGCATCAAGAAAACCACTTATTTCAGATTTGCGTGACTCCGGCTCAATAGAGCAGGACGCTGACATCGTTCTTTTGCTGTACAGAGAGGCTTATTATAAAAATGAAAAGGAAAATCCGGACGAAATCAGAGTTGACACTGCGGAGTTAGAAGTAGCTAAAAACAGGCACGGTCCCACAGGAAATGTCCACTTGACATGGAATGCAGAGTACACACTCTTTAGCACAAGAGACAGGCGTTATTATGATGATTGAAAAAACAATTAAAACAATAAAGCGGTATAATATGATTTCAAATGGCGAAGTTATTGTTATAGGGCTATCAGGCGGGGCAGATTCCGTTTCTCTGCTCCACCTTTTAATTGTTTTAGGCGATAGATTTAATATTTCTGTTGCCGCGGCACATCTTAATCATATGTTAAGAGGTAAAGAGGCAGACGGTGACGAGCGTTTCGTAATAGAGTTGTGTAAAAGCTTAAATGTACCTTTGCTGACTGAAAAAATAGACTGCGAAAGAGTAGCAAAACAGTCAAAAAGGGGAATTGAGGAGTGCGCAAGAGCACTAAGATACGAATTATTTGAAAGGGCGGCACAAAAGTTTGGCGCAAGCAAAATTGCCACGGCGCATACAGCGAATGATAATTTTGAAACAGTACTTCTAAATATAACGCGCGGGTCAGCATTAAAGGGGATAGGCGGAATTCCTCCCGTAAGAGGCAATATTATAAGACCTATTATTGAATGCACAAGAGATGAAGTTTTGCAGTATTGTGATGAAAACGCTCTTTCCTATGTTACAGATGCTACTAACTTTTGTGATGATTATTCGAGAAACAGAATTCGAAACAGGGTAATTCCAGAGCTTTTGTCTATTAATTCGGGTGCCGTCTTTGCCGCTTCAAGGCTT
>DASRNG010000018.1:0-13219 GCA_035647555.1 Oscillospiraceae bacterium | reverse complement strand
GTTTTCTCATGTTCAAAGAATGTGCAGATTAAAACAATTGACATATATTAGCTTCTGTGATATACTAAAAATGTATTCAAGTTAATCGGTTTTACTCACAGCTTTGTGAACCATTGTTGCTTGGTGGTCTACATCGGCATGTGAGACTTTGTTTTTTTGGGTACGAAATATATTTTATGGAGGTACCTAATGAACAACGGTACAGTTAAATGGTTCAATTCAGAAAAAGGCTTCGGCTTTATTTCTAATGACGATGGCAGTGAAGATGTATTTGTGCATTTTTCAGCTATTAACTCTGACGGCTATAAGTCTTTGACTGAAGGCCAAAAGGTCACATTCGATACTGAAGCTGACCCGAAAGACAGTCGCAAACTCAGAGCGATAAATGTAAGTGTAGTATAACTAACACTAAACATTAAGGGGCAGGGTAAAACCTGTCCTTAACTTATTGTGTAATACAAATATCCCTTTATTGCCATTACACTTTTTGGCTAAGGGAAGTGCCTTATATTGACTTTTATACTAAGTTAATATATAATATAAAAAATATTAAACGCTGCCACCGGGTAGCAAAGTGCGAGCGCATTCGTATACACGTCGTTAGGTCTTTGAAGATGTGTACACGGGTGTTTTGTTTTTGGAGGATAAATGAAAAAGAAAAATGCTAAACTAAATTACTTTTCAAAAGGTGAGATTATTCTATGGTCCGCCTCTGTTATGCTAATAATAATTTCTTTTTGTGTTTTTGACAGGGTAAATTACCTAACGCTTATCGCCTCAGTAGTAGGCGCAACTTCACTAATATTTAATGCAAAGGGCAACCCCGTAGGGCAAGTTTTGATGATTATCTTTAGTATTATTTATGGTGTCATCTCCTTTTCATTTTCGTACTATGGCGAAATGATTACATATCTTGGTATGACAGCGCCTATGGCATTATTCGCCTTAATATCATGGCTTCGCAATCCGTATAACGGTAATAAAGCAGAGGTTAAGGTTAACCGTATAAGCGCTGTAGAAGCTGTATTTATGCTAATTCTTTCAGCAATTGTAACTATTGCGTTTTACTTTATTTTACGCACATTTAATACAGAAAACTTGATACCCAGCACAATATCAGTTACAACAAGCTTTCTTGCCGTATATTTAACGTTTAGAAGAAGTGCATATTATGCCCTTGCATATGCTGCAAATGATATAATTTTAATTATATTGTGGGTGTTAGCATCTTTAGTTAATACAGCATATTTATCTGTCGTCATTTGCTTTGTTATGTTTCTTGTTAATGATATTTATGGCTTTATAAGCTGGACGAAAATGAAAAAACGGCAAAAGACACACCTTAAAGTAAAAACAGCATAAAGCAGGCAGCCTTTTTGTCTTATCAAAAAAGATAAGTTTAATTCGTTATTATAACAGAAAGATTTGAGACAATTATTATGCTAAAAAAGCTAAAGATAAAAGACTTTGATGAAGTGTACAGCATTATGGAAAAAAGCTTTCCAAAAGATGAGTATAGAGAATATAAAGAGCAGAAAGAGCTGCTTAATATACCGATATATTCTATTTATACACTAAGCAGTAAAAGCGGTAAAATTAAAGCTTTTATTGCCGTTTGGGAGTTTAAGAGGTTTCTTTTTATAGAGCATCTTGCCGTAAGTCCTGGCTATAGAAACTGCGGTGCTGGCACACAGGTGCTAAGTGAAATAACAACACTTTTTAATAAAACCGCTTGCCTTGAAGTAGAGCCAAAAGATACAGAAATAGCCTGTAGGCGAATAGAGTTTTATAAACGAAACAACTTTTTCTTTAATGAATACCCGTATATACAGCCCTCACTTTCTAAAGGAAAAAAGCCTGTGCCGCTTTTTATTATGACATTTGGCAGCAAGGTAGATGAAGACACTTTTAAACAAATAAAAGACACACTTTATTCTAAAGTGTATAGATGTAGCAGCTTATAAAAACATTATCTTTGCCACTTAAAAACGAGTATTCCACTTATGCACAAAGCCATTCCTATAAGGCTTTTCACTTCAAACGGAGACTTTTCCACACCAAATATACCAAACAGCTCAATAAGATAAGCTGCCGCAATTTGTGATATAACGATAATCATAACAGCCTGTGCAGGTCCGAGTGCTGCCATGCCGCGTATAACCGTATAGGTAATGGCAGCGCCTATAACGCCGCCCAAAAGCATGTATTTGCCGTCAACGGCAAAAAGAGAGCCAAAGCTTCCCTTAAATCCGCCAAAAGACCATGCGGTAACGCAAAAGGCAAGTGCCGTAAGATGCACAAACGAGGCACAAACCCAAATTGACGTTTGTTTTGTTATCCCCTCATTAAACACGCCTTGCACACTCATGAGCATACCTGAAATAATAGCAATAGCGACACCGAGCATATTAAAACCCCTTTTCTTCACTAATTGTTGCCTGAAACAAATCAATTATGAAGAAAAGGGGAAAATTCTCTCAAAAACTTATTTTATACATTAAATCTAAATAGAATAACATCGCCGTCTTTTACAACGTATTCTTTGCCTTCAAGCCTTACTACTCCTTTTTCTTTCGCCGCAGTCATAGAGCCTAGCTCCATAAGAGCGTCATATGCGACAACTTCAGCACGAATAAAGCCTCTTTGAAGGTCGGAATGTATTTTTCCTGCGGCAAATGGTGCTTTTGTGCCTTTATTTATTGTCCATGCCCTAACTTCTTGTTTTCCTGCTGTTAAAAATGACATAAGACCGAGCAGGTCGTATCCATGCTTAATAAGCAGGTCAAGCCCGCCTACAGAGATTCCAAGGTCAGTTAAAAATAGCTCCCTTTCCTCAGGGGGCAAAGATGAAATTTGAGCCTCAAGCTCTGCACAAATCGGCAGAACTTCACTGCCCTCTTTTTTTGCAAACTCAAAGACTGCACGATATTTCTCATTACTTTCTATTCCTAAGGAGAAATCATCCTCACCCATATTACAAACGTATATAACAGGCTTTAGCGTTAAAAGCGGAACGGTTTCTATTATTTTTCTTTCGTCATCTGTCATAGAAATAGCCCTTGCTGTAACACCGTCATTAAGAAGTGAAAAGACCTTTTCAAGAAAAGAAAGCTCTGCCGCTAAGGATTTATCGCCCTTTAGTGCCTTTGTTGTTCTTTCAATTCTGCGGGAAAGCACATCGGCATCAGCCATAATAAGCTCTAAGTCAACCGTTTCTATATCACGAATGGGGTTTATATCTCCATCTATATGAATAATATTGTCATCTTCAAAGCACCTTACAACATGCACAAGTGCATCCACCTCACGTATGTGAGAAAGAAATTTGTTGCCAAGACCCTCACCCCTTGACGCACCGCTTACAAGCCCTGCAATATCCACAAACTCAATAGTGGCAGGCGTAATTTTTAAGGGAGAGTACATTTCAGACAGCCCGTCAAGGCGGTTATCAGGAACATTTACAATTCCCACATTTGGCTCTACCGTGCTAAATGCATAGCTTGTTGCCTGTGCGCCGGCATTAGTCAAAGCGTTAAAAAGCGTGCTTTTGCCAACATTAGCAAGCCCTACAATTCCAAGCTTCATAAATTTCAGTCCTTTTGCGTAAATTAGATAAGAAAACCCCACAGCGGCAGCGCTTTGCTGCCAAAAATGCTTTATGTTTTATAAAGGCAGTTTTTCTGTAAGAACATTGTTTCATTAAAAAACTGTGCTGCAGCACAGAGTATGGCTTTACCTTTTGTTTTAAGAAATAATAAAAACACTTTATCATATGTGCAGGTGTAAGTCAATAAAAATAGGCTGCTTATAGGAAAAAACTATTTTATAAATTTCTCAAATCGTTCCTATTACTTGATTTTTCTCCCTACTGTCTGTATAATAAACGGGAAGAAAAAAACGGGATTGAAAGGGAAAATATTTATGGTTTGCCTTAAAGATATGAAGCGCATTGTAATTAAAGTTGGCACGTCTACCCTAACTTACGAAAACGGAAAAACAAATATAAAAAGAATGCGAGAGCTCGTACGCACTATTTGCGATTTTTCAAACTTTGGGCTTGAGGTAGCACTTGTTACATCTGGCGCTATTGGCATTGGAGTTGGCAAGTTAGGGCTTTGTGAAAGGCCGCAAGATACGCCGTCAAGGCAGGCTGCGGCTTGTGTTGGTCAGTGCGAGCTAATGTTTATGTATGACAAGTTTTTTCAGGAATATGGCAACACAGTAGGGCAGCTGCTCATAACGAAAAGTGATGTTGAGGATAAAGAGCGGGGCACAAATTTAATCAACGCATTTGAAAAAATTTTTTCCTTTGGCGCAATCCCTATAATTAATGAGAATGATTCTGTGGCGGTAGAAGAAATTGTCTATGGAGATAATGACAATCTTTCCGCACACGTTGCACGGCTTATTGAGGCAGATTTGTTAATAATACTTACTGATACAGACGGTTTGTTTGACAAAAATCCGCACATAGAAGAAGATGCCGTGTTAATTCCTGTTGTAAACAAGATTAATGAAAGCGTATTTGAAATGGCAGAGGGTAAAGGCAGCTCAAGAGGTACGGGCGGTATGTTTACAAAAATACAGGCGGCAAAACTTGCGGGCGAAAACGGCATACCAACGATTATCATGAACGGTGAAAACCCAGAGGATATGTACAGGCTAATGGAGGGCAGGCAAGTAGGAACACTTTTTACAGTTTAGGAGGAGTTTATGACTATTAAAAAAATTGGGCAAAAGGCGAAAGAGGCAAAGTTCGTTTTGGCTACGGCTAAAACAGCAGATAAAGATGCTGCCCTTATTAAAATTGCGGACTTTTTAGTGCGTGATATAGATTATATTATAAGTGAAAATAAAAAGGATATTGACGCTGCAAAAGAAAACGGCACTACAAAAGCTTTAATTGACAGATTAATGCTAAACGAAAAAAGAGTACACGATATGGCAGAAGGTGCAAGAGATATAGCGAAGTCTTCTGACCCTGTGGGCAGAGTTTTATCAGGCAACACACTTAAAAACGGGCTAAGACTGCAAAAAGTAGCAGCGCCGCTTGGTGTTATTGCAGTTATTTATGAGGCACGCCCAAATGTCACGGCAGATGCTGCCGCACTGTGCATAAAGTCTGGAAATGCTGTTATATTAAGAGGCGGCAAAGAGGCCATAAACTCTAACAAAGCAATAGTAAAGGTTATGAGAGAGGCTGTGCAGTTGGTTGGGCTGCCTGCGGATATAATTGGTTTTATTGAGGACACTTCAAGAGAAAGTGCAACAGAGCTTATGCGCCTTAATGAATATGTAGACGTTCTTATTCCAAGAGGCGGTGCAGGTCTTATAAAATCATGCGTTGAAAATGCCACCATACCCGTTATAGAAACGGGCACAGGTAATTGCCATATTTATGTTGATGAAAATGCAGATACCGATATGGCTGTAGATATTATCGTAAACGCTAAAACAACTCGTGTATCAGTTTGCAACTCTTGTGAAAGCTTAGTTATTCATGAAAATATGTTAAAAGACACGCTACCCGTTATAGCAGATGCGCTAAAAAATAAGGGAGTAGAGCTGCGCTGTGACGAAAAGTCGCTTTTAGTCTTACCAGACGAAAAGAAAGCGACCGAGGAGGATTTTCATACAGAGTATCTTGACTATATTGTTTCAGTAAAAACTGTTTCTAATATAGACGAGGCAATAAGTCATATAAATAAATATGGCACAGGCCACAGTGATGCTATTATTACAAACAGCCTTGAAAATGCAAACAAATTTACAAGCGCTGTAGACTCGGCAGCAGTTTATGTAAACACAAGCACCCGTTTTACAGACGGCGGTGAGTTCGGCTTCGGTGCAGAGATAGGCATTAGCACACAAAAACTACACGCAAGAGGGCCTTTAGGGCTTAATGATTTAACATCGGCAAAATATGTTGTTTATGGTGACGGGCAAATAAGGGAATAAGTGATATGGAAAAGTATAGCTATGATGTTTTAGTAATAGGCGGTGGGTTTTCAGGAGTGGCAGCGGCAGTTGCGGCTTCGAGGCAGGGGCAAAAGACACTGCTTATTGAAAGTGCTGGCTGCCTTGGCGGTGCAGCTTCCAACAACTTGGTGTACCCTTTTATGGAGTATTGGACTGTAGAAACAGAAAACGGGCAAAAGAAAAAGCAGTTTCTTTCAAGAGGAATTTTTGAAGAAATAGAAAAGATTTATAAAACACTTTCACCTGATAAAGATTTTGTCCGCTTTAACTCAGAGTTTATGAAAATAGCTCTTGATAAAATAACTGAAAACGCGGGTGTGCATGTTTTATTTCACTCTGTGCTTTCAGGTGTTAATATGGAGGGTGAAACAATAAAATCTGTAAACATAGCAAATAAAGCAGGTGTCACATCTTTTAATGCAAAGTTTTTTATTGACTGCACGGGAGATGCAGACCTTGCATTTTTATGCGGCTGCCCAGTAGCGCTTGGAAGAAGCGGGGACTCTCTTTGCCAGCCGCAGACGCTTTGTTTTAGGGTGGTAAATGTAGATATAAAGGCTTTTTCAGAGGAGAAAGCGGCTATTCAGGCACTTTATAAACAATATAAAAAAGAGGGTAAAATAAAAAACACCCGTGAAGATATTCTTTCTTTTACAGGACTTGGTGACGGGATAGTGCATTTTAACTCTACAAGAGTAGTAAAGCATAACCCAACAGACCCGTTTGAGCTATCAAAAGCAGAAACAATTGCACGAAATCAAATGGCAGAAATATATACGTTTCTTAAAGAGAATTTTGATTGTTTTAAGAAAAGCACTCTGCTTACAAGCGCTATTAAAATTGGCGTAAGAGAGAGCAGAAAGATTGAGGGAATGCACATTTTAACGCAAGAAGAGCTTAAAAACTGCACAGTATTTCCAGATGCCATTGCCGCAGGCAACTATGATATTGACATACACAACCCAGAGGGTGAGGGTACGAGCCATTATTACTTCAAAGGCGGGCAGTATTATACTATACCGTTTCGCTCATTAGTGCCTAAAAAAACAGAAAATCTACTTACCGCAGGCAGGTGCATATCTGCAACGCACGAGGCGCAGGCATCAATAAGAATTATGCCCATTTGCTGCACCCTTGGCGAGGCGGCAGGAGTAGGAGCCGCAGTTGCCGTAAAAACTAATAAAGCGGCGAAAGATGTAGATACAGATGAAGTTAGAAGAATATTAAAAGAAAACAACGCTGTTATTGACTAATAAAGCGGAGGAATTATAAATGGATGACAGGATTTTTGAAGAATATGAGCAGACAAGTGGCGATATAGGAAAATCAGAAGACATTTTTGAAAAGCATAAACAGGCAAATGGCAGCACAAAGAAAGAGGAGAGCGTTTTTGACGAGGACTTTGATTCCATGCGTGAAAGACGTAAAAAAAGGCGCCCTTGGGCATTTCCTCTTGGCGCACTTATGCTTATTTTAGCCGCAATAGGGCTGTTTAATATAACATCTTCAGTAGTTGGCTTTGTAAAATCGAAAACAGATAATTCAAAAGATATAGCATATTACAACAAATATTTAACATGGGTAATAGCAAACGACCCTGACTCTTTTGACGATATCTCAAAGGCTAACAAAACACAGCTTATTGACATTTCGGTACTGTCACTTTTATATGACGAGCTTAACACGTCAGAATATGAGCTAACAGAAGAGGGTCTTGCTGTACCAGCAGAAGATGTAGAGAGTTATTATAACAAAATTTTCACCTTAGAGCTTGCTATCGAGCATCAAACTGTAACGGGTTTTGGCTATACGTTTACTTATGATGAGAATGAAAATATGTATTATATACCGATAACAGGCGTTAGCCCGCCGTTTACTCCAAAGGTAGTAAAGGTAAAAAAGTCAAGAGAAACGGTAGAGGTTACTGTAGGGTATATTGGTGTTGATAATTTGAAAATAAACTCAGATGGCACCATTTCACAGCCAGAACCAGATAAATATATGAAAATTACACTTAGAAAGTCTGGCGGAGTATTTAAGGTTTATTCAATCCAAACAGTAAACCCGCTTGAAATAGGGGATTGATTACAAGTAAAGCTTTTGGTCAGCTTAACTAAAATTAGAAAATAAAGCTATAAGATTTACAAAAAAAATATGATTAAATACTTTTAATCTATATAATATAATATGAAAAATAAAGGAGTCAGTGTGAAAAAGAAACGCTTATTTTTATTGTTACCAGTAGCGGCAGCAGCAGCTATGGCTGTGCCTGCCGTTAAGTTTATGAAAAAAACGCCCAAAGAGAGAAGCAGGATTTTTGAAAGAAAGTATATAAATACCTTGTCAAAACTTCACAAAAACATTCCCGATGTGAAAGAGAGCCTAAAAGAAGAGGATTTTCAAAGCGATAATAACGAGTTTTTGAAAGAGCCTGCCAAAGATGCAGGATTTAGCCTTGGCTATTCAAAAATAAGCATTTTACCAGAAGATGTTTTGAAAAACCCTTATTATATTGGCGGCACAGTTATGCTTCCACTAAATATTGCAACGGCTGTAGAAGACGATTTGTTCGTCAGAACTGTTTCTATAGATGATAACAGCGGACGGGGAAAAGTGGTTTTTGCCGCTGTGGACTGTATAGGGCTTTCCAATATGAATGTGCAGCTTGTGCGTGAAAGACTAAAAGACTTTACGAAAGAAAATAACATAGCACATATAAATATAGCCTCTACTCATACCCACAGCGCAATAGACACTATGGGAATTTGGGGCCCGATTTTTACCGCATACAAAAACAACAAGGCGGTGAAAAGCGGCAAAAAGATGGGCGAGCTTATAAACTCTGTGGATGAAAAATATATGGAGTTTTTACTTGATATTATAGCGAAGTCTATTAAAAAATCTGTCTTAGATATGTCAAAAGGCGAGCTTTACACCGCCCAAATGGGAAGCAATAGCAAAGAGCGAACCTCAGAGAATGATAGTATAGAAAAAGCAGGACTTTTTGATTATTTATGGGACAGGCGCCCGCCAAAAGATAATTCAACGCTTTTAACACGCATTCGTTTTGTTCCTTGTGATAAATCTAAAAACGAAACTATTATAGCAAGCTGCGCTGCACACCCTTATATAAATTCGCTGCCTATAAGAGGCAAAAATACGGGGCGCACAATTTCGGGTGACTTTGTTTACTATATGGGCGAAACTATGGAAAAAGCGGGATATAACTTTATGTTTCTTAACGGGGCAGTAGAGGGTGTGTACCCAAGCAGACTATATAGCGACAGGCTAAAAAATATAGAGCAGGCAAAAGCCGTAGGCACAGAGCTTTCTATGATAACGCTTGCTATGACGAAAACAACAGAGGAAATCGAAAACAGTGAAATCTTAAATCCAGATATTTATGAAAAATCCATGGGAATTTTCAAAGACGGCGAAAAAAGTAAATATGCACTCTGGCTCGAGAAAAAGGGTGACACCGTTATTCCTGAAAAAAAGGCAGAGCCGCTTATAAATATTCGCATAAGCAAAGCAAAATTAAATGTAGAAAATCCAATATATATACTAATAGGTAAATTAGAAATAGGCAATTTTGGGGTGCTAAAAAATTCTGACGGCTCATACAGCAGCATCACAGAAGTTGGATATATGGAGCTTGGCAAAAATTTAAAATTTGCTATGATACCGGGTGAAATGGACCCGTCAATAACGAGTGGAACGCTCGTAATGAAAGGCGAAAATGTTTTTACGGGAGAAGATTTCCCGCTTCCCTCATTAGAGGAAATAGCAAAAGACGACAAACTGTGCGTTATAGGTCTTTGTAATGATGCTATTGGCTACATAATCCCTGACAATGACTTTTTAATGGTCTTTTTCGGCTCATCAAAATTTGCCCAGAGGCTTTTTGGCAGCCACTACCACGAAACATTTTCATTCGGCAGAAAAACAGCCTCAACACTTGTAGGGGCGTTTATAGAGGCAGTAGGGCAGCAAGCGTTAAGTTGAAACGGCTTTTATAGTATTATAATTAAAAAAGAGCTTAAATCATTTACATGAAATAAGCTCTTTTTTAATTTTAGTATTTAGGATACAGATAAAATGGCTTGTGATTTTAATTTGCTTGAAATTTATAGGTAAAGTAAAAACGATTAAATAGTCACATCAGTAGCTTCTACTTGCGTGTCTTCCCCTAATTCCTGTTTAACACGGTTAAAGTCATCTGTAATTGTTTTTACAAATACGCTTATGTCAGAGCTCCAAATAACAATATTCATGCCCTTTTTCGCCCATTGGATTTGTTTTTCAACATTACCTGAAAAGTGGTTGCCTATGCCCTTTTTATATTTGTTACAGGTCTTTATTATCTTTTCAATATAACTTTCAAACTCGTCACTATCGTATTCTTCTGGTATGCCCATATTTATTGATAAGTCATGAGGTCCTATAAATACGCCGTCAACCTCAGGTTTTGAGACTAATTCTTCTAAGTTATCAACGGCTAAACGGCTTTCCACATTGAGTAAAAGTAAAAGTCCGTCATTATACGAATCTAAATACTCTTGCTCTTTTTGCGTTAAAATTTCCTCACCTGATAAAACTCTTTTAAGACGTTCCCCTTTAAGGGGTCTGTATTTTACAGCGCCTATTAGCATATCTATTTCCTCTGCCGTTTCTAAATAAGGAGAAACAATACCAGCGGCACCGTCCTCAATTGCAGCAAAAGCCTCATAAGCGCAGCAAAAAGGTATTCGCACTATTGGTGCAATGCCAAGAGCGTTACAACATTCGCAAAGCCAGGCACGCACAGAGCGGTCAAGCGGCATATGTTCAGAGTCAATAAACACAAAGTCTGCCCCAATATTTTTAAGCTGTGACACCCATTTTGGAGAGGTTGATGCAATAAGCGTACCATAAACACGGCGGTTTTCTAAAAATGCTTTTTTAAGTTCAAATCTGTCCAATTTCTTCTCCTTTTATAATATGTTTATGTAATTATTTTTTCACCGTCAAAGACAATAACACCATAGCCAGCACCCGTATTGTTGCCTGCTAAAATCCAGTCGGCATATGCTCTTCTAAGCGTTGTGTCTCGTGGAAGTTTTTCGGGCGGTAAATCGGCGTGTTTTCCAAAAATGCGCCATGCATCACCAAAGTCGTCCTTTTCCTTAAAGCGAACAATCTCAAAATCCCTCATGAAGCGTAAAATATTAGAGTTTTCAGGTAAAAACTTTTCTTGCTCAGGGTATAAAAGCCAAGAGTTACAGCACATAACAATTTTGTCGCCGCCAAATAAGTGCTTATAAAAGTCAAAAGCCCTTTTGTAAGAGTCAAACCTAATTTCATCTACAAGGCTAACGCCAGATGACGGTATGTGAAAATTGATAATATCAGAGCCGTCTTCAAGAAAGTGCCCGCTTTTCGTTGTGTAACCACCCTCGTGCTCAAATTTTGAAACTTCATATTGAAATCTGCCCAGTGCAAAGCGTGTCATTTTGAAAAAACCGTTGTACCAGCTTGGCACAAAAATCCCCGGCACTCCCTCACACTCCATACATTCAAGCATCTTGCAGCGAATGTCCTCTACAGTGTCCCAGTATATTTCTTCGCTTATTCCCTCGCTTTTATATCTATTAAGCAGCTCCTGTGTATTATTTAATAAAAACACAAGGTTTAGGGTGAATACATTTTCGCCAAACTCAGAGGAAATTTTACCTATAGCTGCAAGGCTTTTATCCATAGATACATCATTAAACATATAGTCATAAACAACCTTGTCAAACTTTTCGCTAAAGGCTTTGTCAGTATCAAGGCGGTCTTCTATTGCAGTTACAGCAAGAATACTTTCTTCATTAAATTTTGATTTCTCCATAAGTGTTTTTATGTGAGTTGTAAGGTGACTCATTGGTCTAATTCCTTTCTCTGTCTTTATATAGAGGTTTTTAATATGAATAATATATCACAAAAAAAGCCAATCCACAACAGATAAAGCCACATATTTATTTATTCTTGTACAATTGTCAATGATGGGTGACACTTTGCTCAAAAAAAGATGATGTTTGGATACAAGGAAGCGATTGGGGCAGAAAGGAGGAGCCGAAGGCGACGAGTTTCTGCCCCAATCGGCGGCACGGCAAGGGGTGTCAATTATCGTTTTGATACTCTTTCAGAACCTCGTTTGGGGTTTTGAAATTTAGGCAAATTTTCGGTATGGTGTTTGACCACTTGTTGTATTTCTCCAGTTGTTTTCTGCCATCTTCAAGGCTGTACATCCTTATCTTTTTGTAAAATCGCTTCTCATCTGTACGGTGTTGCCGTTCTACTTTTCCGTTGTGTCTGGGTGTCGCTATTCTTATCCTGTGATACCGTATTCCTTGCAGCTCAAGCTCTTCCTCAAACAGTGTTTTGTCGGTGGGGTCATTGCTGATGAGTGCCTTTGTCCATTCAGTTCCGTTGTCTGTCTGAACTTCTTCTATCTTGAACTTAAAGAACTTTACAACCTTTTTTATGAAGTCTAACGAACTGTAGGTGCTGTGTTCGTCATACATCTCTCGAAACACTTGCCGAGTGTACTCATCTATCGCCGTGTATTGATAATACTTCATTTCTCCGGCTACACTGTATGCCGGAACGAACTTTACATCCATCTGTACTTTCTGTCCTGGATAATCTGCTTGCTTGTATGGCTTGGGCTTGTACCCTTTGCGTTTCTCCTCTTCTACCACAAGCTGCATACGCCTTACTGCTCGGCACATACTCGCATAGCTACGAGTATATCCACGCTCCCGTATCTTTTGCCACAACACTATTCTGTCATCTTTATTTCGCACCCAGTATCGTCGGATTAAGTCATATTCTTCTGCAGTGTGTTCCATCGGATGACTATGAGGTCGGTGTGATTTGTCTATCAGACTTTTCCAGTTCCCGTCATATTTTGCTCGCCACTCATATATCGCATTTCGACTTACTCTGAATCTGTCCGACGCTTTTGTTACTCCGTTTTTCTCCGAATATCGGATTACCCGTTGACGAAACCGAGCATTTGATGTTAAACTATTCACAGAAATTCATCTCTTTTCATGGTCTTTGTTTTTGTTGTGATTAACATCATACCATATTTGAGCTGAATTTCTTTTTCTTTTTGTCACCCATCAAGTGTAACATAACATTGTTTGTTTTCGCAAACGCATTGACCGTAAAGCTAAACTCATTTTGCTGAACAAATAAATCTCAAAGCCTGAGA
>DASRNG010000017.1:0-4202 GCA_035647555.1 Oscillospiraceae bacterium | reverse complement strand
GACGTTATATGTGGCGTTAGGGTAAGCCTTTTTAAATTCCGCCCAAGCCCAAGACCAAGAGAGATACGTTAAATTGTCTTTCTTTTCGGTTTTTTCGTTAACGTTTAACGCATATAATTCGATAAATTTGTTTTCCATTTTTTACTCCTAATGAATTACAACAACTTTTTCAATTGTTTCTTCGCTGTCACATTCTTGTTCTGCGCACTCTAGACTGTCGTATAAGTCCTCGACCTCGTAATCGCCGTTTTCTACGCAACGATAGGCTATGAAAGCACTGGTATCTATTTTTTGATACAAGCTACACCCGTCTAGCGCATACCAACAATCAAGGTCGCCATGCTCGTCTAAAATTTCCTGCAAATCTTTAATAATTTTACTCAATTTCATTTTGCTCTCTCCTTTTTTTTAGTCGTTTTTCTAACCTACTTTTACGCCTTGCCAGTCTTAATAATTTATTTACATTACGGTTTTTTACTCTTGCTTTTTTGTCTGTTTCTATGACGTGAGCTTGCATTCTTGCGTTAAGCTCATTTATCTTTTTTTGCATTTGCTCGGGTGTCGTGTCTTTGTGTATCAAAAAAATTAAAACAATCAAACCAATAACACTAATTAAAATATTAAGCGGCAAAATACAATAATAAAAAAACATTAGTAGTAAAGCGGACGGTTTAAAATCTCACTTTTTTTCGGCTCGTTCCGCTCCCCCAAAATATACTCAACATCAATAACGCTATTTGCAGGCAGCTTGTCAAAATTTGCAATTATATGTATATGTGCTTGGTACATTGTCCTGCTGTTTCGCTTTTCCAACCAAATGTATGGATCATGTGTGCAGTTGCTGTCGCCTGTGATATCGCACAAAATTATCGAGCCGTTACTCCAGCCGCCACGGTTTAAAAGCTTTTTCCCGTCAGTGTCATCAGTCTTTGTGCGTATCGCTAAAGCTACTAAGCAAGTACCAGCATCTCGCACTTCAAAAAGTTTTGTTTCCATTTTCTACTCCTTAAAATTTTTCAATCATTTCTTCAACCGTTATGTTAAAGATTTCAGCTAGCTGCTTTAATTGCTTAATATTCGGCAAATATTTTTTATTAATCCAATAACTTATCTGCGGTTGTGTCAAACCCATTAATTTAGCCAGCCTTGCTTGTGTAAATCCGTAATCTTTTAGTAATTGTCGCACCCACTCACCCCCCTTTACTATAATATACACTTATTATATAATACTTTTTTATATTTGTCAAGGGTTTTTTGCTTTTCTGCCGCATAAATATGTTAAACTTCTGTCAATCTCTGACTTTTCGCAATATAATTTGCCGTTTATTACGTGTCTTTTTGCGTGTCCACGCTGCATACGGGCGTGTATTCTTGCGTAAGTTTTGCGGTCAAGTGTGGACATTTTGACGATATTTTCTAAAAAATCACGAATGCGGAATATTCTCATCGGTATCTCGTCAGCTTTTAAATCGTCATATATGCACCAATCACTGCAATAAATGTAATATCTGTCGTCAACTACATAATGGTCGCCCACAAATCTGTTTGTAAAAAATTCTATTTTAGCTGTTTCCATTGCTTTTCTGCTCCCACTTTTCTTTGTCTACTAAACAGCTTTTTTGATTATCCCAAACAAAACATATGCAGCCACCCAAACCTAAAGAGCTTGCCATTGTGGCTATTACTCTATCGTCAGCGGTGACATCATCTAAAACGTCTGTCTGAACATAGGTAATTTTTACTTCTCCAAAATAACTTTCGGTTATTTTTTTATACGCATATCTTTTTTCTTTCATTTTTATCTCCTTTAATTTTCATATAAATTTATTAAATTTGCTAATTGCTTGTTAAGGTTAGTTATTTGTGTTAATAATTCCGATTGCTGCTCTAGGTCAAGTCTGTAAAAGTTATCGCAAAACACAAAATCATTTAAGCGGTTTAGTTTTTGTTTAAGCTTGTAAATCTCGCCCGCAATCAATTTTTTTAACGTGTCCATTTAATCTCCTTTTAGCAAAAAATCGGATAAATCAATAACTTTACTCGGCATTGTGTAGTCGATAATAGGCTGTTTTGTTGATACTGTCTCGTCATAATATCTTGTATCGTATAGCAGCTTGTACACTTTGTCAGCCGTAACAAGATAGCGGTATAAAATAGTCTTTTTGCTAAACTCGTTACTGCCAAAGATTAAGCCATTAGCGGTCAGCCAAACACAATCAACTGCTATCTCTTTGCCCTCGCCATAAATTTGCGTTAAAAAGTCTTTTATAACTTCTAACTTGCTGATTTTAGCCGTTTCGGTGTCGTCAAAATGCTTTGCTAAAATCGTGCGTAAAACATAACCTTGTGTCTTGTTCTGTGCTTTTTGCTCAGTTATAAGCTTTAGTGCCATTTCTGCGCTTATGTAAGCAGATATGTAGTAACCGTCATAGTTTGCCATTATTCTTTCCCCCAATTATTTAATCGTGTTTTCATTTCGTTCCCGTGTCGGATAAAATTGATAATCCTTGCGATGTACTCGTCTCTGTCGTCATCGGGCTTGTAAGCTAGCGCATACTCATACATTTTTGAGTCGTTGTCGGCGATTTGCCGCTTTAGTTCTTTTTTTGTCATTTTTTTTACTCCTTTAAGCTATCTCATCAGGCACAGCCGCTCACACTGTGCGACCCGCAAAAAGCGGGTTTCGAATTATTCTTCTTGTTCTTTTCTATATGCTTCAACTTCTGCCATAGCCTCGTCATAGCCTTTTGTTGCTTCTAGGTCTACACCATATCTAAAAGCTGTTGCGCCCGAAGTTATTTCAATGTCTGTGCCTAACCGATTTACAAACTCGGGAAATTTATATCCTTCATCTGCATAAATTTCAAGCTCTTTAAATGCAGTACGCTCATCTTCAAACTCTAAAATTTCACCGTCATTTGTCCAAACTATTACAGTACCTTTTTCAAACCAATTTTTTTTCATTTTTTTCAATCTCCTTATATCCCTAATTTTTTGCTGACTTCTTCTACTGTTAAGCTGTTAAACTCTGCCTCTAGCTGCTCGCCGTACTTCCTTGTCGATGGGCTGCCCCAGTCTAGTTTTACAACAAACTTTTCTGCAACCACGTCATAATAAACTTTATCGGTTGCTGTTATCATAAGGTCTGCCGAGCTGTTTGAAATCTTCTCGCCGTCTAGCCAGGCCGCTGAAATTCTGCCTGTGTTATAAACTTCAACTTTTAGCCCTAATAACTTGTTAATTGCTGCCCTGTCAAGATAGATACGCACGTGTGCGCCGCCCTGCCAAACATTTCCTACATTCTCTAAAACTTTTTTCATTTTTTTAATCTCCTTTTTTTTATAAATATTTAATACCTTTTTCTATTTGCTTGTCTATTTCTTGCTGTATTGCTTTCAGACTTAAAAGAGTTAGTTCTTTATTTTCAGCGGTGCATTTTCTCACTAATTCATTTTGCATTTCATGCAATTCTTTAATTGTGTAATTTTTCATTTTTTTTAATCTCCTTTCTTTGTTTTCCTACTTATAGTATAACATAACTTTATAATCTTGTCAACTGTTTTTTTAAAGTTTTTTAAATTATTTTTAATTATTTTATAAAAAAGCAATAAAAAAGGCAGATTTTAACCTGCCCGAAGTAAAAAATAGTCTTTTAGTCAATTTCTACGGCATATAATTGCAATATTTTGCTTTCTCTAATCGTTTCTTTAGGGTTTCCGATAAAACGGTCAACCTTTGAATATTTAAAAACAATATCAGAAAAATAATTTTTGCTATACATTTGTTCGCCGTCAAAATAAATTACAGTAATCACAAAAGCCCGATAATTTGCAAGTTTATCCGCTACTTGTGGCGGCGATGTATCATCAACTATGTCGTCTGCTGTTTGTGCTGTTATCAGCACTGATGCTTGTCTAGCTGTAAAACAGTAGGCGTCAAAGCCGTAATCGACCTTTAGTTGCTCTATCGCTTTGTCTGCACACCACTTTTCATATGTTTGTACTCTTTCTGTGACTGTACACCCGACTGCCAAAAAAGCGACCAACATCAAGCAAATAATAATTTTAATTTTTTTCATACTTTCTCCTTAATATGGTTTGTGTATATTTGCGCAGTATGATTAAGCTGTTTAATAAGCTTCCAGTTCTTATCGCTAGGATAAATTTCAAACCATATTTCGCCGTCCTTAGGATGTAATCGCA
>DASRNG010000016.1:0-10929 GCA_035647555.1 Oscillospiraceae bacterium | reverse complement strand
TTTTGCTATACTGTTTCACAAATAACATAACGCCAAAAGAATTATTTTACTCTCTGACGGCAATAATCTAAATGACAAGATTATAAGACGGGGGTAATAACATGCATTTTGGCAAGGTAGAAATTTGTGGGGTTGACACATCTAAGCTAAAACTTTTGACAGAGCCTGAGAAAATTGAGCTATTAGAAAAAGCCCATAAAGGAGATAAAAAGGCAAGAGATGAACTCGTTTGCGGAAATCTTCGTTTAGTTCTTAGTGTAATTCAACGGTTTTCTAATAGAGGTGAAAATCCTGACGATTTGTTTCAGGTTGGCTGCATTGGTCTTATGAAGTCTATTGACAATTTTGACACTTCGCACAATGTTCGCTTTTCGACTTATGCCGTTCCTATGATTATAGGTGAGATTAGGCGGTATCTTCGTGATAATAATACGGTGCGTGTAAGCCGCTCTATGAGGGACACTGCTTATAAAGCAATGAAAGTGCGTGACGAGCTTACAAACCAAACACGAAAAGAGCCTACAATTGAGCAAGTTTCTGAAAAATTGGGGCTAAAAAAGTCTGACGTTGTGCTTGCGCTTGAGGCAGTTATAGAGCCAGTATCTTTTTATGAGCCTGTTTACTCAGACGGCGGCGATGCTATATATGTTCATGACCAATTGAGTGACGGCGCAGACGACTTAATGTGGATTGATGAAATTTTGCTTAAAGAATCGTTAAAATCATTAACTGGACGTGAAAAGCGCATTCTTTCGCTTAGGTTTATTCAGGGAATGACTCAAACAGAGGCAGCAAAAGAGGTTGGAATTTCACAAGCACAGGTATCCCGCCTTGAAAAAGGTGTATTAGATAAAATAAAAAACAATTAAAAAGTGTGTGATGTTTTGAAAAGAGAGATTACCCTTGAAAGCCAGCGTTACAGCAAGCTGTTGTTCATTGCTTGTTTTGTTGCATATGCTTCATCTTATATCGGTCGTATTAATTATTCCGCTGCACTTGCCTCAATTTTAGCTGAAGGCTTTTTTACTAAAGCCGAAGCTGGTATAGTGGGCTCTGTATTTTTCATTGCTTATGGTTCGTGCCAATTGCTTTGGGGCATTTTAGGGGACAGGCTTTCACCGTTTAAAATGATACTGACGGGGCTATGTCTTGCATCTGTTTCAAATTTAGCCTTTTCTTTTACTCAGTCATACCTTACTATGTCTGTTATATGGGGATTAAACGGTATTTCACACTCAATGCTTTGGTCACCTATTTTGCGGATTTTATCTAATATAATTAATGAAGATTTTAGGCAAAAAGCCTGTCTTAGAATTTCGCTTGCTATTCCCTCTGGCACAATTTTTGCTTATTTGCTATCTGCTTTTATTATAAAATACTCAGATTGGCGAACGATTTTCATAATTTCTTTTATATTCTTGATAACGGCTTTCCTGTTTTTCGTTTTCACCTTTATTCAAATACGACCACATCTCTCTGTCATTGACTCACCAATTAAAAACACAAAAACACTCTCTGAAAAAGAGAGTTTACATAAAAAAGGGTTCGCCGCTATTCTTTTATCGTCTGGTCTTTTTGCGGCAATACTGCCTACTATTCTACACGGCACGCTAAAAGAGGGTATCTCTGTATGGCTGCCAACTATGATATCTGAAACATACGGTACGTCAGTTTCATCTTCTGTACTCCTTACTATTCTTTTACCGCTTTGCTATGCTGCTGGCGCATATTTAATATCCCCAGTTTATAATAAAGTTATGAGAAGAAACGAAATGGCAACGGCTGCTTTTACCATGCTTGTAGCTGTTTTCCCCCTTGTTGCTCTTTTGTTTATGAACAAACTCTCACCCATAATAAGCGTTGCGCTTATGGCGGCTGTTACTACTGCGGCGCACTCCTACAATTATCTGCTCATTACGCTTGTACCCGTTCGTTTTGCAAGGCTTGGCAAAACAGCAACGGTAACTGGAATTATGAACTCCTCTGCATATTTAGGCTGTGCGGCGGCAACATATGGGCTCGGTGCCATCGCCCAAAACTACGGATGGAATAAAACTGTATACATATGGTTGATTATTACGCTAATTATTGTTATAATCTGTGTATTACTCACAAAAAGGTGGAAACAATTTTGTGAAGTCTTGGAGAATGACCTTGAACGTATATGATTTTGACAACACAATTTACGATGGCGAAAGCGCCATGGACTTCTTTTTCTTTTACTTAAAACGGGACCCGTCTTTAGTTAAGTATATGCCTAAGGTGTTTCACGCCTTATATAAATATAAACGCGGCAACGTTTCACTTGAAGATGCTATTAATGACTATGGCGATACCGTAAGTGATTATTTTGTAACCATGACTGATATTGATAGCATTGTTAGTGACTTTTGGGACAAACACGAAAAAAACATAAAGCCTTTTTATGCCGAAATTCAAAAAGAGGACGATTTAATTATCTCTGGCTCGCCCGAATTTAGCCTTAAAGAGATTTGTAAAAGAATTGGCGTTAAACATTATATTGGCTCTGTTATTGATTTTGAAACTGGCGAATTTAAGAGATTTTGTTTTAAAGAAAACAAAGTTAAAGCATTTAATGAGCTTTACAAAGGGCATGAGATTGACGACTTTTATACTGACTCTTTACATGACTTACCTTTAATTGAAATTTCTAAAAATGCTTATTTCGTAAAAGGCAATAAAATAACAAAAATAAAATAGCTTGTTCTTTTCCTTACCCCTCTTCTCATACAATTTGTATGAGGGAGGGCTTTTTATTTGCACTCTTTTTATAAAGAAAGGAATGGTTTGCTATGACAGAAGAAAAAAAGGGATTTAATATTCCGCACAACTGCATACTTGAAGATAGGCGCATTTTATCCGTATCTGGGGTGTCAGATGTAGATAGTTTTGACGAACAGACAGTAACTGTTTTTACAGATTTAGGAGAACTTACAATAAAAGGGCACGAGCTTCACATAACTCGGTTATCTGTTGATGTTGGTGAGCTTGTGGTTGAGGGAAAAATTCAGTCTTTATCTTATACAGATGCTCAGCCAAAATCCGTTGGATTTTTATCAAAAGTATTCAGATAAAATATGTATACTTTTGCTATCAGTGAACACCTGAAAATTTTCTTTTTATCCATTGGAATGGGTTTTTTACTTGGTGTGCTTTATGATATTATAAGAATTGTTCGCCTTATTATGTCTAAAAGCAAAACTGCGGTATTCATTTTCGACCTTTTATATATCACATTATCAGCGCTGCTTGTATATACTTTTATTATTGCAATTAATATGGGTGCTGTGAGAGCCTATATTATTATTGCGCAGCTATTTGGATTCTTCTTTTACTATATTTCTTTTGGCATAGCTGTTAAAAAGGTTAGTGATAAGACGGCAGAGCTTATAAAAAGTTTTCTTTCTAAGCTATTTTGCATTGTTAAAAAACCTTTTTTGTTTATTTTTGCTACTATTAAAAGAAAAAATATGAAAATAAAGACTTTTTTATGTAAAAAGTCGCATAAAGTTAGAAAAATCTTAAAAAAACTATTGCATCTTAGTAAAGTTTTGTTGTATAATTTTATCGGTATATTCTTTTCGTCTAAAAAAGTAAGAAAGTGAACTACCGATGAATAAAAAAATAAAAAAACAAAATCGTCCTTTTGGAATCATCATTACAGTGATGGTTCTTACAGTGTTTTTATATTTGTTTTTTACATTTGCAAGCCTTCGCACCGATATGAAGGAAAAAAAGGCAAAACTATTAGAGCTTTCTGCTCAGTATGAACAGCAAATTGCCGAAAACAATGAACTTCAAAAGTTGATTGATGACGGTAATGAGCAGCAATATATTGAACATATTGCAAGGCAACAACGTGGATATGTATACCCCGATGAAAGAGTTTATTATGACATTACACCGGGGGCATATTAATATATTTATTCTTTGAAAGGATTACTGCATTTATGTCAGTTGAGGTCGGCGAGGTACTAAAAGGAAAGGTTACTGGTATCACAAGCTTTGGAGCTTTTGTTGAATTACCAGACGGTTCTTCGGGAATGGTTCACATATCTGAAGTTTCTAATTCATTTATAAAAGATATTAGAGATGAATTAACCGAAGAACAAGAAGTTACAGTCAAGGTTTTGGAGATTAATGAAAAAGGTAGAATTGGGCTTTCAATTAAAAAAGCTCTTCCTGAAAATAAGCCCCAAACCTATAACAACAAACCCAGAAATAGTGGCAGGCAACGTGGCAAGCCTAATGTATGGACGGGGCAAACATCTAAATATGATAGTAATAATATGACGTTTGAAGAAATGTTATCAAGCTTTAAAACGGTAAGTGAAGAAAAAATGAGTGATTTAAAACGTTCAAATATAGCTAAACGCGGCTCCACCACTCCTAAACGGGGCGGCGGAAACTCAAGGTAATATTAGTATCAATAAATTAAAAGGTGACGGTATCGTCGCCTTTTTTTAGAGGTGAAGTAATGAGAGAAATAAATGTTAGGGTTATTAAGGATACTGTTTGCCGCCTTTTTTATGATGCAAACCACATATTGCCCTGTAGCATTTCCAAAAAAATTGAACAGCAAAAAACGGTAGAAAGCGGTGCTATAGCAAAAGAGGTCTTTGGTGATATGATAGAAAATATGCGTGCTGCAAAACAGCTTGATATACCAATATGCCAAGACACTGGCATGGCAGTTGTTTTTATTGAAATAGGGCAAGATGTGCATTTTGTTGGCGGCAGTTTATATAAGGCGATTAATGAAGGGGTAAAAAAGGCTTATGTTGACGGTCTTTTACGTCTTTCTGTAGTGTCGGACCCTTTAAGGCGTGTAAATACAAACGATAACACCCCTGCCATTATCCACACCACTATTACAGATGGTGACAAAGTTAAAATTACCGCTGCCCCTAAAGGATTTGGCAGCGAGAATATGAGCGCTCTAAAAATGCTCTCTCCATCGTCAGGCGAGGATGATATTGTTAATTTTGTTGTAGATACCGTAAAAAAAGCAGGCTCTAACCCCTGCCCTCCTATTGTTTTAGGAATAGGCATAGGCAGTGACTTTGAGGGCGTGGCACTGCTTGCTAAAGAGGCTTTATGCCGTGATATTGATATAAAAAATGAAGACAAATTTTATGCGGCACTTGAAGAGCGTATTCTACATGAGGTTAACGCTCTTAATATTGGACCGCAAGGCTTTGGCGGAGACTTTACAGCGCTTGCCGTAAATATAAAAGCTGCGCCTACTCACATAGCAGGGCTTCCTGTAGCCGTTAATATTGGCTGCCATGTAACGCGGCATGCTACAGCTACTATATAGTATATTTTTTGTATATTTTACCTAAAAGCCTTTGACATTACCCTCTTTATATGGTACTATTTATGCAGAAACACTGTTTGTTTCTAACAATAGGAAAGGGCTGAGTTTATGGATATAACTATTGTAGGTCGTAAATGCACTATTAGAGACTCTTTCAAGGAGAGGGTTGAAAAAAAGCTTTCAAAAATCAAAAGAATTTTTGGGGATGACTCCTTTGCAAAAGTGACTGTCACTGTCGAAAAAACATACCAATCTGTTGAAATTACTGTTACTAAAAGCGGCATGATTTTTCGTGCTGAAGAAAGAGCAGAAAATATGAATGATGCTCTTGATGCCTGTGTAAACTCTCTTGTTCGGCAAATTCGCAAAAATAAAACCAAACTTGAAAAAAGAATTCGCCAAGGTGCGCTGGATGCCTTTTCAGGCGCAGATGACTTTGATGAAGAAACCGAGTTTGATTTAGTAAGAGTAAAAAGCGTTTCTCTAAAGCCGCAAAGTTCTGATGAAGCTATTTTACAGATGAATATGCTTGACCACCTTTTTTATATGTTTTTAAATTCTTCGACAAATCATATAAATGTTGTTTACCGCCGAAAAGATGGCGGATACGGACTGATTGAACCAGATATTGAGTAGCTTTAATAACTACAGCCGCCATAAATTGGCGGCTGTTATATTTTTTATTTATTAGTGTAGTCCTCTGTAATCTTGCCGTCTTGTATTCGTACAATTCTTTTTGCTGTGTTTGCTATGTCTATATCATGGGTAATAAGAATTATCGTTCTGCCCTCTTGTGAAAGCTCTGTTAAAATCCTCATAACTTCCTCACCTGAGCGTGAATCAAGGTTGCCTGTTGGCTCGTCTGCTAAAATAATTGGCGGCCTTGCTGCAACTGCTCTTGCTATCGCAACTCTTTGCTGCTGCCCGCCTGAAAGTTCTGACGGCAAGTGTTTTTCTCTATTTGAAAGGCCAACCCTTTCAAGTGCATCTTGTGAAAGAATTCGCCGCTCCTCCTCTTTCATACCCCTATATACGAGCGGCAGTTCTACATTAGCCTTAGCAGTTAAACTTGAAATAAGGTTAAAACCTTGAAATATAAAGCCTATCTCTTTATTTCTAATGTCAGAAAGTCTGTCATCCTCCATTGTTGAAACATCAATACCATCAAGCAAATATGTTCCGCTTGTTGGAACGTCAAGAAGTCCTACCATATTCATAAATGTTGATTTTCCAGAGCCAGATTGCCCGATAATGGCTATAAATTCCCCTCTTTCAATAGTTAGAGAAACTCCGTCAAGAGCCCTTACCTCATTTTCGCCGGGGTTATAAATCTTGTACATATCTTTAATTTCTATTAAGCTCATACGGTACCTCCTGTAACTATTTGATTATACTTCTGTCCTTTTACTAAGTCAATTAATAAACAATGAATTTTAAGTATGTTTAGTCTGAAAACTTTTTGCCTGTTATATTTAAGCGCTTATCCAAAATAATTTTTTGTATAAGAGATATAAACATACCCTTACTTTCTAAAATTGGCAGAGAGTTATCAAAAATATAATCATACGAAAAGTCCTCTACAAAGTCATCTGCCTTATTGCCATATGCTTTATCTTTATTAAGGCTATTTCGTGTTACTAAAAGTGTTACAGGCTTATTATTTGTGCTTTTCTTAAACTTTTCAATTTCATGCTTTTCTCTTATATGAACGAACAGAATGTCATTTTCACTTTGCAAAAACTCGTTATACTCTGATATTAAATAATTATTTGGCAAGTCATTGTATTCTACAAAAACACGTTTTAGCTCTGCTAAAAAACGTCTTGATTTTAAGTCCTTTTCGCCTTGCCAGCCATAACTTCTTGCTATTTCCTTTATAGGTGTTATTGAAGAAATATTGTGAACTTTATACATTTGTGCCGCCATTTCGCACAGTGTATCCTTACCCACGCCGCCTTTACCATTTATTATAATACAAAGCTTGTTGTTCATTCTTTCCCCCTCTTACTGCTAATACTTCAAAACACAAAGTTTTTTATCTGCACTTTCTTTTAAAAATTATACAATAAGCCTATAGTTTTCGCAACAGCTATTTATCTGCCTTAATGTTTTTCTCGTATCATATTGTATAATACTGCATTTTATGGTATCTTTTTAGAGGTGATTATAATGCCTTTAATAGATATACGGACTGAAAAGCTTGCACACAATATGGACATATTTGTTTCTAAAAAGCATGTGTTTACTTCTGACGCTCTTTTGCTTGCCAATTTTGCAAGCCCCAAACGAAAAGACAAGGTGTGTGACCTTGGTACAGGGTGTGGTATCATACCTTTAATTTGGCACCGTGATTTTTCGCCGTCTGAAAATGTTGGTGTGGAAATTAGCGAGAAAGCCTACTCTTTATTTCAAAGAACACTTGAGCTAAATAACCTTTCTGATAAAATTAAATGCATAAATGCTGATTTAAGAAATCTTGATGATGTTTTGCCGTATGAATACTTTGACGTTGTTACAATTAATCCGCCATATAAAAAAAGGGGCGCAGGTAACGTAAACAAAAGTGAAGAAAAAATGAATGCAAGGCATGAGTATAGCTGTACTCTTTCTGACGCTGTTTCGGCTGCATATAAACTACTTAGGTTTGGCGGAAAGTTTGTGCTTTGCCATAGACCAGAGCGACTATGTGATATTTTCTGTACTATGCGTGAAAACCAGATAGAGCCAAAATGGCTTTGTGAAGTTGCACAGCGAAAAGGGAAAGAGCCATCTCTAGTTCTGATTGAGGGCAGAAAAGGCGGTAACTCTGGTATGAGAATAAGCCCAACATTTTACATTGAAAATGAAGACGGAAACTATACTAAAGAAGCTAAAGATATATTTTATGCATATAAATATAAATAATGGGGGGTAAGTTTTATGAATGTCAAAAAAATCTTAAAGAAAATAGGTAAAATTCTTTTTATTGCATTTGCATCAATTATGTCAGTAGTTTTGCTAATTTGTGCTGTTACTGCCGTCGTAAACTCTGTACTTATAAAGAAAACTATAAAATATGCAAATAGCTTTGATACCGTTGTTTATGAGAAAGATGAGCAGTTAATCCCAACAAAAGATGAAAACGGTTATACGGTCTTTATAACAGATGAAGACTTTAAAATCTTGCAGCTAACGGACATACACCTTGGAGGCGGTTTTTTAAGCTATTATAAGGATAAAAAGGCTCTAAATGCTACAGCGGCTATGGTAACGGCAGAAAAGCCAGACCTTGTAATAATAACGGGTGATATGGCATACCCTACCCCACAAGCTATGACGCTAAACAATAAAAATGGCGCAAAGCTTATTATAAACTTAATGGAAAAACTGGGCGTATACTGGACAGTTGTTTTAGGAAACCACGATGCAGAGGCCTATTCCTACTATTCACGTGAAAAGGTGGGCGATTTTTATGAAGATAGCAACCTTAAATACTGTCTTTTTGAAAAGGGGATAGACACTATTGACGGTGTTGGCAACTATGTTATTAACATAAAAAATAGTAAGGGCGCTATAACTCAAAGCCTATTCATGCTTGATAGCCACTCTTATACCGATAAGGACTATTTCGGAATCTTTTGGAGGTATGACAATATAAAACAAAACCAGATAGACTGGTACAGCGATAGTGTGGAAACAATGACAAAGATGAATGATAAAGTAAAAGGTCTTGATATAGCAAATAAATCATATGTTAGCTCTCTTTGCTTTATCCATATACCGCTTGGGGAATACCTTGATGCATATACAGAATATATGGATAACGATTTTAAGGATACAGGCAATGTTAAGTACATAGACGGCAAAATCGGCGAGGGCGGACGGCTTATTTACTGTGGTATAAATGATGACGAGTTTTTTGAGTCACTAAAAGGTACGAAAGCTGTTTTTTGCGGGCATGACCATCTAAACAACATTTCTTTACGGTACAAAAATGTTCTCCTTAACTATGGTATGAGCATAGATTATCTTGCCTATATAGGCATTAGTAAAAAGGGAGAGCAAAGAGGCTGCACTGTTATTACTTCAAAACCAAATTCCGAAATAACTGTTGTAAAAGAAAACTATTATCAAGACAAATACCCTTCAAAATATGAAAAAGAAACTGTAGAGTTTTAAGTAAAAAGCCGCCTATTTTTTGGGCGGCTCATTTTTATATTAGCTATTTCTATAAACCTTAAACACCATAACAGCTACATAAACTGCCGTTGCTGTTATGGTTGCTTTTTTTAAAACAGATAAAGTGTTTATAAACTTTTTTGCCGAGCTTACAGCATTAAGGGCGCCGTTTACCTCATTATTGTTTTTCACATCTTTCTCCTCCCTTAGTGTGCGCTTAAAAGGACACCGTGTGCAATACCGGGAATAGATTCTCCCTGAAGCGAGGATGTAGGTGACAAAAGCGCACCCGTTCCAACAAATAGAACTTTTTTCAACTCTTTACTTGCTATTTTATTTACTATATCAGAGCAAACTACAATTGCACTGCACCCACAGCCAGAACCGCCTGAGTGTACATCTTGATTTTCCAAATCAAAAACCATAAGACCGCAGTCGTTATGAACCGTGGAAATATCAATATTGCTTTCACTTATTAAAAGTGACTTCAAAAGCTCAGAGCCTGTTTTTCCAAGGTCACCCGTTAAAATTAAGTCATAGTCTGTAGGATTTGTGTTGGTGTCTGTTAGGAAAGAGGCTATAGTCTGAGCAGCAGCAGGAGCCATTGCCGCTCCCATGTTGTTGACGTCTTTTATACTTAAATCACGAATCTTTCCTATAATAACAGCGTCTATATGAACAGGCGAGTCAGGTATATTTCTAATAACCGCAGCTCCAGAGCCTGTTACTGTCCATTGTGATGTAGGCGCACGCTGCGAGCCGTATTCAAGAGGAAGCCTGTACTGCCTTTCAGCAGAGCAAAAGTGCGATGATGTACACGCAACACACGTGTTCATAACGCCGCTGTCTACAAGCAGTGCAGACATCACAAGCGACAGCGACATTGTAGAGCATGCCCCGTAAAGACCTGCAAAAGGCGCATCTGTATCACGCATACCAAAGGTGGAGCCTATACACTGATTGAGCAAATCTCCTGCAAATATGCAGTCAATCGAAGAGTTTGTAAGCCCTGCTTTTTCAAGCGCAAGCGAAACTGCAAGCGTCTGAAATTTGCTTTCTGCTTTTTCAAATGTTTCTTCACCTGCAAACTCATCTACAAAAATTTTATCAAAACCATCTGCTAAAGGCCCCTCGCCTTCCATTTTTCCCGCTATGGCAGCAGTGCCAGCAATTGTAGGTCGTGATGGTAAAAGGATTGTATATCTCCCTTGTCTTACAGCCATTATAAAACCCCTTTCTTTTTACGAAAACAGATAAACTAAAAGACCATATAAAGAGGCTGTGCCACAGCCGTAAACTATTACAGGCCCTGCTATATTAAACATTTTTGCCCCAGTTCCGAGTATTCTGCCCTCTGCATTAAATTCTATAGCAGGAGACACTATAGAGTTTGCAAACCCAGTAATGGGCACTATTGTGCCTGCCCCTGC
>DASRNG010000015.1:0-6830 GCA_035647555.1 Oscillospiraceae bacterium | reverse complement strand
TCTATAAACATATCTGTTGTAGATGTGCCAAAACTCCTTGCCCAAAGTTTATTTCCATTCGTATCAAGCTTGTACACAACAGCGTCATACGAGCCTTGCCTTTTTTGAGAATCCCCTGGTACTGTTGAGTACCCTGCTGCATATATGCTATCATCTTTTGCAACTTCAACAGTTGTAAGTGCTATAACACCAGCACCGCCTATAACCTTTTTCCATACTACACTACCGTCTTTATCATACTTTACAACTGCTGTGGCAGGCGTGCTATATCTATCCATAAGACCTTTTAAGTCAGCATCTGTAGAGTTCGTTACAACAAGTACAATGCATCCGCCGTCAGACGTTGGCGCAACGCTTGATACATAGTCTTGCAAAGCTCCGCCAAACGTTCTTTTCCAACTTGTTTTTGTTATTATTGGAGAAGTAGGAGCAGGGTCCGATTCTATTTTCGTGTACGTTATAACATTCCCGTGTTTATCCGTCTGTGTGTTGCCCTCTCCATCTGTAAGCGGAATGTTAATTTTACTTGTAGTACCTGGTTTGCCTGATGACTTTGTAGGCTCTTTTGGGTAAGTAGGTTTTATTACAATGATTTCCGTAACGGGGCTGCCATCTTTATCCGTCACTGCCTTGCCGTCTTTATCAGTAACAGGAATTGCAACGTTTACATCTTTATACACGACTGTGGTAAGCGCCTTTCCGCTTTTGTCTGTTACTGCCATACCATTATCATCGGTAACGGTTTCATAAACCGTTTCAGGCACAGCTGTTATTACTTCTCCATTCACATCAGTGATTGTGTTGCCGTGCTCGTCCGTAACTGGCACGCCACCACTAGGTTTTTTACAGCTTACAACTGTAATAGATACAACTAATATAACAATTGCCAGCAAAATTATCCTAATTGTGTTTTTCAAAAAACACACCTCGCAATACAACATAATATAATTTCTGCATTAATTAAACAGCAAATAAATTTCCGTATAAATATTATCATACTTTTCGTTTTAATTCAACCAAATTTTTTAAAAACCTATAGAAAAAACTTTATTTAAAACTCAAAAAATTCTCATTGAAATTATAGTGATAATATGATATAATTCGGCTGTATGCTTTTGCACTATTTCGCTTTTTAACACTTAAAGGCGAAAAACTGAATAAAATAGGCGCAGCCCTAAGCGGCAGCGCATTTGAGGAGGAAAAATATTGAAAATTTATAGCGCAGACAACATCTGTAATATTGCTGTTGCTGGTCATGGCGGCAAGGGTAAAACAACGCTTTGTGAAGCTATGCTTTACATTTCAGGCAGCACTGACAGGCTCGGCAAAGTAGTTGACGGCAACACGGTTATGGACTATGACGCTGAAGAAAAAAGAAAAGGCGTTTCTATTTCAAGCTCTGTAGCCCCTGCAAATTGGAAAGGCAAGAAAATCAACATTATCGACACTCCTGGTTTCTTTGACTTTGCGGGCGGCCTTAGTGAGGGTGTGCGCGCAGCAGAAAGTGTTCTTATTGTAACATCAGCAGGCTCATCGCTTGATGTTGGTGCAGAAAAAGCCGTAAAGGCTGCAAACTCACGCTCCATAGCAAAAATGTTTGCCATTACTAAAACTGATGCTGAACATACCGATTTTTATAAAACAATTGACGCTTTAACCAGCGAGTACGGTGCAAAAATCTGCCCTGTTATAGTGCCCGTTATGGCTTCTGAAACTGTAACTTCCTTTGTAAATTTAGCCACAGGGAAAGCCTATGAATATAAAGATGGAAAAGGCACAGAAATAGATTTTGCAGGTGACGCAAAAATAGACGCCATGAGAGAAATCTTCAATGAAGCTGTAGCCTCTGTCGATGAAGAACTTATGGAAAAGTTCTTTATGGAAGAAGCATTTACTTTTGAGGAAGTTCTAAAAGGGCTTCGTACAGGCGTTTCTACGGGCGAGCTTTACCCTGTATTTGCTTGCTCTGGCGGTAACGCAGAAGCTATTGACATAATGCTTGATATTATATCAGAAATTGCCCCTCCTGCATCAGAATGTAAAGAGGTTGCTAAAAACTCTGAAGGTGAAGATGTTGAGCTTTCTTGTGATGAAAATGGTCCGCTTGCCGCTATTTGCTTCAAAACAATAGCAGACCCTTTTGTAGGAAAAATGTCTTTCTTCAAAGTTGTATCTGGTAAAATCTCGTCCGACACTCCCGCATATAATGCCACAACGGGCGAAACCGAAAGAATGGGCAAACTTCTTTTTGTAAAGGGCGCAAAACAAGAAGATGCTTCTGTTGTAAATGCAGGAGATATTGCCGTTCTTACAAAACTTTCAAACACAAACACTGGTGACACTATCTGCTCTTCAAAAGAGGTGTTAAAACTTAAGTCTATAGACTTTCCTACACCATGCCTTTCAATGGCAGTTAAGGCTCGCAAAAAAGGTGAAGAAGATAAGATTGCCGCAGGTCTTCGCAAATTAATGGAAGAAGACCCAACAATCAAATTTACAACTGATGAAGAAACAAAAGAGCAGGTAATATCAGGACTTGGTGAGCAACATCTTGACATTATCGTCAATAAATTAAAAACTAAATTTAGTGTAGAGGTTTACTTAACCTTACCTAAAGTTGCATATCGTGAAACCATTCGCAAGGTAGTAGATAAGCAAGGGCGCCACAAGAAACAATCTGGTGGTCATGGTCAGTTTGGTGATGTGCACATTCGCTTTGAGCCTTACTCAGGAGAAGAAGACTTCTTGTTCACTTCAAATGAAGTTGTAGGCGGCGCTGTTCCTAAAAACTATTTCCCCGCAGTAGAAAAAGGGCTTAGAGAGTGCATTGAAAAAGGCATGATAGCAGGTTATCCAATGGTCGGAATCAAAGCTGCACTTCACTTTGGCTCATACCACGCTGTTGACTCTTCCGAAATTGCTTTTAAAACAGCAGCACAACTTGCCTTTAGGGCTGCAATTCCTGAGGCAAACCCCGCTATCCTCGAGCCTATCGGCACAGTAAAGGCTTATATGCCCGATGATAACCTCGGCGATATTATGAGCGATATTACAAAGCGCCGTGGCAGAGTTATTGGCATGGGCGCCGCAGGCGAACCAAAAATGCAAGAGCTTGAGGCAGAAGTTCCTATGGCTGAAATGGGCGACTTTTCAACAGTCCTGCGCTCTGTAACACAGGGCAGAGGCCACTTCACAATGGAGTTTGCAAGGTACGAAGAAGCTCCCGCACCCATAGCACAAAAGGTAATCGAAGACGCTAAAAAAGAACAAGAAGAATAACTATACACCTAAAACGGATTATCCCCCCCAAACCTATACACAGGTTTGGGGGCTTTCTCTTGTATTCCCGACTTTATTTATTACTCCTTTTGAATATAGATTTTCATACATCTGCCCAATAGGTCAATTAACCCAAACTCCCTTAATGTTCCACATGGAACATTGAATTTATACGCTATGCCTCATAACCTCTTAATTTATTTTTCATTAAAGTTAACAGCTTAAATGCGCCAGTCTTGTCTGTATATCAACCGCTATACTAAATAAGCCTTACATCTATACGCCAATTTCTAAGTGCATTTGGCACTCCCCTACCCCTTTTCTCTTTACCCATGGCTTTGACCGTCCTTATCAAGCTGTCGCTGAAAAAGCAAATTGTATCTTCTTCATGATTCACCTTAAAAAATACTCTCTCCGCTGGATTATTTAATAACAACGCATATATCTTAATATTGTTCCTTTTACAAGCATTTCTCCCCTGCGAATATTTCCGAAAATTACACCTTGTTTTACTGCTAAAACTTTAATGCTCTTTCTCATCCTTTTTTATTGCGCTTTTCGCCAGTTCATATAAATCTTTCTAATACCCGTCTAATTAATTGCAGTTTAATACCTCTTTCAATGTTCCATGTGGAACGCCGAGCTTTCCTATAACCAAAACTTCTCTCGTCCCACCATTACACCTCAAACACATTAACGTTTTTATATAGCAACTACCTAACTAATTAACCTTAATTTTTGAAAAGCAGTTTTTCATTACGTTTAATCGAGCCGCCTATTTATTTTGCCATGTCCAAAACACATACCCCATATATAAAGCCTTTACACTAAATAGTTCTTGAAGTCTAAACACCAATTTACAACCATGCCCGGCACGCTCCTCCCCCTTTTCTTTTTACTACATGGCTTTGACACTATCCTTTTGAAACTCACTGTTTAAAGTGAAAGCTTATGTTCCACATGGAACATTAAGTAGCATATAACTAACAGTTCGTTTTCCTATGCCTTTTACACCTTAAATACATTAATTCTATTTATACATCAAGCTTCACACTAATTAGCCTTGCGTATTAAAAACCAGTTTCAAATGCGTTCAATCGAGCCACCTATTTATTTTGCCATGTCCAAAACATATGCCCCATATATAAAGCCTTTACACTAAATAGTTCTTGAAGTCTAAACACCAATTTACAACCACGCCTATCACCCCCCTCCCCCTTTTCTTTTTACCACATGACTTCACCCTTTTTTATCAAGCTTGTCGCCTAAGAGCAGGTTTATGTTCCACTTGGAACACAAGACAAAAGCCTTGCTACCTCTTGTTTAAGAGCCGCTTTTATATTGTATTCATAAACTTTCATTATTAAACTGTGCCGTAAAATGCCTAAAGAGCGACCGTTTCCGGTCGCCCTTTAGACTGTGGATGTGGGGTGTGAAAGAGAAAGATATGGCTGTTTATATAAACCCTTTCGGGATTATATCGCTTTAGCGCAAGACTTTTCGTCTATTTTGGGTATACGCACGAGATACTCTATATATTCATCGGTTTCACTTTTTGCTGTGTCTGCATCAATTCCTGCTCTGCGAATAGCATCAACAGCATGGTTAAGCGTGTTTATAAAAATTCTTAAATCCCTATATGTTCTTGTTGGGGTCTTCTTTTGATTTTCATCTTTTTTAAGCATTTGGGCTATAAGTTTATCTGTATCAGAAACATTCAGGTGTCTGTCAATTATTATAGATAAAGCATTTTGTCTTGCAGTGTTATCTGGCAGTTTAAGAAGCGCTCTTGCGTGCCTTTCAGTGAGCTTTGCTTCAATAATTCTGTTTCGTATGTTTTCTGTTAATTGAAGTAGCCGCAATTTATTTGAAAGGGTTGATTGTGCCTTGCCAAGGCTCTTTGCAACTGTTTCTTGACTCATGTTGTGTTCGCCCAGTAGTTTTTCAATTGCTATTGCCTCTTCAAAGAAATTAAGCTCTTGACGCTGCACGTTCTCTATTACTGCAAAAAGTGCTGATTGGCTATCTGTAACATCCATTATGATACATGGGACATTTGGCATTCCTATAATTTTTGCCGCCCGCAAACGTCTTTCGCCTGATATTAACTCAAAACTTTCATTGTCTGAATTACGAACTGTAATAGGTAAAAGCATTCCGTTAGCTTTTATAGATGATGCTAAACCCTCAAGCTCTTTATAATCGAAGTGAACTCTCGGCTGATTCGGGTTAGGGTGAATAAGCTCATGAGGTATTAGCATTATTTGCCCGCCTGTTCTTAGCTTTGATGTAGTTTTTAACATTTTCTTCACTTCCTTGCTTGTCCGCTTGCATTTACACAATAGCATATAAAACAAAAAAAATAAAGCATTTTCGTTCGCCGAAAAATGCTTTATAACTCATTATTATGCTAATATTACAGAGGATTTTTTGAAATTTGTGTCGAGCTTCTTGGGTATTTTGGCGATGTTTGCGATATCTTTCTTATAATTATTAATGTTTTCTTGCCAAAATCTGAAAGTTCATACTCATAAGTAGCCTCGGCTCTGCCTGAAAGCTTAGCTATGGCGTTCTTGGCCTCTTTAAGCTCCTTTTCCGCCTCCCCTTTATATGAAACAAATATACCACCCGGCTTTACTAAAGGCAAGCAATATTCGGAAAGAACTTTTAGGTCTGCTACCGCTCTTGAAACGACAACATCATATTTTTCACGGTAAAGAGGGTTTTTCCCAGCGTCCTCTGCTCTAATATGTTTTATTTTGGGATTTATTCCCATGTGAGTACATGCCTCTTTTCTAAACTGCAGCTTTTTATTTGTTGAGTCGATAAGCGAAATGTTTAAGTCTTGCCTTGCAATAAGCAGCGGCACACCAAGAAAGCCTGCCCCTGTACCAACATCTGCCACATGAGCGCTGGGCTTTATATCTATAAAAGATAAAACCGCAAGACTATCTGCAAAATGCTTTACAGCCACTTCTTGTGGATTTGTAATTGCTGTAAGATTTAAAAACTTATTTTTTTCTATCAGCATATCGGCGTATAGCCCAAACTTTTTAGTAGCCTCATCTGAAACAGCGGTTTCAAGTTGGTTAAGCGCACCTATAAGGGCGGAAAAAAATTCGTCATTCATAAATTCACAAAACCTTTATATATTTTAGGCGGAGATAGAATAAAACTTCTTTTTACCCACTGTTAAAAGTAATATGGTGCATATTGCCGTTAAAATAGTGAAAAAAGCAATCATTAAGGGGAGTATAAGCTCCATTATAAACTGAATATCTTCACTTTCATTTATACCGCCCATTCCTACTGCAACTGCCGCCATAATACCTACAAAAACCAGAAAGAAACCCATTGAGCCTAATATGCCAAACAATGAGGCGGCGCTTTGTTTGATTACAGTAACCTCGTTAACCCAATCAAATTTATTGAAAAATACATTGCACAGCATACCCCAAACGGCGGTAAACGCTTGGCATACAAGCCCTGTAAGCAAAATTAAAGTAACACTTATAAAAGAAATGCGAAGCCTAATTAAAGACACTGCCGAA
>DASRNG010000014.1:0-26252 GCA_035647555.1 Oscillospiraceae bacterium | reverse complement strand
CCTATTTTTATATTGGCTAAAGATAGCTCATTTATCTCGTATTGAAGCATATCTGTAAGCCTTTCTTTTTTCTCATTACTTATTGTAAGAGTTTCTCTTTCTTTTTGAGTTTTTGTATATTTTAAGTACCGCTTTTCCATTTCTAAAAGCAGTTCATCATTATTTGCAACCTTATCTATATAGAAAAGATGTTTTGTACTGTCAAGCAAATCCCTACTATCCTGCTGACCGTGTATGTTGATAAGAACAGAGCCAATTTCTCTTAAAGTGGAAACTGTAACTACTGTATCGTTTACCTTGCATATATTTTTATAAAGACCTATAACACGAGACAGCAAAAGTGAACCGTCTTCCTCACTTTTTAAGCCAAGGGCAGACAGTTTTTCTTTAACGCTGTCACCGATATTTGAAAACAGAGCACTAACAAAAGCCTCTGTCTCCCCTGTTCTAATAACCTCACGTGAGGTTCTAAAACCAATAACGGCACCGATTGAGTCCAGAATTATTGACTTGCCTGCACCTGTTTCGCCGCTTAGAACATTAAAGCCTTTTGAAAACTCAATTTCTGCTTTTTCTATAATCGCAATGTTTTCAATTTTTAGATAAGATAACATAATATGTACCTTTTATGATTTAAGCATTTTGTTAATTGTGGCGGTAATTATGCTTGCATCCTTTTCGTCTTTGCAGAGTATGAATATCGTATCCTCTCCTGCAAGAGTGCCAAGGGCATGTTTGAAATTCATTGAATCAAATGCTGCGCATGCCGCCTGTGCAAGCCCTGCATAGCACTTAACAATGCACATATGACCTGCATAGTCAGTTGAAATTACAGACTCTGAAAAAATAGAATTAAACTTTGAAACGGTGTCATCTGTAGCATTCTTTTCAATAGTATAGCGATAGTCGCCCTTGTCATCAAGCGTTTTAGTAAGCCTTAGCTCTTTCACGTCACGGGACACCGTAGCCTGAGTTACATCGTAACCCCTTTCGGCAAGCCTTGCAAGAAGCTCCTCTTGAGTGCCAATGCTATAAGACTCGACAAGGTCAGTGATTAGCTTTTGTCTGCTTTTTTTCATGCTTCTCCTCCTTTATTTATAGGGTCTTTTCAGAAAATTTATCTAAAAGCACGTCCATAAAAGTGTTTTCCTTAATTTTTATAAGGTCGCACGTAAGGTCTGCCTTTTTTATCTTAATTTTGCTGCCCTTTTCTATTGGCACAGCTTTAAGGCTATCACACGCTAAAAGCGTGTCTGAACAGGGAAGTTCAATGGTAATTTCACTGTCATCACGAAGCACAACAGAGCGTGACATCATTGTATGATTGCAAATAGGGGTTATAACTATACCCTCTACCGCTGGCTCTACTATAGGGCCGCCTGCTGAAAGTGAATAAGCAGTAGAGCCTGTGGGCGTTGCTATTATTAGCCCGTCTGCACAGTACTCGTTAAATTTTTCACCGTCTTTGTAAAGCGTTAGCCTAACTAAATGAAGATTGCTGCCACGAAGAACAACGGCATCATTCAAGCAGTATGCGCTATACTTTGTCTTTCCGTCTTTATTAAGTAGCTCTACGGAAAGGAGAATCCTTTTATCTATATTATAATTGCCATCAATAAGGCGATTTAATAGATGTGTTTCGTTCCCCTCAAGCCCTGCCATAAAGGCAAGATTGCCAGCGTTTACACCAAGAAGCGGCTTTTTATTTGCAATAGCATACTGTGCGGCATAAATTAACGAGCCATCTCCGCCAACGGCTATAATTATATCACACATTTTAGCCGCTGTATCAGCAGGTATAAAAACAGTGTTTGCAGTACCTTTAAAATCATCTTTCATTGTGCTATCAAGATACACCGTACAGCCGAGTGTTTCAAGCTCTTTTAACACACTGCTTGTTATTTCGGGAGCATTTTCCCTTGTCATATTAGGAATTACAAAAATATTCATATTACCCTCCAAGCTCATTATATGAACTTTTTACAACATGCTCTGCCTTTATGGAAAGCAAGTTTTTTCCTTGCCCTTTTTGTATATACATTAAAAATTCTATATTTCCATTTGGGCCTTTAATAGGCGAAAAGTCAAGCCCTAAAACATCGAACTTGCTATTCATTGCATATTCCACCGTTTTTTCTAACACTTCTACGTGAACGGCAGTTTCCCTCACTACACCCTTATCGCCTACCTTTTCTCGTTCTGCTTCAAACTGTGGTTTTATAAGGCAAACTGCCTTAGCCCTGTCTTTTAGCATATTAAATAAAACGGGAAAAATAAGGTTTAATGAAATAAATGAAACGTCAATACTTGCAAACTCTATTTGCTCTGGCACTTCTTTTGCGGTTATATACCTAAAGTTTGTGCGCTCAAGGCTAATAACTTTTGGGTTTTTTCTCAGCTTCCATGATAGCTGTGCATAGCCAACATCTATAGCATACACTTTTTTAGCACCGTTTTGAAGCATACAGTCTGTAAATCCGCCTGTAGAGGCGCCAACGTCCATACATATCATATCATTTATGTCAATACTAAAAACATTCAATGCCTTTTCAAGCTTGTACCCGCCTCTGCTTACATATTTTAAAGATTTACTTCTGTGTTCAAGCACATCTTTATCTTTCACTTGTGTGCCGGGTTTTATTTCCTTTTGGTCATTTACGAAAACTTCGCCTGCCATAATATAAGCCTTTGCCTTTTCCGTTGTTTCACAAAGTCCTCGTTCATAAAGGGCTATGTCAAGCCTTTTTTTCTTACTCATTGGCATTTTCGCTTTTCTTTTTAATAAGTGTGTACATACTTTCTACATCTAACCCATATTTATGAAGCTGATTTTCAACATTGCCATGTTCCACAAAGCAGTTATCAAAGGCTTTAAGAATAAACTTGCCTTTATACCCGCTTTCAAGAAGTAAGCGGGAAAAGGTTTCTCCCGTGCCGCCACTTTTTATACCCTCTTCAAAAAAGTAGATTTCTTTAAGACCAAGGCAGCTTTCTATTGCCTTTTCATCAATGGGTTTTATTCTATTAAGTTTTATAACAAAGGCTGCCGTGCCCTCTTTACGAAGTTTTTCTACAGCACCACACGCATGGCTAAAAAGCCTGCCATATGTAACTATTGCGGTTTTGCCGCCATCTTTAGGATATATTTCATAGTTTTCTGTTGTAGGCGTGTAATTTTCAGGCATAGAAGGCTCGCCTCCACGTGGATATCTTACGGCTACAACACCGTCTGTATGATAAAGCGAACGCACTAAAAAACCGTTTAGCTGTGAAAAATAGGAGGGAGCAAAAACTGTTATATTCGGTATACCATTTAGAAGTGAAACGTCATAAATACCTTGATGTGTTTCGCCGTCACCCCCCGTAATGCCAGCTCTATCTATAGCTATTATAATTTTACGGTTTTGAAGTGCAGCATCGTGAATAATTTGGTCAAAACAGCGTTGTAAAAATGTTGAGTATACAACAAACACAGGCAGCATGCCGCTTTCAGCAAGCCCTAAGGCGTATGGCAATGCATGCTCCTCTGCTATGCCAACATCAAAAAAACGATTGGGATATTCCTCTGAAAAGCCTTTAAGCCCCGTTCCAAGTGACATTGCAGCGGTAATTGCGCATATGCGCTTATCTTTTGCCGCTTGCAGCCGTAAAAAGTCACCAAATTTGCTGGAAAACGAATCACACTCTGATAAAAATTCGCCCGTTTCAGGGTCAAACTTTGGGCAGCCGTGAAATTGTGACGGCATTTGCTCGGCAGGGTTATAGCCTTTGCCTTTTATTGTTTTTACATGAAGAAGTACAGGTCCGTTTACAATTTTTGCACCCTCAAGAGCCTGTGTTAAGGTGTGAATATCGTGTCCGTCAATAGGTCCCATATAGCGAAAATCCATATCCTCAAAGAAGTTGCTTTTATATATCATGTTTTTTACTGATGTTTTCACCTTAAATAGCAAATTTGAGGTAAGTTTACCTATGAGCGGTATCTTGTTAAGAAGCCTTTCTGTTGCTGCTTTCATTCTAAAATACCCTTTTTTAGAGCGAATTACCGCAAGGTATTTTGCAAGTACACCAACATTAGGTGATATTGACATGGCATTATCATTTAGCACAACGATAAGTTTAATATTTTTATGCGCACCAGCATTGTTAAACGCCTCGTAAATAAGCCCACCCGTTAGCGCACCGTCACCCAAAACGGCTATCGTATAATTTTTATTAGACTTAATTTGATTTGCTACCGCTATGCCCATTGCAGTTGAAACAGAGGTGCTGCTATGACCGCTATACACAATATCATGCTCGCTTTCACTCGGCCTTGAAAACCCTGAAATGCCGCCCTCTTTGCGAATTGTGTCAAACTTGTCACGCCTGCCTGTCAATAGTTTGTGGGTGTAAACTTGGTGACCTACATCCCAAATTATTTTGTCATGCGGCGAGTTAAACACCTTGTGCAAAGCCATTGTAAGCTCTACAACACCAAGGTTAGAGGCAAGGTGACCGCCATTTTTTGATACAGTTTTTACAAGAGTTTCCCGTATCTCTGCTGAAAGCTGTTTTAGTTCTTTATCATTTAACGGCTTTATGTCCTGCGGCCTATCTATTCTATTTAGTATGTTATCCATAACCATAAGCGTTACCTCTCTCTGTTTACAAGCGATAAGGCAAGCTGTTTTAGTTCTTCCTTTTTATGTGGAAATGCATCAAGTGAGTTTATAGCTTCTTTTGTTAAAGTTACTGCATATTCTTTGCTTTTTTCAAGCCCCAAAACTTTTACATATGTTGATTTGTTGTTGTCTTTATCGCTTCCTGTGAGTTTGCCCAATTTATCAAAGTCCCCTGTAACGTCAAGAATATCATCTGTAATTTGAAATGCAAGCCCTACATTCTCTGCAAAAACTGTAGCAGATTTTATCTGATTTTCGTTTGCTCCTGCCGCTAAACAGCCGATTATACACGCTGCTTTAATTAGCTTTCCTGTTTTTAGTAAATCCATTTTTTTAAGCGTGTCAAAATCAATGTCTTTCCCCTCGCTCAAAAGGTCAAGAGCTTGACCACCAATCATACCCTTATAACCTGAGAAAGAGCTTAAAATAGATATTATTTCTACTGCCGTTTCGGCTGTATATTCATGATTTTTAGCACCGTCTGCCGCTTTTTCAAAGGCAAGTGTTAAAAGTGCATCTCCTGCTAAAAGTGCAATATCCTCGCCAAACTTTTTGTGGCATGATGGGCTGCCTCTTCTAAAGTCGTCATCGTCCATACACGGTAAATCATCGTGTATGAGCGAATACGAGTGAATATACTCAGTGGCAATAGCGGCGCTTTGTGCCATTTCCTTTTTTCCGCCGCACGCTTCACAAAATAAAAGAGTTAAAAGCGGCCTTATGCGCTTTCCGCCCGCTTTAAGGCTATAAAGCATAGCCTTAGCAGTAATATCTAAAGCCTTTTCATCTTCCAAAAAGGCGTCAAAAAGCTTTTCATTTATAAAATCTGTATAATCCTTAAAGTTCATTCTTTATTTCCTTTGAGTTTATAAGCTCTGTTATTTTTTGCTCGGCAGTATCAAGGTATGCTGTACTTTCTCTTACTATAGCCGTACCCTCTTCAAAAATTTTTAAGGACTTTTCAAGCGGAAGATTGCCGCTTTCAAGCTGTTTTACTATTTCTTCAAGCCTTTTCATGGATTGCTCAAAAGAAGTCTTTTCACTACTGCTCATTTTTTATCTCCTTTACAAGCGCTAATATGCTGCCTTTATTAAATAATATTTCAATTTCGCTGCCGCTATTTAGCCTGTGCGAATCTGTAATAATTTTATCTTCATTATAAACTATAGAGTACCCTCTTGCCATAACTGCAAGCGGGCTAAGTGCCGAAAGTCTGCCGCAATTCCCCTTTAGCCTTTCGCTTTCAAGGCTAAGCTTTGTTTCCATAAGCGCCATTATTTTTTTAAACAGCTCGTCTATTTGCTGGCGCCCCTCGTCTGTTAAAGCTAAAGGGCTTTGAAGTACACGTGCTTTTCTCAAGGTTTCAAGCTTTGCTTTCTCTGCCGCAAGCTTTTCTTTTAACAGCCTGTACATATACATGCTATTAGAGGACACAAAAGCTTTTAGCTCAATAATATCAGGAACGGCTATTTCTGCCGCCGCTGACGGCGTGGGCGCTCTATGGTCTGCCACAAAGTCACTAATTGTAAAATCTGTTTCGTGCCCTACTGCCGATATTATCGGTATTTTTGACATATGGATAGCACGGGCAACTTGCTCCTCGTTAAATGCCCAAAGCTCCTCGGCACTGCCGCCGCCACGCCCTATTATAAGTACATCTGCCGCCGTTTTCTCATTAAAAATGTTGATTGCCAAAGCTATTTCTGCCGCCGCAGTTCCCCCCCCAACAGTCACAGGGTAAAAAACTACCTCTGCCACTGGAAACCGCCTTTTTAGCACTGTTAAAATATCACGCACTGCCGCACCCGTGGGAGAAGTTATAACTCCAACTTTTTTTGGGAAAGGCGGAAGACTTTTTTTGAGCGACTCGTTAAAAAGCCCCTCTTTCTGAAGTTTTTCTTTTAGCTGCTCAAACGCAAGGCTTAAAGCGCCTACCCCGTCTGGCTGCATGTCTTCTATATATAATTGGTATGAGCCGTCTCTTGTGTAAAGTGAGGCTCTGCCTCTTACTATCACTTTCATGCCGTCAGAAGGCTCAAACCTTAGCCGTGATGCGAAAGAAGCGAACATTACAGAGCGTACAATGCTGTTATTGTCTTTCAAACTCATATATAAATGGCCGCTCGTGTGGCGTTTGAAATTGCTAATTTCGCCCGTTATAAAAAACATACTTAAAACATCATCATTTTCAAGTAGTGTTTTAACGTAGTTATTAAGCTGTGAAACGGTAAGTACCGTTGGCGTGGGAGAGTACATTATTTTTCCTCCAAATAAGAAAGCACTGCCGCCCCTGCGGCATTGTCAGCAGAAAACTCTGCGTTTGCAAATATGGCGGGTAAAATGTCTGAAAGTCTTTGTCTTAGCGCTGTGCTTGATGTTACGCCGCCTGAAAAAAGAATTGGGAGACTCCCATGTTTTTTAGCAGCCGCCTTATACATTTCATTTAGTGATAGGGCTATGTTATCAAAAATAAAACGTGCAATATCACTTTCATTTGCTTTTTCTTCCATCATTTTATATGCCTTATTTTCAAGCCCTGAAAGTGAGCAGTCACTTTCTTTGAGTTTAGCTTTTTCCCCTGTAAAATAATCTTTATTACTTAAAACAGCTATTTCATCAAGCATTTTACCTGCAGGAAAGGGAAAACCTAATTTTACGCCTATTCTATCTACTAATTGCCCAGCTTTTAGGTCAAGCGTTGCGGCAACTGTTTTTGCCTTGAACAACTTTTCGCCTTTTGGTGTTACTAAAAGCAGTGATGTTGTACCGCCTGAAATATGAAACGCTAAAAAACGCTCGCTTAAAAGGTCTAGCCTGTTTGCAGAGTAAAGGGCAGATACAATATGCCCTTGTTGATGTGAAAAAGAGTGAATTGGTATATTCATAGCACTGGCAATAGCCCTTGCCGCACACTCCCCTGCAATAAAACACGGCATATAAGAACCGTCTCTACTTTCGGGTTTTACACTCACTCCAATGCAGTGAGGCGGCGGGCAAGACTCAAAAAGACTTTCTAAAACCTCTGGCAGCTGTTTGTTGTGGTGAAAAACAGCATCGCTTTGGCGAAGTCCTTTTTCGCCCATTTTTACAGGCAGCATTTTCTTTTGCTGAGTTACCTCCCCTGTTTGGCTATCAAAAATAGCGGCAGAGGTTGTATAATTGCTCGTATCTATACCTAAAAAATATCTCATAGCTCTTTTGTTTTTGCAATAGTTCCAAGTACACCGTTTATATATGAAGCGTCTTCTACTGTAGCGTATTTTTTAGCAAGTTCTACAGCCTCATTTATTGAAACACCTATTGGTATATCCTCAATATAAAGTATTTCGCATACCGCTAAACGTAAAATAGCAAGCGAAACCTTTGGCAGCCTGCCTATAGGCCAGCCTATAGAATTTTCTTCAATAAGACTATCTATCTTTTCTTGATTTTCATCAAGAATGCTAATAATATTTTCTGAAAACTCATCTTTCTTAAATATACCAACACTAACACCAAAGTCAAACATCTCTGCCGTATCAGTATCCTTAGTAAAATTTTTTTGAAATATTATAATAAACGCCTGCTCACGTGCTTTGTAACGATTCATTAAGCCGCTCCTTATTTATTTTGTCGTGTTACACGGTGCTCTCTAACGCTCCGATTGTAACGTTTACTTTAGACACTATTTTGTTAGTCATATTTTGGACTGTAGATTTTACCGCTTTTTGAACATCGTTTGCAACGTTTTGAATGTTGTAAGAAGGCCTTACAATAATATAAATAGTTATCTTCAAATCATTATCACCAAACTGCACATTTACGTGTTTATTAGATTCAGTTTTGCTAATCACTTTGAGAATGTTTGCAGGCTTCACTGAAAAGCCAGCTACACCGTCAACATCTCGTGCGGCGTTTATTGCTATAGAGGCTATAACATCCTCTGATATAGTAAGCTCTAAAAGTTTGCTGTCGTCCGTATTCTCGTTCGCATTCATAGAAAAACTCCTTTATATAATTACCTCATGCCCCGTTTTTGCAGACTCATAAATCGCATCAAGTATTTTCATCATTTCTACACCATCTTTAGCAGGTGCAATAGGCTTTGCTCCATTCATAACGCAATCTATAAAATGGTCTATCTGATTTTTGAAAAGCCCCTCAAAGTCAAGCCTTGTTTGACGTGTGAAATTAAGGTCTACCATGTAATTGTTTATGTCCGTATATATTTCTACGTCAGGGTCAAGCTTGCAGCCTGCTTTAGTGCCAAAAAGCTCTATATCGCCTTTGTCCTCTTTTATATTGAGAGAAAAACTCGTTTCAACAGATAACGTCAAGCCATTGTCAAACCTAATCATAGCCACAGCAAGGTCCTCAACGTCGCAAATATCATCACTGCCAGCACTTACAGAAACATAGCCTTTTACTGACTTTATTTCAGGGCGGTTAAAAAGCTTTTGGTAAGTTGAGGCATAAACTGAAATAGGCTTTGGGTTACCCGTTAAATACTTTACAAGGTCTATAACATGCACGCCAAGGTCAATAAGCGGTCCGCCGCCTGAACGTGATTTATCCCCAAACCAACCGCCAGGGTTGCCGTTGCGCCTTAGGTACGTTGCTTTTGCATAGTATATGTCACCAAAATAGTCATTATCAATAAAATCTTTTACTACCGCAGCATCATTGCCATAGCGGCGAACAAAACCTATCATGAGAAGCTTTTTTGCCTTTTCTGCCGCCTCCCACATAGCGGTGGCCTCTTTAGCATTCATCGCCATAGGTTTTTCACATATTACGTGTTTGCCAGCATTTAGCGCCGCTATTGTACATTCAGCATGAGCGCTATTCCATGTGCATACGCTAACTGCCTGTATTTCAGGCAATGCCTTTAGCATTTCATCTTTATCCAGAAAGCAGCGTTCCCATGGCATATTATATTTTTCCGCCATTTTTTTAAGCTGAGCCTCATTAATGTCACAAAATGCATAAAGCTCGACATTTTTATCAGAAAGATACCCGTTTATATGCTCGTTACTAATACCGCCAGTACCTATTATTGCAACTTTTAATTTTCCCATACTTCCGCCTCCATTATCTTTCAGTTATATTAACATTTTTATAGCATTTTTACAAGTGTAAATGGACATTTTTGACTCTATGGTGTATAATTTTAGAAAAACATTGGAGATGTTTTAATTTGAAAAAATTCCTTGTAGAAACACACGCTCACTCAAGTGAAGTAAGCTCTTGCGCAAGGTGTAATGCAAAGCAGTTTACAAAGCTTATGTTAAAACACGGCTACTCTACCGTGTTTGTTACGAACCATTTAAGTGAAAGCACTATAAACAAATCAAAGGCCTCTGATTGGAATGGGGTTATAGACTTTTTCCTTTATGGATTTGAGCTTATTAAAAAAGAGGCAAATGGCAGACTAAATACCTTGCTTTCTATGGAGATTAATTTTAATGGTGAAAGAAATGATTATTTAGTATACGGCATAACCGAAAAGTTTTTAAGAGATAATAAAGACCTTACTGAAATGACACTAAAGACCTTTTACCCCCTTGCTAAAAAGAATGGGTTTTATGTTATTCAGGCACACCCATTTAGGTTTGGCTCACAAATAGCAGACCCAAAATATCTTGACGGCTATGAAATCTTAAACGGAAATCCTCGCCATAACTCTAACAACGATATAGCTAAAAACTGGGCGCTCAAATACAAAAAGCTTACAACAGCGGGGAGCGACTTTCATCAAAAAGAGGACATTGGAATAAGTGGTATGTACTTTGATAAGGAAATAAAGTCTACGAAAGATTTTACAAAACTCCTCGAAAGTGGAAATTATAGCATTAAATATTAAAAATACCGCTGAGTTAAACTCAGCGGCTTTTTATTTAGTAAACTAACTTGCTAAATGCTCTAATATATATGACTCGACTTCGTCCTTTTTTATTCCCAGCACGAAAGCAAACTCCTCGGTAATCATTTTTTCTGCTGTTTCAAAAATTCTTGTGTCACCAACATACAGTTTCTTACCTTCATCTTCAAGTTCTTTTCTTCGCTCTTTTAAGATGTTAAACATCCATAATATTTCTGCCATATCGCCATTTTGTAATATTTTATCAAAACGGTTTACTCTTTCTTTGCCGTCCTCAACCCAAGAAAGTTCAAGGTTTTCTGAGCGCTCTATAATTGATTTTACTTCATCAACGGAAAGTACTTTACGAATGGTAGCATCTGCATCTTTCATATCAACTGGAACATATATGCGCGCACGTTGTTCACCAACTGGCTCAACTAGATAATACATTCTTTCGTCAATGCCAGAAAACTCCATCTTTTTAATATCAACTATTTTACACACATCATCTTTGCACATAACATAATCATCAATCTTGTGCTCAAATTCAATCACAAGCTGCCCTCCTTCTGCTGAAACACACATTAATGTGCGTTTAACAATGAATTGCTGTACCTCGTTATTATATCATAAAAGAACACATAAATCAAATCGAAAAAGACAGAGCATTACACCCTGTCTCTTTATTTGTTTTTCTTATCGTTTATTTTTTCTTTCGTTTGTTCTTTCTGTCATCTTTTTCTTTTTGGTCTTGTAGTTTTGTTCTTTCAGATATGAGCATTTGTTCTTTTGCAATCCTTGCAAGCGCATCTTTATCACCTGAAGTTGCCTGCTGTGAAATTTCTGCTCGGCGTGCAAGAAGCTCTGAATACATTCTTTCTTTTTTCTCGCCTGATAAATCATAAAACAGCATAGGAATAACACCGAAAGAGGTAGTTACGGCAGGAACTATTGTAAACATGGCAAAAAGCCCGAATTTTGTAGTATCTGTCTGTGCGTTACCCCTTGTGTAAGCTGTAATATCATAGCCTATCATTTTTTTAATTTGAAGTGTAATAAGCCCGCTAACAAGTCCTGAAAGCTTTTCTGCAAGCCCTTTTGCCACCGTTGTCATCGCCTCTGTACGGTAGCCATTGCGCCATTCGCAGTAATCCATAGACTCATTATACATCTCATTTGGTATAACTTTTCTTACACCGTAAAAAAACATAAAGATTGTTTCCCAAAGGGTGAGCGCAATGCCCATAGGAACAACTCTTTTATAAAGTCCATTTTTCTTACCGCCAAGGGCACCAAAGAAAAACACTGGAATCATAAGAAGGTCACCAATATATGCGCCAAAAATATAAAGAGTACGGCTGCTGAAATTCCTTTTAAACCATGGCACAAGTGTATAGGATATTGGGTTAACAATTGCACCTGGGATTCCTGTGAAAAATGCAATAGACGCAAAGTTCAAAACGTCAATATAATAATCAGATTTACTGCCGCTTATTGAAAAACCTGAAAGGGTTTTAGACAGCGTCATTAAAAGAACCGGTTTATTATTTATTATGGAGCGAACGCCCTGCATAATGCTTGGCCGTTCAACGGACTGGAGAACCCTCTCTTTCGTCATAACACAAAAGATAAGTGCTGCAACTCCGCTTACAATACTTGTGAAGTTGCCCATAAACACAAATGTAGAGGTGAGTGAAAGATTTATGACTTTGTTGCCAATGAGGTCAAGAAGCAGTGTCATAATTTGCTCTGGCAGCTTTTCCCCTAAAAAGCCAGACCAAAACTGCGCCATTGTGATAAGCCTTGTCCTATCAGTTGGGTGGGGAGTTATAGTTGCAAGCATGCCCGTTTGTGCAATGCTGCGGAACGTTCCCGCACCTTCTCTTACAATGGCAAGAATGAAATATGTAATAAATTTACCGAAATGCTTCGGAGAAGTATTCGGAAAAAGAAGCGGTAAAAGCCAAAAGAACATTGTGCCGAGTGTACCAGGGATACCAAGAGCCACAAGGTATGGCTTAAACTTGCCCCAACGAGTACGTGTTTTATCGACTATTGCACCAATAAAAATATCGTTTACAATGTCCCAAACACCATTGATACTATTGATAATAGTCTGATAATCAAGGTCAACCTGTAGAATGTTCGTTACGAAACGGCTGCTATATGTGTTAATGTTAAAACTTTGACACATATCAAATATAACGTACCAAACCGTTTCTTTAATACCAACGTATCGGCGGTTTTCATAAATATACTCCCGAGACTGTTTTTCGTCTACCACTGCGGTCTTAGGAGCCTCCGATGAAGGATTTGACAAGGTGCATTCCTCCTATTTTAATAATAAGAAAATTATATCACGATATATAATCAAATGCAAGAAAAAGGCGTGAATAAACATAAGTTAGCAATTTCGACAAAATTAGAGTAATGTTTTTATGTACTTTCACCATTAAGTTTTCATTATAAAACTTTTGATAAAAAAGAACAAAGTCTTTCGGATTTTGGATTCTTAAAAAAGTCTGAAGGTTCATTTTGCTCTTCAATCAATCCTTCATTCATAAACATGATTCTTGTTCCAACTTCTCTTGCAAAACCCATTTCATGTGTTACAACAATCATAGTCATACCGCTTTGTGCAAGAGTTTTCATAACCTCAAGCACCTCGCCAACCATTTCAGGGTCAAGCGCACTTGTCGGCTCGTCAAAAAGCATGACTTCGGGATTCATTGCAAGCGAACGGATAATTGCAATCCTTTGTTTTTGCCCACCCGAAAGCTGAGACGGGTATGCATCTGCCTTGTCACAAAGACCAATTCTATCAAGCAGTGTTAGAGCATTTTCTCGTGCCTCGTCCTTACTCATAAGCTTTAGCTTAACAGGTGATAGCATAATGTTTTCTATTACGCTTTTATGAGGGAAAAGGTTAAAATGCTGAAATACCATACCCATTTTTTGCCGCACTTTATTTATGTTGCAATTTTTATCTGTTATAAGTTCATCCTCATACCAAATTTGACCCTTAGAGGGAACCTCAAGCATGTTAAGACAGCGCAAAAAAGTACTTTTGCCTGAACCAGACGGGCCAACAATAACTACTTTTTCACCTTTTTCAATTGTTTCTGTTATCCCTCTTAAAACATGGAGAGTACCATTATTAAAGGTCTTTTCTAAGCCTTCTACTCTTATCACAGCTGCTCCCCCCCTGCTATTTCAGTTGTTTGCTTTTTAAGTATTGATTTCTTTCGAACAACTGCCCTATCCGTTTTTAAATGATTTTCAAGCTTTGTAACAAAGTGTGATAAAATCATTACTACTGCAAGATATATTAAGGCAACGGCATAAAGCGGCATTGAGTTATATGTAACTCCACGAATTGTATCGCCGCCTCTTGTAAGGTCGTTAAGTGCTATATAGCCTGCAACAGACGTCTCTTTTAAGAGAACTATCAGTTCATTAGCAAGTGCGGGAAGAATGTTCTTAAAGGCTTGCGGTATAATAATTGTTATCATCGTACTCATGTAGCTAAGCCCAAGGCTTCTTCCTGCCTCGAATTGACCTCTGTCTACTGACGACAGCCCAGAGCGCACAATTTCTGCTACATATGCACCAGAGTTTATACCAAACGCTACGATAGCTACTGTAATTTTATTTATATTTACAGCCGCAAATATACCGAAATATATAATCATTAGCTGTATGAGAACAGGAGTTCCTCTAATTACGGTAAGGTACGCCTTTGTTAAAAAGTTTAACAGCTTTAATATTAAAGCACCGATACCTCGCTTATCTTTTATAGAAAGCTCTTCATAGGAATACCTGACAGATGCTAAAAGAAACCCAAGAAAAGTTCCTAGCAATACGGCAAAGACAGTAATTATCAGTGTGTTTTTAAGCCCCGTAACAAGGTAGCGGTATCTTTTATCTGCAATGAAGTTAGTTTTAAACTTGTCCTTAAAATCCTCTATTTTTTGATTAAAAGGAGAAAGCTCCGTATCATCTTCTTTAGATATAACTTCTGTATTTGCATTTGTATCTAAAGACACATTGCTAACCATTGCCGCAGCTGCAAATATGCTTATAACGGGAAAAAGCGCTAATATAATTAGCGTTATACATATTGTCTTAGTTATTAGTGATTTCAAAAAACCAGCCCTTTACGAAAAACAGAGCAGCCCACGAGCGGACTGCTCCGAATTAACCCTTTTTTACTCTTTTACAATCATTACTTGAGTTGATGTTGTGTAGGAGTTTGAAAAATCAACAGTCTTTAAGCGAACTTCAGTTACAGTCATACCAGCTACGCCAATATCGGCTTTGCCTGATGTGATGGAATCAAGAATACCTTCAAACTGCATATCTTCAATTTTAAGTTCCATGCCAAGTTTATCAGCAATTGCCTGAGCTAAGTCAGCATCAATTCCTACGATTTTTTGGTTTTCAATATACTCGTATGGTGGGAATTGTGCGTTTGTTGCCATTTTCAATGTGCCGTTGGGACGCTCAAGATTTTCAGGTGATTTGTAAGGGGTTTTGCCCTTTGTATCGTCACCAATGTAGTTTTTGATTATTGCATCAATCGTGCCGTTATCTTTAAGCTCTGCAAGAGCGTTGTTTATCTTCTCTTTAAGAGGAGAGCCTTTTTTCATAGCTATTGCATATTCTTCAATTGCAAACTCTTCTTCAAGAATTTTAAGCCCTTTGTTTGCTGCTACAAATGCTTTTGCTGGTTCATAGTCTATAATTACACAGTCAAGCTTGCCTTGTGTAAGTGCTAGAACAGCGTCTGCACCTTTGTTGTATCTTTCGATAGTTGAAAGGTCTTTATCCCCAGCTTCTTTAGCTTCTTTTGCATCTTCATAATCAGAAGCGAAAATATCGCCTGTTGTGCCAAGTTGAACACCTATCTTTTTGCCCCAAAGGTCATCAGCCGTTGTTATAGCAGCTGCTGTTTTGCCTGTTTCTGTGCCTGTACCTGTGCCTGTAGTAGTAGAGCCATCATCTGTTTTGCCGCCGCAACCAGCAAATATGCCAATTAGCGAAAGGACAAGAATGACTGAGACAATTTTTACAAATTTTTTCATAATTACAGAACCTCCGTTTTTCATTATGTTACAATATTAAATGCAACAACACGGTAAATTATACACTGTCTAAAAGAAAAAATCAACATTTTTTGAAATATTATACATAAATTGTTGAATATTTAGATTCTCTCGACAGGAAAACAGTTTTTTGTTTTAATTTCGGTATAATACATATATTATCCTGCTGCTTTTTCGACATTTGTAACAGTAGTACAAGTCTTGTTTCTGTCAGAATTGTCAACCGTTAATACAAAGGCTCTGTTCTTTTTAATCTTTTCATAAGCTTTTAGCCGCTTATTTCTGTGCCTGTAAAACTTTATAGCACGAATTAGTTTTGCTTCAAAAGCGTTTACTTTATCAGCATGATAAATTGCAAAAGCCACTGAAAGTATTCCTAATATTTCAAAAAAGGTTCTTATAATGCTAAGTGTGGTCATATGAACCCTCCTTTTCTTTCGAACATTTGTTTTTACGCCATAAGTATATCATCTTTTTTACATTTGTCAATACAAATGTTCGGTTTTTTCTGAAAATTATTTTTTAATTTCTTTATTTATATTAATATACACTATATATAGTCCTTTGTCAATCATTTTATACATTTTGTAGTGTTTTTAAGTTTATTTAAAATGGCTATTTATATTTTAGTCATAATGTTGTATACTTATACTTGGAGGAATAATGTATGTTTGTTGATTTTGTAAAAATAACAGTTAAAGCAGGAAACGGCGGAAATGGTGCCGTATCCTTTCGCCGTGAAAAATATGTTGCAGCAGGCGGCCCTGATGGCGGTGATGGCGGTCGTGGCGGCAATATTGTTTTTAGGATAGATGATAACATCTCTACGCTGTCTGATTTTAGATATAAACGCAAATACAAAGCAGAAAGCGGTAAAAATGGCGGCAGCTCTCGAAAAAGCGGAAAAAGTGGCGAGGACCTTATAATCACCGTTCCTCGCGGTACCATTATTAAAGAGTCTGAAACGGGTACCGTTTTAGCCGATATGTCTGAAACTGAGTTATTTGTTGCGGCAAAAGGCGGTTCTGGCGGTCGCGGCAACTCCCATTTTGCTACTGCTACTCGGCAAGTGCCGCGCTTTGCTAAAGATGGTACGCCTGGTGAGGAGTGGGTGCTTTTGCTTGAGCTTAAACTTCTTGCTGATGTGGGTCTTATAGGTTTTCCTAATGTGGGCAAATCTACTTTAATATCAGTTGTTAGTGAGGCTAAACCCGTTATCGCCGATTATCATTTTACAACTCTTATCCCCGTTCCAGGGGTTGTAAGAATGGGCCCTGAAAGCAGCTTTGTAATAGCAGATATTCCCGGTATTATAGAGGGGGCCTCTTTAGGGCTTGGACTTGGGCATGAGTTTTTAAGGCATATAGAGCGCTGCCGTCTGCTCGTTCACATTGTTGATGCTGCTGGCAGTGAGGGACGGGACCCTATTGAGGATTTTAATACTATAAATACAGAGCTAAAAAGCTTTAACAAGGAGCTTGCCTCTTACCCGCAAATAGTTGCGGCAAATAAAACAGACCTTGCCACACCAGAGCAACTTTTACGGTTTAAGGAATACGTAACGTCAAAAGGCTTTGAATATTATGAGATGATAGCCCCTATATCTGAGGGAACGAAAGAACTTATGCAGGCAGTTTCAAGAAAACTTTCTACACTCCCCCCTGTTAAAATATATAAGGCATCTGCTGTGCCTATTGAAATTTTAGCAGTTAAAAATGATGGTGAGTTTGACATTAAGGTTGAAGACGATGTATATATTATTGAGGCTTTGTGGCTTGCAAAAATTTTGTCAAAGACTGACCCTGAAGATTATGAATCACTTCAGTATTTTCAAAATGTACTTCATACAAGCGGTATAATAAAAGCCCTTATTGAAAAAGGCATTCAAGAGGGTGACACTGTAAGCATATATGACTTGGAGTTTGAGTATGTTCCTTAATTTAAGAAAAAGAAAAAAGCGTATTTCCCCCGAAAAAGAAAAGGATAGTAAAACCAGTACAGAGTATAATATTGAGGGAATGTGCAGTAGTGATATAAATGTTTCTCTTTGCTCTACGCCCTCACTTGCATTTTTAGGAGATGCTGTATATAGTCTTATGGCACGTGAGTATTTAATGAAAAAGACAAATTGCACCGCAAATGTGCTTCATAAGATGTCTCTTAGCTTCGTTAGTGCAGCAGCACAGGCAAAAGCCGCTTTAGCTTTGAAGCCTTTTCTCTCCCAAAGTGAAATGGCTATTTATAAAAGAGGGCGCAATACGAGGACTTCACATAAACCGAAAAATCAAACAGGAGCTAATTACAACAGTGCTACGGGGCTTGAGGTGTTGTTTGGGCACTTATATTTAACATATCAAACTGAAAGAATAAAAGAGCTTTTTAACATTATTGCAGATGAATTAGGTGAGTAATTTCGGAAAAGAAAATATAAAATCGACTAAATCGGTTAAACAGCGAAAACTACGAGTAGAAAGATTCTACTTTTTTACAGATTTTTTATCTTGGTGTGTAGGCTCTGCGCTATACGCCATTGCGATTGACTGTTTTTCGTCTCCAAATAATATTGCACCTGGCGGTGTTACAGGTATCTCAACGCTTATAAACTATAAGTTTTCATTGCCTATAGGTGTTATGATACTCGCTCTTAATATACCTATTTTTATTGCCGCATACAGAAAGTTCGGAATGAAATTTATTGCCCGCACAATAATCGGCACTGTTCTTGTGTCAGTATTTATAGATATAGGCAAGCTTTTTTTGCCTGTTTATACGGGAGACAGACTCTTAGCGGCAATTTTTGGCGGCGCCGTATCGGGAATAGGGCTTGGCATTATACTTGCTAAGGGTGCCACTTCAGGCGGTGCTGACATAATTGGCAGACTTCTTAAACTTCGGTTTCCCCATATATCGCTCGGCTCGTTTATCCTTGCAATGGACGTAGCTGTTATGTTTCTTGCAGGAGTGGTGTACGGCAACATTGAAAGCATGCTTTACTCTGCGGTATTTTTCTTTTTATCCTCAAGGTCTATTGACTATTTAGTTTACGGTGCTTCAAAAAGCTCAATGCTACTCATTGTTACAACTAAGGGGGACACTTTGCCAAATAAAATTTTAACAGAAATCGGCAGAGGTGTCACTATGCTCCCTGTCACAGGAGCGTATACAGGGCAGGAGAAAAAGCTGCTATTAACCGTTGCAAGACCACATGAAACGGCAAAAATTACTCGTATTGTAAAAGAGATAGACCCAGATGCTTTTGTAATTAAAACAGAAGCTGGAGAAGTTCTTGGAAAAGGCTTTAAAACTGATGAAAAAACATTATAATTATAATAATTACTCTTTGAAAGGAAAAACATATGGCGCTCGTCAAAAAAGAAGATATTAGAAATTTTTCAATTATTGCACACATTGACCACGGAAAAAGCACACTTGCAGACAGGTTGCTTGAGCTTACAAACGCTGTTCCTAAAAGGCATATGACCGAACAGCTTTTAGACAAAATGGACCTTGAACGTGAGAGAGGTATAACAATTAAAGCCCATGCTGTAACACTTGATTATAAGGCGAAAGACGGCAAGCAGTACAGGCTAAATCTTATAGATACACCAGGGCATGTTGACTTTAACTATGAGGTGTCCCGCTCGCTCGCTGCGTGTGAAGGCGCACTTTTAGTCGTGGATGCCTCACAAGGTATAGAGGCGCAAACTCTTGCTAATACATACCTTGCTTTAGACCATGACCTTGAGCTTGTACCTGTTATTAATAAAATTGATTTGCCCTCTGCAGAGCCTGATAGAATAGCTAAAGAGGTTGAGGATGTTATAGGGCTGCCCTGTGATGATGCACCGCACGTTTCCGCAAAGACGGGGCAAAATGTAGAGCAGGTTCTTGAAAAAATAATTGAAACAATCCCCGCTCCTTTAAGTAATGACGATGCTCCGCTGCGTGCGCTCGTTTTTGACTCTATTTATGATAGTTATAAAGGTGTTGTAGTTTATGTAAGGATTGTAGACGGCACACTAAAGCCTGGTGACACAATGCTTATGATGTCTACAGGCGCTAAGTTTAATGTTGTAGAAGTGGGTTATATGCGTGCAACTTCGCTTGAAAGCACAGATATGCTTTCATCTGGTGAGGTTGGGTATATAACAGCCTCTATAAAATCTGTAGGAGATGCACGAGTGGGTGACACCGTTACAACGGCAGAAAGACCAGCCATAGAGGCTTTGCCTGGGTACAGAGAGGCAACACCTATGGTATTTTGCGGAATTTATCCAGCTGACGGTGCTGATTATGAAAACCTTCGTGAAGCTCTTGAAAAACTGCAACTAAATGATGCCGCTCTTTCTTATGAGCAGGAAACTTCAGGTGTCTTAGGCTTTGGTTTTAGGTGCGGATTTTTAGGTCTATTGCATCTTGAAATTGTGCAAGAAAGGCTTGAAAGGGAGTATGACCTTGACCTTGTTACAACAATTCCAAGTGTTATTTATGAAATTCATCTCAATGACGGCACTGTGCTAAATGTTGATAACCCCACCCACTACCCTGACCCTGCCTTAGTAGACTACTGCAAAGAGCCAATAGCCGCTGTAAACATTCTAACTCCCACAGAATATGTAGGCGCTATAATGGAGCTGTGCCAAGACAGACGTGGAGTTTTCAAAGATATGACTTATGTTTCATCTGAAAGGGTGGAAATTAAGTATGATGTTCCACTTAATGAAATAATTTATGATTTTTTTGATGCGCTAAAATCCCGCACAAGAGGCTATGCTTCTCTTGACTATGATATTACAGATTCAAAACGCTCACACATAGTAAAACTTGATGTTCTTTTGAACGGTGAGGTTATAGATGCTCTTTCACTTTTTTCGCATTCTGAAAAAGCGTATACTCGTGCAAGGCGAATTGCAGAAAAGTTAAAAGACAATATACCGCGCCATATGTTTGAAGTGCCGATACAAGTTGCAATAGGCGGTAAAGTAATAGCAAGAGAAACTGTAAGGGCAATGCAAAAAGACGTGCTTGCAAAATGTTACGGCGGAGATATAACAAGAAAGAAAAAGCTGCTTGAAAAACAGAAAGAGGGTAAAAAACGCATGCGCACCTTTGGCTCTGTAGAAGTGCCTCAAGAGGCTTTTATGGCAATACTAAAACTTGACGATAACTAATTGTAAAGGTTAATAAAACAAAAAAATCTCAGGCACAATGGCTTGAGATTTTTTGTTTTTTAAAAAGTTTATCTAAAACTTTATTTCTGGGCTTTTTCTATATCCTTTTTAAGCTGTACAATTATCCGCTTTTCAAGTCGGGATATATAGCTTTGTGATATGCCAAGCGTGTCGGCAACCTCTTTTTGTGTATGCTCTCTATCTATTCCTATGCCAAAGCGCATATTCATAATTAATTTTTCACGCTCATTTAATTTTCCTATGCTCATTAACAGAATGCGTTTCTCGTCCTCATCTTCAATGCTAAGGTTAATTTCGTCTCCGTTAGTGCCAAGAATGTCTGATAAAAGCAGCTCATTCCCGTCCCAATCCACATTTAATGGCTCATCTATAGAAATCTCACGTTTTTGTTGGTTTGTTTTTCTAAGGTGCATCAAAATCTCGTTTTCTATACAGCGTGAGGCATATGTTGCAAGCTTTATATTTCTTTCTGGCGAAAAAGTGTTTACGGCTTTTATAAGCCCTATTGTGCCTATGGATATTAAGTCCTCAATGCCTACTCCTGAGTTTTCAAACTTTTTTGCTATATACACCACAAGGCGCAGGTTATGGACAATAAGCTCTTCTTTTACTGTGCTATCCCCTCTTTTAAGCCGCTCCATGGCTTCTCTTTCCTCGCTTGCAGTAAGCGGCGGCGGCAGGCTTCCTCGTGAATTGATATAATAAATATTATCTAAATTAAGCTTCATTCTAAGCTTTAGATAGATGTTTTTTATAAAATCTTTTATTTTTTTCACCATAACTTTATTCCTTTCAACGCTCAAAAAGTATTTTATTTGCTATAGCACTATATTCACCTGATGAAAGCTCATCAGTAACAACGCCTATGTATACATCATGTGAAACATATTCTTTATCTTCATATTTGCTAACAACACTGTCTGCCTTAAACGATGGCAAAAGCCCACTATGTCCTAAAGCATTGTATGGAATAAGGCGAACAGAGGTCTTTAGACTTTCTGACACATTTCCGTTTAAGTAATCGCCCTTAAAATATAGCAGCTCACACGGTAACAGCAGCCCTGCTATGCTTTTTAGCTCTGCTACAATTACAGGGCTGCCTGAAAAGCTGTCTTTTAGAGAACTGCCGCTGTCAAGAAGCGCCTTTGTTTTAATTGTCTTTTCTCTAAATGAAACTTCAATTTCAAACTTGTCTGTTTCTTTTGCCCTCTTTTTTGTAAAATACTCTCCTATACAAAGCGCACCATAGCAGAAAGCAAACATTGCTATGAGTAAAAGTGCGCTAAAATCGAAATAAACCGTTCCGTTTATATAAAATATGCCGCTTTGCCCTACAAAAAATTTTATAGATAGCATAATGCCTGCAAAAATAAAGTTGGCGGCGAAAAATGCTCCAAGGCTTTTTAAAAATGATTTTATAGACTCTGGAAAAAATGTAAAATAAACAATAGCTATAACAGTGATTACTTTAATTATTATTAATAGAAATATGTTTTCCCATGGCAGAAAGATTAAAAGTGACGACAATGTGGAAATAAGTGTGCCAAAAATAAGTCCCTTTCTTTTTATATGTATTCCGCAAAGCCTTGACGCAGATAAAAGCAATATAACTGATATTAATAAGTTAACGGCAAGCAGCTTGTCAACATAAATTACAGTAGTCAATTTACCACCCTTTCACATTATACCTGTGCTTGTATAATTTTTTTGTCGCATTAAGTCACGATAATAAAAACATTTGACATAAATGAGGATATGAATTACAATTATACCAATATATAATAGCTAATAGGAGCATGATTATGACTGTTTTTAAGAACGCTAAAATAGTTTTTCAAGATAAAATACGCAGCGGAGTTGTTGTTGTCAATAACGGCAAAATAACAGGCATTCACCAACATTTTGATGATACTTGCGGTGCTAATGTAATTGATTGTAAAGGCAATTACCTCTCTCCCGGTTTTGTTGACATTCACGTTCACGGCGGCGGCGGAAAAAGTGCTATGAGTGAAGACTTTCGTGATGTTATTACAATGTGTGAGGCACACCTTGCCCACGGTACAACGTCTATTTTGCCCACCACTCTTGCCGCACCTTTTGAGGAGATTAAAAGAGCTGTTCTCACTATTAAAAAGGCAAGTGAGGCTTCAAAAAACTCTAATATTCTTGGTGTGCATCTTGAGGGACCATACCTTTCAAAAGAATTTAAAGGCGCACAAAGTGAGGATGATATACTGTCACCGCTAAAAACCAATCCTGACGAGCTTTTTGAGCTTTGGGACGGTATTCGCTTAGTTGGTGCAGCCCCTGAAATAGAGGGCGGGCTTTTGCTTGGTGAAAAAATTGTTAAACACGGCGCAGTTGCCTCAATAGCACACTCTGGCGCATCTTATGAGATTGTTGAGGAGGCTGTAAACCACGGCTATAGCGATGTTACTCACATATATTCTGCTTGCTCTATGTGTTTTAAGGTAAACCTTTTTAGAGTTGGCGGTGTGGTTGAGGCTGGGCTTGCAATAGATGAACTTACAACTCAGGCTATAGCAGACTTAAGACATTTGCCGGCAGGACTGCTTAAACTAATTTACAAGTGCAAAGGCGCTGACAAAATGATACTTATTACAGACGCGCTTGAATTTGCCGCTACTAACATGGAGGAGGGCGCTGTATTCAAACAGAAAAACGGCGTGAGCGTTGTGTATGAAGATGGCGTTATGAAGCTTGCTGACCGCTCCTCTCTTGCTGGCTCTGTTGCAACTTCTGCAATGCTCGTTCGCAATGTATATAAAAGTGCAGATGTTCCGCTTTATGATGCTGTTCGTGCTGCCTCTCACACCCCTGCCTCTCGTATTGGATTTGGCGATAGAAAAGGAAAAATCCAAATCGGCTATGATGCTGACTTGGTTGTATTTGATGAAGATATTAATATAAAAGCTGTAATGACAAATGGCAACATTCAAAGGAGCAGTTTATGAAAAGAGTGTGGGAAGATGGGGATGTAGTCCTTTTTCAAGGGGACAGTATTACAGACTGCGGCAGAAGCCGTGAAAACCTTTCAGATTTAGGTAGTGGGTATGCAAAGTCTATTCAAGAAATTTATAATCTCCTTTTTGCTGGTAATGAAGTTGTATTTGTAAACAGAGGCGTTTCAGGCAATAGGGCACGGGACCTTCTTTTAAGATATGAGCAAGATTTTTTAGCTGTAAAGCCTGATTTTATATCAATTCTTATAGGAATTAATGACACTTGGAGAAGATACAGCGAAAACGATACCACCTCTACAGAAAGATTTACAAATGAATATGAAACTCTTTTATCACAAATAAAAAAGGATATGCCAGGTACCGGCATTATGCTAATGTCACCTTTTCTTATACATTCACAGCCTGATAAAATTGTGTGGCATGAGGACCTTGACCCAAAAATCATAGCCGTATATGAGCTTGCTAAAAAATATGCGGACTTTGTGCTGCCGCTTGAGCGTATTTTTGACGATATTGTGCTAAACGGGCACTTTTCCCCTGCTGATTTATCTGGTGACGGGGTACACCCTGAATCACTCGGTCACTCTATAATAGCGGTGGAGTATCTAAAGGCGCTTGAAATAATCTGACGCATTTTTATAAAAAAGCCTATCTAAAAATTCATCATTTAATCCCTTTCTTTGCAAAAAACCATGCAAAGAGGGGATTTTTTCTATAGCGTTTAGCGGCTCTTCAATTTCGCAGCCGTCAAAATCGCTGCCAAAAGCTACCGTCTTATCGCCGCCTATGTCGCAAACTTCATATATACGGCGGTACACTGCATCAAAGCAACTCTCATTTTCACGCTGTAAAAATTTATTATAAAAATTAATTCCTATAAGTCCTTTTCTTTCAATTATAATTTTCGCCTGCTCTTTTGTAAGGTTTCTTAGCTTGCCGTAAGGAACTTTCGGGTCATCAATATTTGAGTGGCTTGCTATAAACGGTTTTTCAGAAAACTTTGTAACATCAAAAAAACTTTCTTTATTAAGGTGTGATACATCTACCGTCATATTAAGGCGGTTCATTTCTTTTATTACTGTTTTTCCGAAAGAAGTAAGCCCGCCCTCATTTTCACTGCAGCCTGAAGCTATTTCATTTCTTCTGTTCCATGTAAGGGTTATAAGCTTTACCCCTCTTTCGCTAAGGCGGTAAAGCCCCTCTATTCTGCCGCCTAAAGCTGCACCGCCCTCAACTGCTAAAATGGGTTTTATATTGTGCTTTTTTATGTAGTCTTTATTTATCTTTAGCTGTTTATCATAATAATCTGCACAATTCTCAAAATACTCTGTCGCAAAGTTTTTTCTAAGGTTATCATTTATCCAAATTGCAAAAACTTGCGTATAAAAATCAAAACACCCTGCCCTTTTTAGGGAAAGGTGTAAATCATTAGAAAAGAGCGCTTTGTTTGAAGAAAAGCACTCCCCTATCGTATCACAATGCAAATCAAAAAATCTCATTAAAATGCACCCTTAATATGGTTTATTTTATATAGGTTATGACCTTGCAAAAGCACTTCAATAATATCAAACCTTGGCATGAGTTTTGGCTTTTTATATGCCATGTAAATCTCGGCACTGCCTATTATTTTTCTCTCTTTACATTCATCTACAGCATCTTTCGGCATTAGGTAACCACCTTTTTTGCGGGTCTTAACCTCTACAAAGCAAATATACCGGTCTTTGCTTGCTATTATGTCTATTTCTCCTATTTTTGTGCGAAAATTTGCCGCTGCTATATGGTAGCCATTGTCTCTTAAATACCTTGCCGCCATTTGTTCGCCCATAGCGCCCAAAAGTCGTGCCGTCATTAATTTTCTCCTTTAATAAACTTTCTTAAAAATGTTTTTCTATGTACGGGGGAAATGCCGTTTTCCCGTATCTTTGCATAATGCAATTTAGTGCCATAGCCCTTGTGCTTTTCAAATAAATATTCTGGATATTTAAGTGCAAGCTCCAGCATATATCTGTCACGGCTAACTTTAGCAAGTACTGACGCCGCAGCTATTGACACACATTTTGAGTCACCTTTTACAATGCACTGTGCCGCTATGTCTATCTTTGGCAGGCTGTTGCCGTCTATATATGCAAAGTCCGCCTTAATATTAAGACCTAAGACCGCTCTTTTCATTGCAAGGTGGGTTGCATTTAATATGTTTAGTTCGTCTATCTCCTTTTGTGATGCCTGTGCTATAGAAAAGGCTACGGCATCTTTTATAATATCAGCATAAACCTGTTCTCGTTTTTTTTCAGACAGTTTTTTAGAGTCGTTTAAAACTTCATGTGTATAGCCGTGCGGAAGTATTACAGCAGCGGCAAAAACTGCCCCTGCAAGCGGACCTCTGCCAGCCTCGTCCACACCGCACACACTTTTATAACCTTTGTTATATGCCTCATTTTCATATGTAAATTCTATTGCCGTGACA
>DASRNG010000013.1:0-2288 GCA_035647555.1 Oscillospiraceae bacterium | reverse complement strand
CCGCCCTTATATCCTGCTACCTTTATTTTATCCTCAACAGCTGTAAGGGATATATGCTCTACAGGGCTATTAGCGCTTGCTATGATAATGTTTGCTATTTGGTCCTCTACCAGCTTTCTAAGCGTTCTTCTAAGCTCTCTAGCTCCACGGGCGCCATCATCACTTTGCTTTGCAATTAGCATTGCTACACCTTCGCCAACTTCTAAGGTTATACCCTTTTCTTTAAGCGGTTCTTTTAACTCGTTTATAAGAATTTCTGCTATTTTCTCATATTCAGGAAGTTCTAAATTATTAAACACAACAATTTCGTCTACTCTGCCTAAAAATTCTGGTCTTAAAAACTCTTTTAGAGCTTTCATCATTCTTTCTTTTGTAGCGTCTGATTTAGATTTGTTAAAGCCCAGTGCGCTTTCTTTATTTTCGCTGCCGGCGTTTGACGTCATAATAATAACGCAGCTTTCAAAACTCACTGTTCTGCCCTGTGCATCACTCGTTTTGCCCTCGTCAAGAATTTGCAAAAGGATATTCATGACATCTGGGTGTGCTTTTTCAATTTCGTCAAAAAGTATAACTGAGTATGGCTTTCTTCTAACCTTTTCTGTAAGCTGCCCTGCCTCGTCATAACCGATATAACCAGGAGGTGAGCCTATAAGCCTTGATACGCTGTGTTTTTCCATAAACTCTGACATATCAAGCCTTATGAGCGTTTCGGGAGTGTCAAAAAGCTCTGACGCAAGCTGTTTTACAAGCTCTGTTTTGCCAACGCCAGTAGGGCCTATAAATATAAATGAGGCGGGGCGCCTTTGCGGTGAGATTTGAACACGGCTTCTGCGTATAGCAGCAGACACTGCTTCAACTGCCTCATCTTGCCCTATTATTCTGCTTTTTAGTTTCATTTCAAGGTCTGTCAGTCTGCCAATATCGCCCTCCATTACCTTTTGTGTGGGTATTCCTGTCCAAAGGTTTATAACCTTTGCAAGGTCCTGTTCTGTAACGGCGTTATCTGCAGCTTTTTCTTTTAGGTCCTTTTCTTCGCCTTGAAGTTTTAATATTTCGGCACGAATCCTTGCAAGCTCTTCATAATCTATTTCTTCTGTGCTTGAAATCATATCTTCTTCGTCAAAATGCAAATCCTCAAGCTCTTTTAACAATATTTCATAATCGCTTATTGATTTATTGCGCAGGTTAGCACAAGTGCAAGCCTCATCAAGCAGGTCAATAGCCTTGTCGGGTAAAAATCTGTCGTTTATATATCTTTCTGAAAAGATAACGGCTTTATAAACAAGCGAATCGCTTATTTCTACCTTGTGATATTCTTCATAGTAGTTTTTAATACCTAAAAGCATTTGGTAAGAGTCCGCAATAGATGGCTCCTCAACCTTTACAGGCTGAAAGCGGCGCTCTAATGCAGCGTCCTTTTCAATGTGTTTGCGGTATTCAGTAAAAGTTGTTGCCCCTATTACTTGTATTTCCCCTCTTGAAAGTGCAGGTTTTAGGATATTTGCGGCATTCATTGAGCCTTCAGCGTCCCCTGTGCCAACAAGATTGTGAACTTCATCTATAAAAAGGATAATATTACCCTCTGATTTTACTTCTTCAACAAGTCCTTTTATTCTGCTTTCAAACTGCCCTCTAAACTGTGTGCCGGCAACAAGTGCCGTAAGGTCAAGCAGGTGAAGCTCTTTGTCAGAAAGGCGGGCAGGAACATCCCCTGCCGCTATTTTAAGGGCAAGACCCTCTGCAATTGCCGTTTTGCCAACACCTGGCTCACCTATTAGGCAAGGGTTGTTTTTTGTGCGGCGGCAAAGAATTTGTGTTACTCTGTAAATCTCCTGTTGCCTGCCTACTATAATATCTATTCCGCCGTCTTTAGCTTTTGCTGTAAGGTCTGTGCAGTAAAGGCTTAAAAACTTTCTTTTGTTTTTAAGCTTTTTTCCTTTTCTTCTGCCTTTTTTGTTTTCGTCTTCTTCGGCTTCTAATTCCTGCTCTTTTACAGGCTCCCCCATTTGTGCGTTTAAGAAAGGCATTGTTCCAGCTCCGCCTGGCTGAAACCCCTCAAGACCGTCAAACATTTCTGTAAACTGCTCGCTTACGGCATCTACTTCATCTTCTGTAATGCCCATATTAGCCATCATTTGTTTGATAGGTCCAATATTCATATCTAACGCACATTTCATGCAATAGCCTTCCTGCGTGGCTTTGCCCTCTTCAATTTTTGAAACAAAAATCACAGCAGGTCGTTTCTTGCATTTAATACATAGTGCTTTGTTCATGTTTTCTCTCCATTT
>DASRNG010000012.1:0-10283 GCA_035647555.1 Oscillospiraceae bacterium | reverse complement strand
CTAGTGAATACATATTTAAGATTCTTTTCGACAATTCAATTATTATATTTTTAATTCTTTTCAGTCCAGAGCTTAGGCAAATGCTTGAAAGTGTCGGCAGACGCTCAATAAAAAGCATTTCACTCTTTTCTTTTAAGTCAGACGCTGACCGAACGGTTAAAACACTGAAAAGTGTAAACGATGTATGTAAAGCAAGCGCCTCAATGAGCAGAAAACAGTGCGGTGCCTTAATTGTTTTTGAAAAAGCAACACCTTTGCAAGACATTATTGCGACAGGCACAAAATTAAATGCAGAATCATCTATAGAGCTAATTAGTAGCATATTTTATAAAAACTCTGCTCTTCACGATGGTGCGCTAATTATAAGAGAGGCAAGGCTTTGTGCAGCAGGCTGCATTTTGCCTCTTACGGATAATGATGCGTTTGATAGTGAGCTTGGAACACGGCACAGAGCGGCACTTGGCATGAGCGAAGTGAGCGATGCGGCGATTGTCGTCGTGTCTGAGGAAAACGGAGCGATTTCTTTGGCGTGTGGTGGAGAGCTAAGGCGAGGAGTTTCAACTGGCGACCTTAGAGAGTTTTTAATAGACTATTTAATTGAAAGCGATGAAGAGCTTGTAGACGAATCAGTAATAGGGCGGATAAAAAGCCTCTTGCAAACTTCACGAAAAGACAAAAAGGAGGAGGAAAAATGAAGCTGAGTAAACTTTCTCTTGATAACTTATTTAGCAACGATAAATTTGTCCTTGTCTTTTCCATAGTGGTTTCAATAGTTATTTGGGTTCTTATTGCAATTAATGTAAGCCCTGAAACAGAAAGAGTCGTTCAGAATGTAAAGGTTGTTGTCGAAACAAAAAACAGTGTTCCAAGCCAGCTTGGACTAAAAGTTTTTGGTGAGACAGATTTTTATGTTGATGTTACTGTTGTGGGTAAAAAATATCTCGTTTCACAAAGCTCACTTTCGGCAGACGATATATCCGTTTCTGCTGTAACAGAGTATGTAAATACCGCAGGAGTGCATAGGTTAGATTTAAAAGCTACAGCAAAACAGGACAATGATTTTGAAATTGTAGGAATGTCAAAACAATCTGTAGAGGTTTATTTTGATGTTGAGAAAACACAAGAGTTTTCAATAAAGCCAGAAATAATTACAGAGGGGGATTTTCCTCTTACAGAAAAAGGCTTTAAGATTGGAACACCGCTTTTATCAGTAAGTACAATCACAGTAAAAGGGCCAGCAACAGAGATTTCAAAAATAGCGTCAGTTGTAGCAAGGGCATCAGTGGGCAGCACTTTACTAAGCAGCACAACACTTGACTCTGAATTTTTGATTTTAGATGAAAATAACAAACAAAGTTTTCAGTACTTATCAGCCGATTTAACAGGGGACATAAGTATGAGAGTGCCAGTATACGGCGTGAAAAGGTTGCCTGTTGACATAACGTTCAAAAATGCTACGAGCTACTACCTTTCACTACCGTTAAAATACACCTTAACCCCTGACACCGATAATTTTGACGTTTCCATTGAGGAGTATGAGACAACAAAATCTGCAATTGTAGGTTCTGTAGACTTTAAAGATATTTCTGTAAATAACAACACATTTTCTTTCCCAGCAGAAAACTTAACCGAAATAGCATATAGCGGTAAAGTTAAGTCTTTCAGTGTGAAAATAGATATGACAAATATGGAGCAGCGCACCTTTACAGTTCCAACAAAAAATATAAAAATTATAAATAACACCACAAAAGCACCCGTAACCTTAGTTTCAGGGCTAAACTCTAAAGTAACGATTGTAGGACCGTCAGAAACAATAGAGCTTTTAAAAGCTAGTGATATTTTTGCAGATGTTGACTTAAAATCAGAAGAAATTGAGCAAGGGGTTACAGCGTTTGAGGCAAGAGTATATACAAGCAATACAACGTGCTGGGCATATGGAAGATATACTTGTGACATTAAAAACTAAGATTGATAAAATGCTTTTAGGAGGGTGGTCAATTGAAAAAGAGAAGTTTACTGTTTTTTATACTAGTAATTGTTTTAGGAATTTCACTATCTGGCTGCTCTTTAGTAACAGGCTTTCCTATGAGTAAAACCGTAAGGCCTCCAAGGCTTGAGGGAGAAAAACGGGCGCTACAGCTAGCATTTGAAAAAAATGTGGGAGACAAAGTAACACTCAAGTCCCCTGCAAAAGGAGCGCATTTAGCCCCCTTTGTGCTGTACGATATAAATGGAGACGGAAATGAAGAAGCATTTGTGTTTTACTCCGACAGCTCTGCAGACACTTCAGTTCGAGTTAATATTCTTCAAAAAATAGATGATAGCTGGGTAAGCGTGGCAGACCTTAAAGGCTCTGGTAATGCCGTTTATGAAATAGAGTTTATTGACGCTAACCTTGACGGCAAATCGGAAGTGATTATATCGTGGTCACTTTTTGATAATAAAACAACACGAATAGTCAGCGTTCTTGATTTTGTAGTGTCACAAGACGGAAGACTTGTTTTTACAGCAAAAGCAAACGAATATTTTACATATAAAGAAGTAATTGATTTTGACTTAGACGGACTTTATGAGCTTTGCATACTTTGTATTGATGACACTGCACAAGTTCCCCAGTCTTATTTAAGACTGTTCAATTTTACAGAAAACAATACAGTAAAACTTTCTTCAGAATTAATCCTTGATAATAATATTGTTGCCGTTTCAAAAACACATAGGGATATTGTTTCGGTAAATAATAAAGACGGTGCAAGGCTATTTTTTGACGTAATGAAAAACGAAGTTGGTCTTTTTACAGAGGTTTTAGTGTGGTCCAAAACTGAAAATAAGCTTATAAGAGAACTTAAAAATCCTTTAGCCGACACATTTCGTAACTCTGTGATACATACGAGAGATATTGATAATGACGGGTATTATGAAATCCCTGTTATAACAAAGCTAATAGGCTCACGCCAAAAACAGTTAATATCAGGCGATGAAAAAACTAACGATGAGTTATATATAGAGATGATAAAGTGGCTATCTGTCGAAAATGGTAGGCTAAAACAAGATATGCTAACAATTTACAATCCATCAGACTTATATTTTTTCAAAGTCAATTGGAAAGCAAGCTCTATTACTGCAAGGTATGATGAAAAACTGGGTGAAACTATTTTTAGCGAATGGAATGAAAGAGAAGGCAAGTATGGAAACGACCTTTTTGCGCTAAAGTTTAACTCAAACGTATCTAAAGTTTTAGCAGAATATACACTCGTTGCAAGTGGGGAAAGAGGCAACTACTGGTGCAAGATTTATCCAAATGCTAAAAATCACTCTATAACTGTTGATTACATTGCAAGAAACTTAATTCTTTTATAAAAAAATGTTATAAATATATATTCCAAGTAAAAGGAAAGGAAAAGGTGCTTATGAAAAATGTTCTTATAGCAGAAGACGAGGCTTCTATAAGAGAAGTTATCGCAATAACGCTAAAAAGAGGCGGTTACAATGTAACAGAAGCGGAAAATGGTGAAGAAGCACTAAGAATATATAATAGCAGTAAATCTTTTGACGTGGTGCTGCTTGACATAATGATGCCCGTTATGGACGGACTTAAAGTGTGCAAAAAACTGCGTGAGCAAAGCCGCAACATAGGTATTATTATGCTAACAGCTAAGACGCAAGAGATGGATAAGGTGTCAGGGCTTTTAATGGGTGCCGATGATTATATAACAAAGCCTTTCTCGCCCTCAGAACTTATGGCAAGAGTTGATGCCGTTTACAGACGTGTTTCTATGAACGAAACATCCAAGGAGGCAGAAAACAGCGATGTTATAACACTAAAGCCATTTGAGCTAAATTTGCGCAATAGAACACTTTCAAAAAATGGAGAGCATATAGAGCTTACTCAAGTTGAGTTTCAAATTATTGAATACTTTTTCACAAATCCCGGAAAACCTCTTGAAAGAAATAAAATTCTTGAAAATGTTTGGGGTGCATCATATTATGGTGACGAAAAAGTTGTAGATGTGAACATAAGAAGACTAAGAATGAAGATAGAAGACAGCCCCTCAGAACCAAGGCATTTAGTCACAATATGGGGATATGGCTACAAATGGGTTGAGTAAAACGCTGTGCAGTAAACGGAGTGATAAAAATGAAGTTACGAGGTATATCAAGACGGTGGATATTAAATTCACTTACCGTTACTGCTGTTTTCTTTCTCTTTCTTGCTGCGATAATACTAAGCTTAACAAGGGCTTATTACAACAACTACGTAAGCGGTTTTCTTATGAGCAATGCTAATGATAGCGTGATAGCCTTTTTTGCGCCGTATTTGAACGGTACAGATGAATCTTTTAAGTCTGTTTCAAGACAGTATATAGAAAGCTTTGAGAATAAAGAGTATATTGACGCATGGGTTTTAGACAAGCATGGCAATGTTGTTGCCACAACAACAGGCTTTGGCGTAGAAACAACCGCATTTGACTTTCAAGATGTAGAGGGTGCAAAAAAATCTGATACCTCAATATCCCAGTGGACAGGAAAAAACTCAAACGGCGAGTCAATTATGGCGGTTACAATGGTTTTTCCAAGTGGAGATGGCAGCTTCAAAGGCGGGGTGCGCTTTATCTCCTCTCTTGAAGAAGTTAATAAAAGGCTCATAGCAATAGGTGTTGTTATTTTCCTCGTATTAATAATATCGCTTTCACTCGTTTATATGTCGGGTATGTTTTTCATTCAATCAATAGTGCGCCCTGTGCGCAGAATAGGCGAAATTGCCGCAAGAATTGCAAAAGGTGACTTAAATGTTGAAATAGAAGTAAAGGGCAATGATGAGATAAGCGAGCTTTCAGCAGCAATTAATAATATGATTAAAGAGCTAAAAGCCTCTGATAAGCTTAAAAATGACTTTATTTCAACTGTATCACATGAGCTTCGCACACCGCTTACGGCAATCAAAGGCTGGGGAGAAACGCTTATTGACGTATCGGAAACGGATAAAGAACTTACAAAACGTGGAATATCTGTTATAATAAGAGAGTCTGACAGACTTTCAGAGCTTTTAGAGGATTTACTAGATTTTTCAAGAATGCAGACAGGCTCACTATCACTAAGAACAGAAAAGATGGACGTTTTAGCAGAGCTTGACGAGGCGGTATATGTATTTAAGGAACGTGCAAGGCGTGAGGGTATGGAGCTTAATTATGCAGTTACTGATATGCCGTCACCCATGGACGGGGACCCAGATAGAATTAAACAAGTTTTTGTAAATATTCTTGACAATGCGATTAAATATTCAAGTCAAGGCGGAAAGATAGATGTATCTGCCGATGTTGACGGAAATATGATTTCAGTTATAGTTCAGGATAATGGCTGCGGAATAGACCCAGAGGATTTACCAAAGGTTACAGAAAAGTTTTTCAAAGCTAACATATCAGTTAGAGGCTCAGGAATAGGGCTTGCCGTTTGTGAAGAAATTGTAAGGCGGCACGGCGGCACAATCACCTTTGAAAGTGAGTTAGGGAGCGGCACAAAAGTAATAGTAACATTGCCAATTTTACAAGTGGCAAATACAACCGAAGAAAGGTCACAAGCGAATGAGTAGTAAAAAAAATAGTGATATAAAACACAAAACCTCCGTAGGGGGGCAGGCGCTTTTAGAGGGCATAATGATGCAAGGACCTAAAGGTGCATATATGTCTGTGCGCTTACCAGACGGCACAATAGAAACAGAAAAACAGGATTTCAAAAGACTTAAAGACAGATTTCGCATTGCAGGCCTCCCTGTTATAAGAGGAGTTATAACCTTTATCGAATCTATGGTATTTGGGTTTAAGTGCATGACGCTATCTGCGGAAAAGGCGGGAATAGATACAGAGCAAAGTACAGAGGATATGTCAAAGCTCGATAAATGGATTACTGAGCACATGGGTAAGAAAATGATGACAGTCTTGACACTTATAGCATCAGTTATCGGTTTTTCACTTGCTTTTCTTATGTTTTTTTATCTGCCAACACTTCTTGTAGACCTTGCTGATAAACATTTATTTTCAGGTGCTATTAAAAACTTTCAGCCTCTTATTGAGGGAATAATAAGGATGATAATATTTGTTGTTTATATCTTTGCTGTATCCAAAGTTCCAGATATAAAAAGAGTGTTTATGTACCACGGTGCAGAGCATAAATCAATCACATGTTACGAAAAGGGACTTGAGCTGACAGTTGATAACGTCCGTGGGCAGTGCCGTTTTCACCCAAGATGTGGGACGAGCTTTATTTTCGTTATGCTTATTATAAGCATTGTAATATCATCTGCTTTAACCTTAATTTTTAAAGGAATAAACGATAACCGTTTAATATGGGTAAGCATAAAAATGCTTATTATGCCGCTCGTTATGGGGCTAGGTTATGAGTTTATTAAATATTCTGGCAAACACGATAATTTTGTTACAAAAGTTTTGTCTGCGCCAGGTCTTCTTATGCAAAGAATAACAACTGTAGAGCCTGATGACGACATTATTGAAGTGGGTATAGATGCTATAAAGGCAGTAATCACAGAAAATCCGGAGGATGATGCAATTTGAACGCATACAGCGCATACCGTGAAGCGGTAAAAACTCTTACAGAAAGCGGCTGTGAAAATGCCGAATTTAACGCAAGGCAACTTGTGGAGTTTTGTTTTTCATTAAATCAAACACAGCTACTTATGAAAAGCCGTGAAAATGTAGACGAGCTTAAACTAAAAAGGTTTAATGATTGTGTTGAGCGAAGAGCCGGTGGAGAGCCTTTGCAGTACATACTTTCAGAGTGGGATTTTTTCGGGCTAAAATTTAAGGTTGGCAAGGGTGTTCTTATTCCACGCCCCGAAACAGAGATTTTACCACGCCTTGCTATTGAGCATCTTAAAAAATCTGGCGGTAATGTGGTTTATGACCTTTGCAGCGGCAGCGGCTGTATAGGTATAAGTATTGCAAAGTTTTTTCCCAATTGCCGTGTGTATATGTTTGAAATTTCTGACGAAGCTAATTATTATGCAAGGCAAAACATAAAACTTCACAACCTTTTCAATGTAGAGCTTATACAGGCAGATATTAAAAAAGGGGCAAAATCATTTGGCATACCAAACCCAGATATAATCGTTTCAAATCCACCGTATGTACCCACATATGATATTGACTCGCTGCAAAAAGAAGTTTTATTTGAGCCAAGAATAGCCCTTGACGGGGGAATTGACGGGCTTGATTTTTACAACACAATTGCCGCCTCATGGTTTGGAAACCTTAATCCTAACGGCATTCTTGCTATGGAATGCGGGGAAAATCAGGTTAGAGGTGTTTTAAGTTTCTTTCTTAATGTTGCAGCAGGCGGTAAAGTTATTAAGGACGAAAACGGTATAGAAAGAGTTATTATGTTAAAAGGCAGGAAGAAGAATGATTAAAGAACTATTTGGCTATTTTAGAGGAGATGTAAGCTTTTTAGAAATGCTAATATCATTGTGTGCTATTATTTTTGTGCTGTTTTGCACACTGCCAATACACGAATGGGCACACGCAAAGGTAGCTACAATGCTAGGGGACGACACGCCTCGCCTTACAGGCAGGCTCACAATAAACCCCCTAAAACATCTTGACCCTATAGGCTCGCTTATGATTTTGCTCGTTGGTTTTGGCTATGCAAAACCAGTGCAAGTAAATATGAGAAACTTCAAAAATCCCCGTGTAGGCATGGCTATAACAGCCTTTGCAGGTCCCTTATCAAACCTTATAATGTCATTTTTATTCCTTTTATTATTTAACATTTTCTCTGTTTTTTATATAAAGTCTGGCGCCGCTATATTAAATAGCATGATGGTTTTCTTTTCGTTTGCTGCTGTTATTAATATCGGGCTTGGCGTTTTTAATTTGCTGCCAATTCCTCCGCTTGACGGCTCAAGAATATTAACTCTTTTAATACCATCAAAATATTATTATAAAATAATGCAATACGAAAGATATATAATGTATGCAGTGTTATTTTTGATTTTTACAGGTGTGCTTACAAAGCCGCTTTCGGTTTTAGTTAGACTAATATACCTGCTTATTAGCAAGTTTTCATTTAACATTGTAGCTTTATTTTTGTGAGGGAATATGGAAAAGTTATCATACAAACTTGAGGTTTTTGAAGGTCCGCTTGACCTTTTGCTTCATTTAATAAATAAACATAAGCTTGATATTATTGACATTCCTATAATCGAGCTTGTTGAACAATACCTCCAGTATGTTAATAAAATTAAAGAAGATGACCTTGATGCCGCAAGCGATTTTCTTGAAATGGCAGCCCGCCTTGTATACATAAAAACAGTGTCACTGCTTCCCGTTCACGAGGAAGCTAAGGAGCTTAAAAAAGAGCTTTCCGCAGAGATTATAGGCTATAGGGATTGTAAAAAATTAGCTGCAAACCTTTCACTTAGAACGAGTGGATTTGACTATATTGAAAGAGAGCCAGAAGATATTGCGCCAGACTTTTCGTACAAAAGACTACATGAGCTATCACAACTAATATCGGCTTATTCTTTTGCCGCAGGGCGTAAAATGCGCCGCTTGCCGCCGCCTATAGAATCTTTTAAGGCAATAGTTGAAAGAAAAATTGTTTCAGTATCGTCTAAAATTGATTACATAGTAAACACATTAAAAACATCTAAGAAAAAGCGGCTTTTCAGCATATTAGAACACGCAGATTCACGCTCTGACCTCATAGCCGCATTTCTCGCCGTTCTTGAGCTTGCACGAAATAAAATGATATTTATTTCCGGAACAGGTGACGAAACAGCCGTTTCACTCATAAAAACAGATGTTAAGGAGATGGAAATATCATGAAGGCTAAAAAACTAATTTCAGCCGCTGAAGCAATTCTTTTTGCCGCAGCGGAGCCATTAGAGGCAGACAGAATAGCTGACGTGTTAGAAATCTCTGTAGAGGATACCAAAAAGATTCTTGAAAACTTATCAGCAAAGCTTGATGAAATGCAAAGCGGAATTTGCCTTTTAAGGCTTGATGAAAAGTATCAGCTTTGCAGCCGTAAAGAATTTGTAAACGAGGTAAGAGCGGCGCTTGACCTTAAAAGGAATACGCCGTTATCACAGGCGGCATTTGAAGTTCTTGCCATTATAGCGTATAATCAGCCTATCACTAAGTCTTACATAGACCAAATACGGGGCGTTGAATGCTCTGGAGTTATTGCAACGCTTAACCAAAAAGGGCTAATAGAGGAAAAAGGAAGATTAGAACTTCCGGGCAGACCAATTTTATATGGAACTACAGCAAGTTTTCTAAGGTGCTTTTCACTTTCCTCTCTTGACGAGCTGCCAGAGCTGCCAAAGGACGATAAAGAGGTTTTAATGTCTGATACTGATGAAAAGTTAAATCAAATCTCAATCAATTTAGAAGAAAACATATAAATATAAAATAAAGAAGGTGAGCTTTTGCTGTTTTTCTTAATTGCACTTGGAATAATCGCATTTTTTATTCTTGTGCTTTCAATTCGGGTTACTGTTTTAATTGAATACAAGGATTATATTGAACTTAAAATAAAATGGCTGTTTCTAAAGTTTGATTTGCTGCCTTTAATTGAAAAACTGGCAGAAAAGGAAAGTGCAGCACAAAGCGAAGAAGAATCAGGCACTAAAGATGAAGCAATTTCAGAGTCTGACCCAAAACCCGAAAAGGAAATACAGCTTCAAACGGCTGCGGCACAGAAAAGTGAGCCTTTGCCTGCTGCTGATAAAACTGAAAGTGCAGAAAAGGCAGAAGAAACAGAAACAGATCTAGCAGAAAAATCAAAAAAGACGGAAAAGGCAAAAACAGCAGCAAATCCTCAATCAATACTTAAAGACCTTTGGAATGCGCACGGATATGATGGGCTTGTAAAAATGCTAAAGGATTCTGTAGATGCACTAAACAAGTTTTTGGGCAGCACATTAAAGGCTATTATTATAGATGAGCTTTACTATACGATGGTAGTATCAAAACCAGATGCAGCCCAAACGGCAATAGAATATGGAAAGGTGTGCATGGAGCTATATCCACTGTTTGGCAGTATAGTTTCAAGACTTAAAACGAGAAGATACGATATAAATATCCATCCAGATTATATTGCCTATAAAAACGAAATGTATCTTCGGGTAAAACTTCTTGTTATACCAAGAAAAATATTAAATGCGGCAATAGTTTTTGTTGTAAGGCTACTGTTTAAAGTTGTTTTGAAAGTGCTTGTTAAGCTTTTAAGAAAGCCAAAAAAGCAATCAAAAATAAAGAATAATAAAA
>DASRNG010000011.1:0-29182 GCA_035647555.1 Oscillospiraceae bacterium | reverse complement strand
AGATGGCATAACACAGGCTTTTGACACTGAAATGTATTCACAAAAGGAGATTTTACGCATTGGCAAATATGCTTTTGAGCTTGCAATGAAAAGGCGAAAAAATCTTGTAAGTGTTGACAAGGCAAATGTGCTTGAAAGCTCCAGACTTTGGCGTGAGGTAATGCACACATTGTCAAAACAGTACCCAAAAGTTAATTACAGTGATATGCTTGTGGATAACGCCGCAATGCAGCTTGTTAAAAACCCCTCACAATTTGATGTTGTTGTTACGGCAAATATGTTTGGTGACATACTTTCAGATGAGGCATCTGTTCTTACTGGCTCTATCGGGCTTTTACCCTCTGCCTCTGTAAGGGGCGACTCTTTCGGGCTTTACGAGCCTATACACGGCTCTGCACCTGATATAGCAGGCAAAGGCAAAGCAAACCCTATAGCTGCTATATTATCTGCCGCTATGATGCTAAAGCTTTCATTTTCGCTTTTCGATGAGGCTTTAAGTATTGAAAATGCTGTAGACAATGCTCTTTTAGATGGGTGGAGAACAGAAGATATTTCTAAGGGCGCTGAAAACAGTATTAGCACAAATGAAATGACAGAAAAAATCATTAGTCATATTAAGTAAAATAAACAGCTTTTTTTCTTTAGTTTATTTATTTTTCTGGAAAAAAATCAGTTTTTGTGCTATACTTATTTAATTAATGACACTTTTTATCTTTCTTGGCTTATTACTAAGCCGTTTTATAGATTAAGGTCAATAGAAAAGCTATATTTTGGTTTATTAAGGGGATGTTACTATGATTTTTAGCGGAGCGCGCATTTTGATAGAGGAGCTTATTCGCCATGATGTGAAAACCGTTTTTGGTTACCCTGGCGGAGCTGTTCTTGATATTTATGACGAGCTTTATAATAATTGTGATAGAATAGAGCATATTATATCCGCTCACGAGCAAGGGGCGGCTCACGCCGCAGACGGCTATGCAAGAGTTACGGGAAAGCCTGGCGTGGTTATAGCCACAAGCGGCCCTGGTGCTACAAATCTTGTTACTGGCATAGCAAATGCTTATCTTGACTCTGTTCCTATTGTTGCTATCACGGGCAATGTTGCTGTACCGCTTTTAGGGCGTGACAGTTTTCAGGAAGTTGATATTGTAGGCATAACTCAGCCTATTGTAAAGCACAGCTATATTGTAAGGCAGGCAGACGAGTTAGAATTTATAATAAATGAAGCCTTTGCAATAGCCTCAAGTGGCAGAAAAGGACCTGTTTTAATAGATATTTCTAAAACGGCGCAAAGCGGCACTTGTGAATATAAGGGGAATTACAATATTTCTTTTGATGAAAGAAAGCCTTTACCAGACCTTTCTGAAGCGCTAAAAGCAATCAAAACAGCAAAAAAGCCGTATATCTACTGTGGCGGCGGTGTGCTTGCATCAAACGCAGAAAAAGAGGTTTTAGAGCTTTCAAAAAGAATTTCTGCCCCCATAGGGCTTAGTATTATGGGGCTTACCGCTATTCCCTCCTCGTATGAGCTAAACCTTGGTGTAAGCGGAATGCATGGTAAATATGCATCAAACCTTGCACAGTCAGAGGCAGACCTTATGATAGCTGTAGGGGTGCGCTTTAGTGACAGGGCAACGGGCAACCTTGCAGAGTACACAAAAAACTGCACAGTTATACACATTGATATTGATGAGGCAGAGCTTGGTAAAAACGTTTCATCTATGATAGATTTGTGCGGTGATGCAAAGCTCATTTTGCAAAGTCTTCTTTCATCAACTGAAAAATCTGAAAAGCCGAATTGGGTAAACAGAGTGCTTTGCTATAAAGAGACTGACAAGCAGTCATCAAATGAAAATGACTTTTTACCGGAGAATATTATTCGCTTTATAAGAAATAAAATGAATCCAGATACCGTTGTTTCCACAGATGTTGGGCAGCATCAAATGTGGGTAATGCAGCATTATGGTTTTGAAAAGCCTCACAAACTGCTCACTTCAGGCGGGCTTGGCACAATGGGGTATGGCATGGGTGCCGCCGTTGGCGGCTGTGTGGCAAGCGGCAAAAAAAGAACAGTGCTTTTCACAGGTGACGGTAGCTTTGGCATGAATCTTAACGAAATTGCAACGGCAGTTTCACAAGGGCTTCCCCTTCTTGTTGTAATCTTAAACAACGGCGTTCTTGGCATGGTTCGTCAATGGCAATGTATGTTTTATGATTCTCGCTATTCGTCAACAACATTAAACAGAAAAACAAGCTTTGTAGACCTTGCGAAAGCTTTTGGCGCAGAGGGTTTTGTAGTTAGCTCAATAAACGAACTTGAGCAGGTTTTTGAAAAAGATTTACCCGCTGATGTACCTTTAATTCTTGACTGTAGAATCGATTTGGATAAAAAGGTTTTCCCAATGATACCGCCACAAGGCTCTGTTAAAGATATTCTCATAGGATAGGAGATGATAAAATGAATGAAAGATTTACAATAAGCCTTATTGTCAACAACAAATCAGGAGTGCTTAACAGAATAGCGGGTCTTTTTAGCAAACGCAGTTATAATATAGACAGTCTTGCCGTTGGCGAAACTGAAAATCCTGAAATTTCAAGAATGACTATTGTATCCACAGGCGGTGAATACATAAGAAATCAAATTGTAAAACAATTAAACAAACTTCATGATGTAAAGCAAGCCGTTTTACTTGAAGATGAGGACTCTGTTTCTGTTGAACATCTTTTAATAAAGCTTAAAACAGACGGAAACGGTAACTCTAAAGTTACAGAGCTTTTGAACAGGTATGGCGGCAAAATAATGTATATTGGCGAAAGCTTTATAATAGCTGACCTTACAGGCCCTACTAAAAACATCAACGATTTTATAGTAAAATGTGTGCCCCTTGGCATTATTGAACTTTGCCGCTCGGGCAGTTTATCACTTTCAAAAAACGCCGAAGACGTTTTAGATATTAATAATTTTATTCTTTAGGAGGAACTAAAAATGGCAAAAATGTATTATGAGAAAGACAGTGACATTACACTTCTTAACGGTAAAACGGTTGCAGTTATAGGATACGGCAGCCAAGGCCACGCTCATGCTCAAAATTTAAGAGACAGTGGTATTAATGTTGTAATAGGGCTTTATGACGGCTCTAAAAGTGCCGAAAAGGCACGTGAGGACGGATTTGAAGTTTTAAATACAGCAGACGCTGTAAAAAAGTCTGACATTATTATGATTCTTGTCAACGATGAAAAAATGGCAAAGATTTATAACGACGGTATTTCCGAAAACCTTAAAAGCGGCGCTACCTTATGCTTTGCTCATGGATTTAATATTCACTTCAAACAAATAGTGCCCTCAAAGGATGTTAACGTTATAATGATAGCTCCTAAAGGTCCAGGTCACACCGTTAGAAGCCAATTTAAAGAGGGTAAAGGCGTGCCATGCCTTATAGCTGTTTATCAAGATGCAACAGGAAATGCGAAAGACATAGCTTTAGCATATGCAAACGGCATTGGCGGAACACGTGCAGGCGTTTTAGAAACAACATTTAAAGAAGAAACCGAAACAGACTTATTCGGCGAACAAGCAGTGCTTTGCGGCGGTGTAACGGCACTTATGAAAGCAGGATTTGACACACTTGTTGAAGCTGGCTATCAGCCTGAAAGTGCGTATTTTGAATGCGTGCATGAGATGAAGCTTATTATAGACCTTGTAGTAGAGGGCGGACTTTCATTTATGAGATACTCTATAAGCGACACGGCAGAATACGGTGATTATATGACGGGCGACCGCATTATTACTGAAGAAACTAAGAAAGAAATGAAAAAAGTTTTAAGCGAAATTCAAAGCGGCGAATTTGCCGAAAAATGGATTTCTGAATACAAGGCTGGCCAACCAATTTTCCGCAAAAAACGTGAAGAGGAAGCAGAGCTTCTTGTTGAAAAAGTTGGCGCTGACCTTCGTGCAAAAATGAGCTGGCAGCAAGATAAAGAGTAATAAGGGGGCTTTGTTATGTCTAACAGGCTTAATTTAGAAGATGTATCAAGCTCACCTAAACGCTCACTTTTTAAGGCAATGGGTTATTCCGATACAGAGCTTAAACGCCCGCTTATCGGAATAGTCAACTCCTTTAATGAGGTTGTACCAGGGCATATTCATCTTCAAACTATTGCACGTGCCGTAAAAGACGGCGTTTTAATGTCTGGCGGCACACCTATTGAGTTTAACACAATAGCCGTTTGTGACGGTATTGCTATGGGTCATAGGGGCATGAATTTCTCTCTCCCGTCAAGGGAGCTAATAGCAGACAGTGTAGAATGTATGGCAAATGCCCATGCGTTTGATGCACTTGTATTTATTCCAAATTGCGACAAAGTCGTGCCGGGCATGCTTTTAGCAGCAGCAAGGCTTGATTTGCCATCTATTTTCCTCTCAGGCGGTCCTATGCTTTCTATTGATGGTAAAGACTTAAACACTGTTTTTGAAGCTGTTGGGGCTTTCCACTCTGGGAACATTAGCACTAAAGAGCTTTTAGATATTGAAAACTCTGCTTGCCCCGGCTGTGGTTCATGCTCTGGTATGTTTACAGCTAATTCTATGAACTGCCTTTGTGAGGCTCTTGGTATTGCACTGCCTGGAAACGGTACAATACCAGCTGTGTATTCTGATAGAATACGGCTTGCAAAGCTTGCAGGGCACGTTATTATGGACCTTCTGAAAAACGATATAAAACCATCTGATATTTTAACAAAAGACTCTGTAATGAACGCTCTAACTGCTGACATGGCTATTGGCTGCTCTACAAACTCTGTGCTGCACCTTTGTGCCTTAGCGCATGAGCTTGGTTTTTCGCTTGAGCTTTCTACAATAAATGAAGTTAGTGAAAAAACTCCTAACCTTTGCCGCCTTGCCCCTGCGGGAGTACACCACATGCAAGACTTTAACGCCGCAGGCGGTGTTTATGCCGTACTGAACGAGTTGTTAAAGCTTGGGCTGTTAAATGCAGATACTATGACAGTAACAGGAAAAACCATAGGTGAAGCAGTAAAAAATAGCAATATAAAAGATGCTGCAGTTATTCGCCCGTCGTGCAATCCTTATACTAAAACGGGAGGGCTTGCCGTGCTGTTTGGTAACCTTGCACCTTGTGGCTCTGTTGTTAAACGCAGCGCTGTTAAAGAGTCTATGCTTTGCTTTACAGGCTCTGCAAAGGTGTTTGATAGTGAGGAGCTTGCCGTTAGCGCAATTTATGGCGGCAAAATTAAAGCGGGAGATGTAGTTGTAATACGATACGAAGGCCCAGCTGGCGGCCCTGGTATGAGAGAAATGCTCTCCCCTACCTCTGCTATTGCTGGAATGGGGCTTGATGAATCTGTGGCTCTTGTTACAGACGGCAGATTTTCAGGTGCTACTCGTGGTGCTGCTATAGGGCATATCTCACCTGAGGCGGCAGCTTCTGGAACTATAGCCTATGTTAAAGATGGTGACCAAATTCAAATTGATATACCGTCTTATTCAATAAATCTGCTTGTATCTGACAAAGAATTAGAAAAACGGAAAAAAGAAGAAAAGATTAAAGAAACAGCTGAACAAAAAGGTTACCTAAAACGATATACCGAAAAGGTATCCTCGGCAGATAAAGGTGCAGTTTTAACTTAGAAAGGACTTTTCTATGCTTACTTTAGACAAGGTTTATCTTGCAGGCAGGGTGCTTACAGATATTGTAAAAAAGACTGATTTAATTTATGCTCCTGCAATCTCTCCTGATGCTGAGATTTATCTTAAAACTGAAAATCTTCAAAAAACAGGCTCTTTTAAGCTGCGTGGCTCTTACTTTAGAATGTCTGCTATGACAGATGAAGAAAAGGCAAAGGGTGTTGTGGCTTGCTCTGCTGGAAACCATGCCCAAGGGGTAGCTTTAGCAGCTAAAAGCTTTGGCATAAAAGCTACCATATTTTTGCCTGCTACTGCGCCAATTTCTAAAATTGAAGCTACAAGGCAATATGGTGCAGAAATTAAGCTTGTAGACGGAGTGTATGACGATGCCTATGCGGCAGCGCTTAATTTTCGTAATGAAACGGGCGCACTTTTTGTACACCCGTTTGATGATATTGATGTTATAGCAGGTCAAGCAACCGTTGCGTTAGAGCTAATAGAGCAGCTGCCTGATATGGATGTTGTAGTAGTTCCTATTGGCGGCGGCGGATTAATATCTGGAATAGCTTATGCTATTAAAACCATAAAACCCACTTGCAAGGTATACGGCGTTCAAGCGGCGGGAGCTGCAAGCATGTACCAGTCTGTTATTGATAAAGGCTGCACAAGCCTTTGCAGCGTCTGCACATTTGCTGACGGTACTGCGGTAAAAAAGCCAAGTCAGCTAACTTTTGACATGTGCCAAAAATATGTAGACGAAATTATAACAGTATCAGAAGATGAAATTGCAGCGGCAGTTTTAGCACTTATTGAACAGCACAAGCTAATTGCTGAGGGTGCTGGCGCACTGTCTGTTGCGGCTATTATGTTTGGAAATTTACCTATAAAAAATAAAAAAGTCACCGCCGTTGTTTCGGGCGGTAACATTGATGTTAATATTCTTTCAAGAGTAATAAACAGAGGGCTTTTAACCTCTGGCAGGCTTACAAATCTTATAATAGAGCTTGTTGATAAACCTGGTCAATTAAAAACCGTGTCTGCTATAATTGCCGACGAAGGCGCTAATGTTATTAGCGTTCAGTACACACAAGGCGGCGCTAATATGGACATAAACGGCTGTTTTCTTAACATATCTATGGAAACCAGAAATCACGCACATCTTGATGAAATTCGTAAGGCTTTAATAAATGAAGGCTTTAAGCTTCGTGGATAAGGAGAACATTATGGAAAAAGTTTATACAAAAAACGCTCCCCCTCCTGTAGGTCCTTATAGTCAAGGAATAAAGACTGATGGGTTTATTTTCTTTTCAGGTCAAATTGCTATAAACCCTGATACGGGTGAGTTTGAAAGCGGTCTTGAAAGTGAAACTATTAGAGTTTGCGAGAATATTAAAGCACTTCTACAATCAGAAAATCTTAGTTTTGAAAATGTTGTAAAAACTACGTGCTTTTTAATAAATCCAGAACATTTCCTTTCCTTTAACGAAATTTATGCAAAATACTTTACATCAGAACCTGCACGCTCATGCGTTTTTGTAAAAGCACTTCCTAAAAATGCACTTGTGGAAATAGAAGTAATAGCAAAGATATAAAAAAACATAAAAAGTCTGCGGCTTTCGTTATGTAGCCGCAGATTTTTATTTTTATTTAATTTTATTCTTCCCTTTTATCTCCCCAAAAGAAAAGCGCTACAGTGCCAGGGCCTGTGTGGCTGCCTATAGTTGTGCCAACATCATAAATTTGTACACTCCCGTCAAGCTTTGGAAAATTTGTCTCCACAAGTTTTGCAACTTCCTTTGCATCGTCTATACATGCAGAGTGTGAAATATAACACTTGCCGTTATACTCGTTGCCATTAGTAGCAAACTGCTGCATTTTGTCTGCAATTTCTTTTATTACTATGTTTTTGCCTCTTATCTTAAATCGTGGAATTAGCTGCCCTTTATCATTCATATTAAGGAGTGGACAAATCTTAAGCATTGTGCCAAACCAGCCTGATGCCTTAGAAATGCGCCCGCCCTTAACGTAAAACGTTAAGTCCGTACTAAAAAACCAGTGGTGAAGTAATAGCTTATTTTCATTCGCCCATTCATAAAGCTTATCAATACCCATGCCGCTATCTCGCAAATCAGAAAGCTTATCCATAAGTAGCCCATATCCTGAAGATGCCCCAAGAGAGTCCACAATATAAATTTTTCTTTCTGGATATTTCTCTGATAATATATCTTTTGCTATATTTGCACTGTTGTACACACCAGAAAGGCCTGATGATAAGCTAACGTGCATAATATCTTTCCCCTCTATCAAAAAAGGCTCAAAATACTCTATAAACTCATCAGCATTGACCTGAGAAGTTTTCGTTTCTGCACCCTCACTCATTGCCTTATAAAACTCTGAAAACGGCATTGATTCACCTAAATCGTCACGATATTCCTTACCATCTAACGAATAGTGAAAACAAATATAGTTTATTCCCCTCTTATTAAAATGCTCTTTTGTAAGGTCTGCAGTAGAGCAGCAGCTTATTATATAGTCTCCCATATCTTCCTCCAAATTTTACTCGCTTTTATATATTATGTTAGTAAAGCCATAAAAATCTTTACTAAATATAATTCTAATTTAATATTAGTAAAAACTCCACCCCTATAGCACTTTTTTTAATATACTTATTTAATTTGTAATTGTAGAGAGAAAAAAGTGGACTCTACGATTAGTAGAGCCATGAAATAATGTGCTTTTTTTGCTAAAACCTACCTTTTAGGTGTGCGGGAAAGCTTAAAGCTAAGATAAATAATAACCTCAGCAGGAATCCCAAGCGCAAAAATTAACCACCAATTATAATGTAAAAATGATAAATAAAAAGAGGCAAGCAGACTCCAAACGAGTGCTGAGATAATATAAAAATTATCTTTGCCCCTACGCCACACAGAGTTTAGCACAAGAAGTACAACTAAAGACACGGGTATAGCATAAATTAAAACAAGCGGTACTATGTGCCCAAATGCCCACAAAACAATAAAAACAAATAGCGCAAAAGTAAAAACACCTACAATTGATATCTTTGTTATCGTCAAATGATTGTTGTGTTGCGGAGCAGGGATTTCTTTCTTTTTATCACCATTTTCACAAAGCAGATAATCAACAGAAACCCCGAATAAATCACCCATTTGTTTAAGGACATATGCGTCTGGAATTGACTCTGCCCTCTCCCATTTGGATATTGCTTTATCAGAGTAATTAAGCTTTTCGCCAAGCTCAAACTGCGTCATTTTGCTAAGCGTACGAAGCTCTAAAATATTTCTAGCAACTACTTTTTTTAACTCGTCCATAAAATGCCTCAGATGCCTTGTTAATTTAATTTCTATATAAATATAGCATAAAACCATATATCTGTCTACTAAAGCGGTTAAATACAGCTTTGTTTAAGCAGTCAGCCACAATATTTAATCACTTTATTTGTACAGTTTCTACTGTATTGTCTTCTAAATTTATAAATATAACTCTTTTTCCTGTACAGTGTTTCTTAAGCAGTGTTTTAAGCGCTTCATTTGCTGCAAACCCTGCTATAACTCCTGCGGCAAATGATAGTGTGCTTTGTTTTTCCTCTTTGTCATATCCATCAAAAAGCTTAAATACAGTCATGTCCCCCGGAAAGGAAACTGCTACTTGCCCCGAAAGCCCTGTTACTGCCGCACTTATTAGCGGTATGTTTTTATTTGATGCAAACTTTTCAAGCATAATCCTATCCTTTGCATTGTCAAGCGCATCAATTACTAAATCTACTTGCGAAAGAATATCCTGTGTATTTTCATATGTTAATTTACTTCCCAATACTTTTACATTTATATTCGGGTTTATTAAAAGGCTTCTATTTTTAGCCTCATGGGCTTTACTTTTTTCAAGTGTTTGTTCTGTACAAAGAAGCTGCCTGTTCATATTTGTGTTTTCAAAACTGTCAAAATCACAAAAAGTTAGGCTACCTATGCCTAGCCTTGTTAAATATTCACCTATAAATCCGCCAAGCCCCCCACACCCTGCTATTAAAACAGATTTATCAAATAGCAGCTCTTGCTCTTTTTGTGAAATGACGTCTATATTTTTAATAAATCTTTCAAAGTTATGTTCCATATATAAACCCTTTATTCTATAGTGGTTATTTTATCACCAGCGGTAATATCCCCGCCTGTAATAACTCTTGCAAAAACGCCTTTTTGCGGCATAGCGCATTTTCCTATTTTCTTTTTTATTTCACAGTCAGAGTGGCACTTCTTCCCTATTTGCGTTATTTCGACAATACATTCGCCAAGTTTTAGCCGTGCTCCTATCGGCAGTTTATGTAGTTCTATTCCAAGTGTTGTAATATTTTCAGCGAATGAGCCAAACGGGATTTTCTCCCCTGCTATTTTTTCTAAGTCCCAAAAACTTTCAACAGAAAGCAGGCTAAGCTGCCTATGCCCGTCTTTTGAATGGGCATCTCCTTTTAGTCCGCCGTCTTTATAAAGTGTGCCGTTTTCTATTGGGCGCTTTATTGTGCCTTTCTTTTCGCTTATGTTTATTGATATTATTTCTGCCATATTAGCCTCCAATATCTTTCATTTTTCTGTTTGAAGTAAAACAGTTAGAAAACTCGTGGTTTTGTGGTTTTGTCTTTATAAACTTTGAAATTAGCTGTGCTAACTTTTCAGTATCATAGGAAAGCGCCTTTTTAAGTGAGTACTCCTTGTCACTTCCTAAGCACGGCTTTAAGTAGGCATCACTCGTAACTCTTATTCTGTTACAATTTTTACAAAAACTGTTTGAAATGGGGCTAATAAGACCTATATTCCCTTTAAATCCTTTGGCAGTATAAAGTTTTGCAGGCCCTGCACTTTTCTCGTTTGTGCTAAGCGGCTCAAGAAATGGGTGTGCCTCAATTATATTTTCGTTGCTTATCCCCTTTAAAGGAATATCTCCCACAGGCATTAGCTCAATAAACCTAACACTTAAAGGATACAGTTTTGCAAGCTCAATAAAATCGTCAATTTCTCCATCATTTTTACCCTTAACAAGAACGGTATTGATTTTTATTGGAAGTAGACCCTCATTAAACGCTGCCTCTATCCCCTTAAAAACCCTTTCTAAGTCACCGCCTGTCATTTCGCTATAAACCTCTGGTTTTAGGGAGTCAAGACTTATGTTGCACCTATTTACACCCGCTTTTTTAAGCGCAGCTGCTTTTTCAGCTAAAAGCTGTGCGTTCGTTGTAATTGCTATATCTTCATATTTTCCAAGGTTATAAATACCCCTTGCAATTTCGTCTAAGTCGTGCCTTAAAAGCGGCTCACCGCCTGTAAGTCGCACCTTTTTTATTCCAAGTAGCGAAAAGGCTTTGGCAATTTTGATAAAATCCGCCGCAGGCAACTCTTTTCCCTTAACTGCACACTTTTCATCATCTTTAGAGCAGTAAATGCACTTTTCCATACATTTTTTTGTTACAGAAAGGCGTAAATATTCAATTTTTCTGTTAAATCCATCAATCATATTGCCTTATATTCTCCCGAATCTCCACCTGTTTTTTCAATGAGTTTTATATGGTTTATAACCATTGAGCGGTCAACAGCTTTGCACATATCATATATACAAAGTGCCGCAACGCTTACCGCTGTGAGCGCTTCCATCTCTATGCCCGTTTTATAAAAGCATTTTGCATACGACTCAATTTTAATGGTATTGCTGCTTTCAAATTTAAACGTAACATCTACCTTATCAATAGGTATATTGTGGCACAAAGGGATAAGTTCATGCGTTTTTTTGGCTCCTTGTACTCCTGCTACTTTAGCACATGTAAGAATATCACCCTTTTCTAAGGTGTTGCTGCGTATAGCTATAAGCGTTTCTGGCTTCATTGTAATTAAAGCCTCAGCTTTTGCCGTTCTTACTGCCGCTCTTTTCTCTCCTACGTCAACCATGTTAAGCTCGCCCTTGCCATCAATATGCGAAAACTTCATCTTATCACCCTATTTCTATAATTTGCCCTAAGTCCTCAAAGGTATAGCCGCCCATTCCTTTAAGTCTGCTTTTAAATTCGTTACTATTTAGTGCATCAAGAAATTCTTTTACTCTCTCATCACTAAAAGCTGCCTCGCTTACAAGAAAATCATACTGCTCACTATATAGCTCTATAAAATCAAGGTCGTATATCTTTGCGGCAGATAAAATTCCAAGCCCTGCACATGCGCTGCCTGCTGCAACGGCTGCCGCAACGGCGGTGTGCGTGTATTCTTCTCTTTCATAGCCGTAAATATCAGCAGATAAAATGCTTTGCTCATTTAATAAAAAATCAAGTAAAACTCTCGTTCCTGAGCCTCTTTGGCGGTTTACATATGAAACCCTTTTCTCTGCTATATCGCTAAGAGTTTTTATACCTTTAGGGTTTCCCCTCTCTACCATAAGCCCCTGAGTTCTGCCAACACCTTTTATAAGCACAGCGCCGCCATTTGGGAAATATGTTTTTACATAGCTTTTATTATACTCACCGCTTTTTGTGTCTAAAAGATGAATGCCGCCAAGGTGCGCCTCACAGTTTCTTATTGCCATTATGCCGCCCATACTTCCCGCATGACTTGAAGAAACGACTGTTTTTGAGCCGTATCTTTTTAATATATCATCAATTTCGTCAATCAAAGGGTCATGACTGCCAACTACTAACACACTATTTTCAAGCTCTGAAAGAGGCTTAAAAAGCCGTACACTCACGCTTTCTCCTCGCCTTTTGCCCTCACTATCTTGTGGTATAGTAAACATTCCCGAGGCCTTTGCAAAGCGTGTAACAACACCGGCAGCACCGCCCATTGGCACTGCTAAAGCTTCATTATCTATAAACCCTATGCGGCACCTTACATAATCTTTATATTTTAAAGAAGACACCGTTTGCCTTGCTAATTTAGCCCTAATTTCAAAAGGCTTTTCATACGCTTTTTTCGTAAGCAAGGGCAATATGCATTTAAAAATTTCCTCCATTACAATAATTCCTGAAACGGGATAGCCTGGCACACCTATAAAAGGCACTTTGCCTATGTTGCCTAAAACTGCTGGCTTACCCGGCTTTATTGCCACACCATGCAAAATAAGGCTGCCAGTGTCTTCAAGTGCCTTAGCTGTATAGTCATCTCTCCCTGCAGAAGAGCCTGCTATTACAATTATGGCATCACACTCTTTTGAGGCTTTTACTACTGCTTTTTTAATAAGGTCAAGCTCGTCTTTCACAGTTTCATAAACTTTAGAGTCAGCCCCCCACTCGCTTAGCATTGCACTAAAAATAGCAGAGTTAAACTCTGGTACATCACCATCTTTAAGAGTTTCCTTTTCTCCCTGTACTATCTCGTCACCTGTGGGTATTATAGCAATTTTAGGTATTGTAACCGCCTTAAAGCTATATACTCCACCTGCAAGAAACGCCCCTATAAGTGAGGCGGTAACAGTTGTAAATGATGGTGCTATCATGTCACCCATTGAAATATCTTCGCCGATTTTACGCACATTTTGCCAAGGCACTGCGGCAGAGTAAAGCATTATGCCCCCATTTTCCGCTTCAATTACATTTTCTGTCATTACAACACAGTCTGTATTCTCTGGCAGTGGGTCGCCAGTATCTATTGGAATAAAGCTATCTTTATCTATTGTAACAGGAGAGCTTTCTGATGCACCAAACGTCTTTTCAGACATTAATGCAACCCCGTCCATAGCACTTGCACAGTAATGCGGGCTGCACCTTTTTGCATAAATGGCTTTTGCCGTTACCCTGTTTAATGCGTTTTTAGTCTCAATCGTTTCGGTATTATAGGTTGTGCCTGCACTTTTTAGTGCCTTTTTATACATTTCTACCGCCTGTGTTAAAGGCGTGTTTTTCAAATATTCATACTTATTCAAATAAATACACCTGCACCTTTTCTCCTTTTTGTATTCCCTCTGCATTTTTATCTATTCTTATATATCCATCAGCAGTATTTAACACTGATATAACGCTTGATTTTGAGAAAATGGGTTCAAAAAACTCTGTGTTTTCATTTTTTAATAGCATTACAGGCAAAACTTCTTCCCTGCCATGATTTGAGGGAATGTTGCAAACTGATTTTTTTATAATACTTTTATCAGCTATTTTTATGCCAAGCATTTCATTAATTAGCGGCACAGTAAAAAGCTTTGCTACAAAAAATGCGGCAAGCGGGTGTCCAGGAAGACCAAAAACAGGCTTTTCAGTAACTTTTGCAAACATTGTGGGTTTTCCAGGTTTTATTGATATACCATGAAAAATAACTTCTCCAAGCCTGTGCAGAACATTGTAAACAACATCTTTTTCGCCAACAGAGCTGCCGCCAGATATAAGCAGCATATCATTTTCGTTTAACGCCTTCAATACGGCACTTTCAAGTAAATTTTCATCATCTTTTACAATTGGGTATGTTTTAACATCAATAGCCGCACTTGATAGCACCGCACATAAAAGTGCTGAATTTACATCTCGTATTTCTGACCCTTTTGGTTTTTCATCAACTTTTACAAGTTCATCACCAGTAGAAATAACTCCTACTGCTAAACGTTTTTTCACACTTATTTCATATATGCCAACTGCTGCAAGCGCTCCTATATTTTCTGCCTTTATAAGCGTATCTTTATAAAGAAGTGTTTGACCCTTTTTTATATCATCGCCAACTCTAATAACATTTTCAAAAGGGGCAACAGGTTTTAGCACACAGCAAAAATCATCTTTTGTATGCTCTGTATACTCAATCATAACAACACTTTCAGCATTCTCAGGCAATTTTCCGCCTGTGGGGATTTTATAACACTCTCCATCTGTTAAAATACGGTGTATATCCTCTCCCATTTCTATTTCGCCAGCGCACTTTAGCATTGACGGCAAAACCTCAGAACAGCCAAAGGTGTAAGAGGACTTTACCGCATAGCCATCTACACTTGAGCGGTTATAAGGCGGTATATTCTCTGTGCAAAAAATATCTTCAGCCGCAACTTTTCCCACAGCGTCACAAAGCTTTACTGTTTCTGTTTTGTGCGGCAAGCCAAATTTTGTGCTAAGTATTATTTCAACCGCTTTATCGGCACTTATACATTCAAGCATTAGTTTATTCTCCATTGTTTTAAGAAAATTTTACCGAAATTGGTTTTCGGATTTTTTATAATTTCACTGCATTCACCGTGTTCTACCACCTTGCCGTTGTGCATAATAATTAACCTGTCACAAAGCTTTATAGCCTCAGCAGGTGTGTGCGTTGCTATAACAAGTGTTGTTTCATTGTTTTTACAATAATCATATAAAAGATTTTCAAGAGAGTCCTTAAAATCTATATCCACAGCACTCAAAGGCTCATCAAGCATTAAAAGCTTATGTGTGCCGATTAGCATACGGGCAAAAACCATACGCTGTTTTTCTCCGCCTGACAGCTTTGTGGCACTTTTATTTAATAAATTAGAAAGCCCCGTCGCCTTAAATAATTTTGCTGTGTCCTCTTTATTCTCTACCTTTTTACTGTTTTTTAGACCTATAAACACATTTTTTCTTACACTAGCCGAAAAAATGTATGGGTTTTGGGGCAAATATGCCGTTTTTTCTGTGCCTATATGTATTTGCCCGCTGTCCGCTTTAATGTACCCTGTAATAAGTTTCAAAAGTGTGCTTTTACCAGAGCCATTTGCTCCGATAAGTGCTACCTTTTCACCTTTTTTTATCTTTAGTGACTCTATGTTAAGCGTAAAATCCGCTGAATATTCTTTTTTAAGATTTATTATTTCAATCATTTTCTTTTCTCCCCTGCTGTATATGCTATTGAGTTTACAATGAATGAAATGGTAAGAAGAACAATTCCAAGTGCTATTGCAAACCTGAAATTCCCCTTATTTGTTTCAAGCATAATAGCCGTTGTCATAACACGTGTTTTAAATTGAATGTTGCCCCCAACAAGGCTCACGGCGCCAACTTCTGCAATGGCCCTGCCAAAGCCAAGGAGAATTATGCTTACAAATTGCGGTCTGCTTTCAAGCATTAAAAGCATTATTTCTTTGCCTTTTCCTATTTTAAGCCCTTTTGCCGTTTCTGCAAGCTGCGGCGCTTTTTCGCTACTTGCTGCGGCGCTCATTCCAGTAATAAGCGGAGTTATCAAAACTACTTGCGCTATCGTCATAGCCGCAACTGAAAACAACAGTTTTAAAGAGCCAAGAGGACCGCTCCTTGATAAAATTAAAAATACAACAAGACCTGCCACAACTGGCGGCAAGCCCATTAAAGTATTTAGTATTCTAAGAATTAAGCCTTTTCCCTTAAAGTCTACTCTTCCAAGAACTGTGCCTAAAGGCAAGCCGATAAGCGACGATATGGCGGTGCTAAAAAAAGACATTTGAAGTGTTACTTTTATTATAAACCAAAGTTCACTATCGCCCGAAAGAAGAAGAGAAAATGCTTCTTTTATATATTCTGTCATATTATATACCGTGCCGCCGCACGAATTAACACGCACGGCGGCGGTGGTTTTTACTTTGTTGTAGTTGTGTTGTCTGTTGTGGTTGTTGTGCTTTCTGTTGTGGTAGTTGTGTTATCTGTTGTGGTTTCTATAACATAGAATAACTGTTGACCGTACTTCTCTGCGCCGTACTTGTCTATTAGCTCAAGAGTTGACGCCTTTGTCATCCACTTTATAAGAACACTTGCACCTTCTGTATTAAGCCCTGTGTGTTTTTCAGGGTTTACGGCAATAAGAGAATAAGTATTCATCATATCATCGCCTTTTTCAAGAAGCAGTTTAATATTCTTAAGGTTTGCTGCCATTGAAAGGAATGTGCCTTTGTCTGTTAAAACATAGGCTGAAAGCTCGTTAGCCTTGTTAAGCGTATCGCCCATTCCAGAGCCTACATCAATATACCAATTGTCTTTAGCTGCATTGGGTGTAGTCTCTGCCGCTGCCCAAATTTTTAGCTCTGCCTTATGAGTGCCGCTATCGTCACCGCGTGACACAAATGGAGTTTCCTTTTTCTCTGCGATAAGTGCAAAAGCTTCTGCTGCATTTTCGCATGCTGCTATTTTTGCAGGGTCATTTTCAGGGCCTGCCATAACGAAGAAGTTGTACATAAAGGGAATGCGCTCTAAGCCAAAGCCCTTTGAAATAAACTCCTCCTCTGCTGCCTTTGAGTGAACGAGTAGTAAATCACAGTCACCCGACTCACCAAGAGCTATTGCAGCACCTGTGCCGTTGGAGGTAATCTCAACCTTATAACCTGTCTCTTTTTCAAAATGCTCCATAAGGTATGGAAGCAGCCCTGAATCGTTGACAGAGGTTGTTGTGGAAAGCCTTATGGTTGGGTTTTCTGGCGGATTTACCGTTGTGCTGGTTGACTCCTCCGAGCCGTTGACACCGCATGCCGCAAATGATAGCAGCACTACAATAGCAAGAAGAATCGCTAAAACTTTTTTCATCTTTTTTACTCCTTTCCAAATACGGGAGGCATAAGCGTTTCCACTTATACCCTGTTTGTGTATTCTTATCGTTTAGCGTACCGACTTAGAATACACAAATCGGAATTTATTATGTAAACACAAAATTGTGTTCGCACCAAAATAATACTGTTAATTTTCACGAATATATGGTATATTAGATAAAGAGGTGTAATTATGAAACTTTGTATTGCAATAGTCTCTGTAAGTGACCGCTCGTCGAAAGGTGAAAGGGCAGATATGAGCCGCCCTGCTATTGAAAAGTGCCTTTGTGACATTGCAAGCTTTTCAGTTTATGAATGTATACCTGACGAAAAAAGTGTTATTGAAAAAACACTTATAGATATTTGTGACAATAGAAAAGCACAAATAGTACTTACTACAGGCGGCACAGGGCTTGCACCGCGTGACGTTACCCCTGAGGCAACGCTTAGCGTTGGGGAAAAGCTCGTTCCTGGTCTTTCAGAAGAGATGCGAAGGCAAAGCATGAAGTTTACAAACAAAGCTATGCTCTCACGTGCTGTTTCGGTAGTGAGAAACAATGTGCTAATTGTAAATTTACCTGGCAGCCCAAAGGCTGCGTCTGAGTGCCTTGCTATAATTAAGCCAGTGTTATGCCACGCTGCAGAGCTTTTAGCAGGCGAAGTTTCGGACTGTGCAAGAAAATAGATTTGGAAATTTTTATAAGTCTAATATATAGTTTTTATACTCAAAAGTCAAGTTCTACTATCGGAAGGGTGGTTTAATGAAAGAAAGACTTTTAGGATATGCAGGACGAGTTTTAAAGGTTGATTTAACAAACAAAAAGCATGAGCAGTTCCCATGGACAGATGATGACAGGCTAAGAACGCTTGGCGGTAAAATTATGGCGGCCGATATTTTATACAATCATATAAAGCCCGATATGAAAGCGTTTGATGAAGATAACTGGATTGTTGTTTCTACAGGCCCGCTTACGGGTTGCGGCTGCCCTAACACATCACGTTTTAACATATCTACCATATCGCCTCTTACAAATATTGTAACCTCCTCAAACTGTGGCGGCGGCTTTGGGCTTGCTCTTAAAAAGGCAGGATATGATGCCGTTATCATTACCGGTAAATCAAGCTCCCCTGTTCATGTGGAGATTTTAGAAGATGATGTGTTGTTTCACGATGCCACAGAGCTTTGGGGAATGAGGACCTCTGAAACACAAGAAAACCTACCAAAACGGCACGGCAAGCTTGCTATTGGCCCTGCTGGAGAAAACAAGGTGCTTTATGCCGCTGTTTTTAGTGATGAAAGAGCCGCAGGCAGAGGTGGTGTGGGTGCTGTATTTGGCAGTAAAATGCTAAAAGCTATTACGGTATTTGGCACGAAAAGAGCTGAAGTTTATGACCGTGAAAAGTTAAAAAAAGTTAATAAAAAATGGGTAAAGCAGTTAAAAGATAACCCCCTTACAGGAAACCAACTGCCAAAGCTTGGCACTGCGGCACTTGTTGCCCCTATGCAGGCGCACCGCATTCTTGCAACAAAGAATTTCGGTAAAGGCAGGTTTGACGGGTTTGAAAAAATTTCTGGCGAGCATTTAGCTGAAAATCATCTTGTAAAAAATGCTGCCTGTACTACTTGTGTTATTCGCTGCACAAGAACGGTTAAGATTGACGGTAAGTCTGTAAAAGGTCCTGAGCTTGAAACACTTGGACTTCTTGGCGCTAATATACTTAATGATGATATGGAGCTTATAATAAAATGGAATTATGAGCTTGACGAGCTTGGAATGGACACTATTTCAACCGCAGGCAGTGTAGCTTTTGCAATGGAGCTTAACGAAAAAGGGATTTGGGACTGTGGGCTTACTTTCAGCAAAACTGATAATCTTTCACAAGTGTTTGAAGATATTGCCCACCGAAAAGGCATTGGTGACACTCTTGCAGACGGTACGAAACGCATGTCCGAAAAGCTTGGCGGCAAGGAGTTTGCAATTCACTCTAAGGGTATGGAGCTTTCGGCTTATGAGCCTCGTGGGGCGGTAGGTCAAGGGCTTGGCTACGCTACTGCAAACCGTGGCGGCTGCCACCTAAACGCAGGGTACCTTGTGTTTTTAGAAGGACTTGGACTTGATATTGACGCTCTTACACCGCATGGCAAGGCTGCTCTTTCCATAATGTTTCAAAATCTTATGGAGTCTATTTCTGCCGCAGGTTCATGCCTGTTTACAAGCTATGCAGTACTGCCATCATTTTTAATTGATAAGCCTAACTCTTTTATAACAAAAACAGTAACAACACTGTTCCCCTATTTTGGTCCTGTTGTAAACATTTTGAACCGCTACCCTTTTATAGCAAGTATTAACCTTCCCTTTATTATGCACGCTTATGCTATAACTGCTGCAACGGGTATGAAAACAAGCGTTGCTAAGCTTCTTAAATGGGGCGAATACGGCTATAATATTGAAAGGGCAGCAAACATAGTGCTGGGGCAGAAAAAGGGTGCAGACACTCTGCCTAAACGCCTTACAGATGAAAACCAGATAAAAGGTGACGATAAAACAAAAGTACCTCTTGACAGAATGAAAAAAACATACTACCGTGCAAGAGGCTGGTCAGATGGTGTACCAACACCTAAAAAACTAAAAAGCCTTGGAATTAAAGTACCCGAAGAAATAAAAAAACTCTAAGGAGTGATTTTTTGGCGAAGATAACATTAAAACTGTATGGCGTAATGCGGCTTGACAGTACTTTGAATGGTGCAAAGCTTAAAATAGAAAAAATATCTGATATTTTCCCCATTCTTAATAAAAGCCTAATACATACTGATGAAAAGACCGTAAAAGACCTATCTTTTGGTGACGTTGCTATCTTTATAAATGGAGAGCGATGCAAAAAGAAAGGGCATAAATTAGCAGATGGTGATGAAGTCTGGCTTATGTCCCCCTCTGGCGGAGGGTAAAAACACTTTTATAATACAAAAGACTTGCCTATAATCTTTGGCAAGTCTTTTATTATTTGGTACTTAAATCTTTGGTGTATTTTAAGAGCCTATTCATCTAATAGCGGGATATTTATCGTTTTTTTCTGAAGCAAGGCTAAAAAGATTACAATTAGTCCTGGAAAAAGCATTGTTAAGCATAGCATTATATTTTTGTCGTAAACTAAAGTTATAATTTTATAAGACAGCGCCGTGCCAAAAATAAATGCAGCAAGGCGCAGCAGCCAAAACAGCACCACTTTCCAGTTACCCTTTGCAATATTAATTCCAATATCCGTAATAGGGCCCGTCAGGTGAGTTGTTCTGCCAACTGCCGTGAGGCTCGTGGCAGCATTTTGAGCGCCCATGCTAAGAGGTATTGTAATTAGCGCAAAGTTGATTGTTTTATAAAAATAAAGCAGTACCGCAGTTAATATGACTATAGCCCCTGAAAAATACAAGCCGCCACACAGCCCAAACTTTTTTGTAAAAATGGTAGAAAGGAAGGCTCCTATTAAAAAGAATGTTACAATTAGCACTATTTCCTTTATTCCTTGCTTGTCCGCATTAAAAAGAAATTTACTCAGCTTTGCAATACGCCCTGTTAAAAAAGATGTGTTCTCACTTAAAAATATATGTATTGCGAAAGCATCAATCCAGCCAGCCACAAGCATTAAAACAAAACCCACAAAATTAATTGATACGTAAAAATGAGTTTCCCTTTTCTTCATGTTTTCCCCTTTTAATATAATTTAATAGAAAATTCTAAAGAGCATCAATAGCAATCAAAGCAAGAAACTCACAAGTGTAAACCCTGCTATTAAAACTAAAAGCACTAATATTATTATACCTGCATCTGCACTAACACCAAATAGCACAAGCTTGCCAAGGTTAAATTTTCTGGATTTATCAAGCTTTAATAGCCTTTTTGAGGTGCTTTCTTTTAGATTAACTTTAGTATCAGAAACCCTTGCCATTACATAGGTATAGCCATTAAGTACCTTCTCGAAAACAGATACAGCAAATTTATATATATAAGCCGCTAACCCCTCAATCGTTAGCCACTTTGGGGGGTGAAAGCTAAATGCACCTGTTTTAAGCCCGATACCACAAACCAAAACACCAAGTATTAAGGTTATAAATATACTAAAAACATCTGACGTGTTCCAGAAAGAAATATGCATTTGGTAGCTATTAGCAGCAGGAATTCCAAGCTCCCCTATTGCGGGAATTACAATTTCAGTTAAAAACATCATTGGTTTTATGCCGATTACAAGCATGCAAACACAAATTATTCCTAAAACAAAATACATTGGAATTGCGTTTTTTAATGTGCGTTTATCATTTGTTTTTATATCTGCCTCAGGAACTGAAAGTGGCTTTTTTATAAATGCAAGATAATAAAGCTTTGTAAAAGAGGCGGCAGTGCCTACACCTACTATATTAAATAGCTTTTCCGTTATATTTAGCCAAAGCTCTTTATTTTCTACTGCCGCATTTAAGCCGTGGTGTAGAATTGTTTTGCTTATATATCCGTTCAAAAAGGGTGCGCCAGAAATCCCTAAAACGGCTAATAGCATTAAAAACGCAAGTACAGGAAAGCGCCGCCAAAGACCGCCAAGCTCATATAGACTCGTTGTTTTCGTATAGTAATAGATAATTCCTATTCCTAAAAATAACGCAACCTTAAATAAAGCGTGGTTAATTATGTGGTAAAGGGCGCCTATAAGTGAAAGCCCGCCTGTGTTTCCAAGATAAAAGGCAACTCCAAGCCCTAATATGATATACCCCATTTGGCTAACGCTGTGATAGGCTAAAAGCCTTTTGGCATTGCTTTGTAAAAGCGCCGCTACAACACCCGTTAGCATTGTAGCAATGCCAGCGATAATTATAAATGGACCAATCCACTCTAAATTAAAAGCAGGTGCAAACCCTAAAAAGCTTAGCGTTCTTATAATGCCATAGGCGCCAACTTTTATAATCAAACCAGATAGTAGTGCGCTCGCAGGTGTTGGCGAAACAGAGTGAGCGTGAGGCAGCCACAAATGAAGCGGCACCATACCTGCTTTAATACCAAACCCTGCTACTAAAAGCCCAAAACTAGGGCTAATGCCCTTAGTGCTTATGCTTATCCCGTCAGCAAAGCTTGATATGAGTTTTGGCTCTAAAGCTAAAGCAAGGGTAATTAAAAAGCCGCCAGTAATACTAAAAAATAAATAGTAGTACCCTGCTTTAATAGCCGCTTTATCCCATTTATGAATGACCCAAAAATAAGAGGAAATTGTCATCAGCTCAAAAAATAAAAGAAAAAGCAAAAAGTCAGCAGAAAGAAATACACCTAAAACTGCCGCTAAGGTAGCTATAGTAGAAATATTAAACAGCGTGTTCCTCTTTTCTTTTTTCATATACGGCGGTGCATATATGGCAATAAGAACCCACAAAAAGCTTGTTAAAACTATTAATGCGGCTGAAAGCGTGTCTGCGTAAAGCTTTGCGCCTGTCCATATATGTGGTATTGTAAAAACAGCTGCGCCACCTTGTAAAACGTTTTTTAGTAAAACACAGCTAAGTATTAGCTCTATTATTCCGATTATAAGAAAAGTAAACTCTATTAGTTTTTTTCTTTTAGGAGCAACAACTTTTATAAGCGCCATTATAAGTAGCCCTATAATGGGTGCTATTAAAATAATAGGAAGCATCATAAGTTATATCCCTCCATTAAAAAGAAAAAGCATAAATTTTCTGCAAACAGATAAAAAAGGCAGTGGAAAAAAGCCTGCAATTAAGGAAACTACCGTCAGCACCATAGTGGGTGCAAGCATTAAAACATAGCTTTTATCTTTTTTCTTTTTGTACCGTACTGTGTCCTTTTTGAATGCGTTAACAAGAACAGGCACAAAGCAATAAGCATTGACAATTCCGCTTATTATAAGAACAATTGCAAGAATCCAATTGCCAGAGGAAATAGAGCCAGCCATTAAAAAGTATTTACTCCAAAACGTCAAGAAAGGCAGCATACCCACCATAGCAAGCGCCCCCACACTAAAAGCTGCCATTGTAAGCGGTGAAGAATAGGCAATGCCCCTCATCTTGCTAATTTTTGTTTCACCTGTCCGCTCTGAAATAATACCTGCACAGTAAAACAGTATAAGCTTAAAAACACAATAAGCTATCATTTGAAGCAAGGCGCCATAAAAGCCATATTCATTAAATATAAAAGCGCCAAGCAAAATATATGAAAGGTGGCTTACGGTTTGATACGCTAAGCGTCGTTTTAAAACATCCTGCTTTGCCGCAATAAAAACTCCTGCTAAAATAGTAAAGGCGGCAACCCATTTAAGTGCATTTGCAAATTGAAGCTCTTTCATAAGCTCTACACCGAAAATTGAGTATACAACCCTTAAAATACCGTAAACTCCAGAATATACAACGGCAACAGCATGGAGCAGGGCGCTAATAGGTGTTGGCGCCTCCATAGCCTCTGGGAGCCATTTGTGAAATGGCATGAGTGCCGCTTTTACACCAAACCCTGCTATAAATATAACAAGCAGCCAGTTCAGCGCAAAACCTGATTGGTCTTTTAATATGGCGGCTGATGAAAACTCAAGATTTCCTGAAAAGACGTACGTTAAAATTATGCCGATAAGTATGAGCCCCGCCCCTAAAAGGTTATACACAATATATTTTGAGCCTGCTTTTATTGCCTTTTTATTTCGGTTATGAATAACAAGCGGGTATGTTGCAAAAGTGAGAAGCTCGTAAAAAAGATACAAGGCAATGAGATTGCCAGAAAAAGCTACCCCTAAAGCCACGCTAAGGGATAAAAGAAAAAATGTATAATAGCTTCTTTGGTTATGTTTATTTTCCATATATCCAAAAGAGTAAACGGCTGTAAAAAGCCATAAGGTTGATATAATCAGCGAAAATAAAGCACCGAGTAAATCAGGCGCCACTGAAAAGTCAAAGCCGCCAAGAGTACCTGACACCGAAAAAACAGTGCCGCTATAAACACCTACTGCTACTGTCCATGTAAAAAATGCCGATACTAAGCAAAAAAACAAGGTGATTAAGTTTCTTATACGATTGCTTAAAAAAGGCAGAGAAAATATAATCAGGGCGCCTACCGCTGGACCTACTAAAGCCAAAATAAGACTTAGCATTGTATTTTTCTACCTCCTTTAATAAAGTGACATAATTTGTGTGGCTGCTTTTTGTGCAAGGCAAACAAGCTCATCTGGAAAAAAGCCAAAAGCCAACGCTAAAACCATTAATATGATTAAAGAGGCTTTTTGCAGCACGGGCGGGTCTGTTATACCCTTTTCTTTAGGCAAAGAAAAATAAGCTTTTCTTATTATGGGTAAAAGGTATGCCGCACACAAAACGCTGCCGAGTATTATAACTACTACGGGCAGTTTCTCCCCTGCCTCTAAACTGCCAGCTATTAAATTCCACTTGCCGATAAACCCTGAAAAAAGCGGTATTCCTATTAAACCTAAGGTAGCAATAGAAAAGGCTGCCATTGTTATTGGCATTTGCCTGCCGATGCCTGAAAGCTCACTAACTCTGTGCTTTCCAGTTTCTTTGATAATTGCGCCAGAGGATAAAAATAGAATAGATTTACATATCGCATGCCCTGCTAAATAAAGAAGAAGACCTGCAAACCCCCTCTTATTAACAAGCCCAAGACCGATATATAGGTACCCTATTTGCGCAACAGTTGAGTACGCAAGCCTTCTTTTAAGCTCGTCTTGCATTATAGCAAGGAGTGAGCCGCCTATAATTGCGGTCATTCCAAGTACGATAAGAATTTTTTGAAACATAAGGTTTAGCATTATGGTTGTGCCAAAAATATTGTAAAGCACTTTTAAAAGGCAGATTAAATAACCTTTAACAGCAAGCCCTGACAAAATGGCGCTTGCAGGTGCTGCGGCACTTGAGTGAGCATCTGGCAGCCAAATATGTAGTGGGAAAAGCGCTGTTTTTACTCCGAAGCCTACGAGCATAAAACTAAATGCCATCCATACAATTTGAGGACTTTCCTGCCAAACTTCTAATAACTGCAAGTTTGCAAAATCCATATTTAAATGCCCAGTTAAAATATAAATAAAGCCGATTCCGCCTAAAATTAAAGCAGAGCCTATGCTTGCTAAAATTAAATATGAAAACGCCGCTTTTGCAGCCTGTGGTGACTTTTTCGCGCTGACAAGCCCACAGCAGCTCAAGGTTGCCACCTCAACTAAAACATAGATATTGAACATATCATTTGTAAGCGCCATGCCGCATAAAGAGCCAATTAGCAGTAAATAAAGAGTGTAAAAACGTGCGGTATTTTTCTCTCCCCCAAGCTCATTTGACAAATTATTAAAACCAAACAGGGAAATAGGAAAGCTAACACCCGTAACAACAAGTATAAAAAAGGCACTTAAAGCATCAACTTTAAGCTCTATACCCCAAGGCGCCGAAACACCGCCAAGCGCATAAACCATAGGAGCGCCATTTTGCGCTAACACCTTTACGGCGAAAAAAAGAGCGCCTATAAACGAAACACTTCCTACAAAAGCTACCAAAAACTCCACAAGCCTAATTTTTCGTGAAAGTGTTGGCAGCAAAACTGCTATAAATAAGGGAAAAACAACGAAAAAGACAGGTGCGTTTTTTAATATTAAGCTCACTTTTCTTCCACCACTTTATCCTTTATAGCCTCAATTTCCTTTAGGTCTATCGTTCCATAGGTTCTGTGCAGCCGAACTATGAGAGCGAGTGCAAAAGCTGTGACACTAACGCTTACAACAATCCCTGTGAGCATTAAGGCAGATGGAAGCGGGTTTACGTATATCTTCTCTATAGCACCCTCAACTACCATTGGCTCATCTGCCCCCCGTATATATGAGCTTGAAACGAAAAGAAGAAAAATAGCACTTTCCATTATATTTATACCTATTAATTTCTTAAACAAGTTAGAGCGTGTTAAAATTGTTAACACTCCAATTGTAAAAAGTATAGCCGCAAAAACATATGGGTAATTTATTAGCAGTCTTTCTAATATTAATTTCATATTTGGTAATTATCCTTTCAGCCCTTTTTAGAAATACTATCTTTCTTTTGTTTCAGATGTATTTTCGTCTTCATCTTCCATTATGGTAAAAAACAAAGTGATTACTGTGCTTGAAACTCTAAGCCCCACACCAAAGCCTATTAAAGAGATTAAGCCGCCAGAGAACAATGCACCCTGTGTCCCAAGGGGTATTCCCGCAAGTTTGTTTGCTAAAAATGGGGCGCCTAAAGCTATACCTACAAGCCCCATTAATATGTACCATAAGGTACCAAAGCTTTCCATATACACAAGGACTTTTTCGGGTATTTTCCTTTGACCCTCTTTTAGTCCATATATTGTGGAATAGGCAATAAGGCTAAGCCCTACTATAATACCTCCTGCAAACGACCCTCCCGCAGAAACATGACCGTGTAAAATAACATAAAAGCCATAAATGAAAATGAAAGGGAGAATTGCCGCCGCCATTCTTTTTAGTATAAAGTCTTTCATTCTTGCTCCTTCTTTTCGCTATTAGATTCTGCATTTAGTTGGTCTTTTCTAGATGATTTTAATGTAACTAAAACTGCAATAGTCGCCGTAAACAAAACAATCGTTTCAAACATCGTGTCATATGCCCTGTAATCAAGTACAATTGAAGTTACCATATTTGGTATACCTGTGTCCTCCATAGAATTTTCAGTGTAGCGCTTATATACCTGATTATGTATGGGGTTATCTGCTTTACCAAAGTCAGGCAGATTTGACAAGAGATTTAAAACACCAAAAAAAGAAACCATACAAAGAAGTATAATAAGCACTGTTTTTATTTTCTTCATCTTAAATCTATCCTTTCTAAGGTGTGTGGCGGTGTCTTTTTAGCTCACTGTTTATTTTTCTTGCGTACCGTCTTAAAAATAACTCCCATCATTAAAACTGTCATACAAATGCCTGCCGCCGCCTCAGTTATTGCAAGGTCTGGCGTGTTAAGTTCTAACCAAACAAGTGCAATTATTAAGCTGTACGCACCAAAAACAATTATGGCATGCACCAAGTTTTTAATAAAATACATAGCAAGCGATGCACATACTAAAATAACCAGTAAAGCCATTATCCAATAATCATTTGCAATAAATTCCATCTTATTTCCGTTCAACCTTTGTATTTTTATCTGGCTGTGTTCCGTGAAGAAGCGCAGCTTTTGCAACTAAATGTGTCATTGTTGTATTAATTGCCCAAAACAGTAGTAAAACTATAACGAGTTTAATTCTCAGTATCCAGTCGTCACTAAGCAAAAATAAGCCAAGCCCTATAAACCCTATTCCAAGGGAATCACCCATTCCTAAGGCGTGCATTCGGGTATAAGGGTCAGGAAATTTAAATAAACCAAATATTCCAAGCCCTAAAAATATAAAAGCAATAGAAAAGGAAATATAAGCTATTATATTAATCATCTAAAGCGTCCTCCTTGTCTGAATTAAAGTCCTTAAAATCAGGAAGCGATAGTTTCCAGTCTCCTGGAGTTAAAACTTTTAATATCCAAAGACCGCCTACAAAAGCGCACAGCATAAATACAAAAGCAACATCAATTATGCCGTACTCTTTCGTGAAAAATGCCATTAGTAATATAAATATACTTACAAGCCCTGTTATTGCATTTATTGAAATGAGCCTATCAATAACAGTCGGACCTATTATTGCTCTAATTAGTGCTATAAATATCAGTATGGTTATCCCTATTAATAGCCAAATCACGCACCTTTTTCCCCTCTCCAATTTTCTATATCTTTAATTTTATCAATTAAACGCCAGTGCAGTAAATCAACGGCATTTTTCTCCGTAAGTGCATGAACAATAAATCTTCCTGTATCAGGCTCTACATCAACGGTAATCGTTCCTGGTGTTATAGTTATACATGCCGCAAGGAGAACTCTGCTCCAGCTTTTTTTAAGATTTGTTTCCATTACAATAAAAACTGGACTTAATGCAGGTTTTGAAAATAAAAGGATTTTTGCCACATCAATATTAGCAAAAATAATATAACCAACTAATAAGAAAAGAGCATGAAAAAGACGAATAGTTTCACCAAAATGCGGTAAAGAGGGAAGCCGTGGACCGAGTGTATGCCAAAATGCAGTACCTATAAACGAAATTATAAGCCCCGTGAGGATATGCTGCCAGTCTGCCGTGCCGCTTATAACTATCCAAAACACAAAAAGCAAAGCAAACAAAGCCAAAGAGCGCTTACCCATGGTTTTAACCATCCCTTTCTACACAAACTTTTAATCTATATTTATAGAACATTATTTTACGTTTTTTATTTTTACATAATAAAAAATAATACAAAAAAAGCGCAGCCCCTACTTAAATAATAGGACACAACGCTTGGATTACTCCTACGAGGTTAGCTGACGGATTCGGGCACCAAGTTTGCCCTACCTAATAATAGGATTCACCCCTTTACACGGACCCCCCGCTTCTTCCAGAATTCGGAGATAGGTATTCTTTTCGTACTTATCTGTGGTGTTTAATTCAAAGCAAATACAATTATATCACAAATGTTTAATAAGTCAAGCAAATGAAAATTGCAAATACTATAAAACTAAACCATTTTATAAAATCTATTAAATACAAAAGGTTTTAGGTCCTGTAAGTTTCATAACATACAATATTTCGCTTTATTCACTGATAGTAAATTTCCACGAGCAGTTGCAGGTGGTGTCGGTCACATCTGGAAAACAGCTTAGCGCCTCACACGCAATTCTACTGTCAATTGTCTTGGCAAAAAGGCTATATTCGATTATACCAACCGATTTACAAGGGTGAAACTCCATCCCTTTTCTTTTGCGGGCATTCTGTACCCTGCAATCCAAAGTCCGATAAATCAATGTATCTCCCTTAGTTATAATCTCATCTTTATTGATATTGGCATACATTCTATATTTCAGAGCTTTCGCAAGCCCCTCTATGCCCGCCTTGTCAGGAAGCTTTAGAAATTCCTTGATTCTTCTAGCTTCAATGACAGTAAACCGCCTCCAAGCGTTTTCATCATGCTCCATAGCCTCAGGAATGCCGA
>DASRNG010000010.1:0-9983 GCA_035647555.1 Oscillospiraceae bacterium | reverse complement strand
ACGAGGTATAATCGTTTGCACTGTAATAATACATGTATGTTCTATTAGGCAGAAGTCCATAAACCGTTACCTGATAAGAGTAGTTATCATTGTCTATTTTTACGCTAATGCCTGTAAACTCGTCATAAGAACCTATAAGAGGTGATTTAACATATACTGTGGGGTTTTCGCATTCAGTATTGCCGAGCCAAGCGAAGTTCATTTCGCTATCATTCCCTCCTGGTGCCATGTACATTGATGTTGAGTCACTTATATATTCTTGCCAGTAGGAATCCCACTGTTGTGCGCTCATATCATAGATTGACAGTGCTAAAGCCGGGCTTATCATAACAGTTGTTAAGATAGCAAGGACTAAAGCAATACTAAGTGACTTTTTTACTTTTTTCATTGGTTACTTCCTTTCTTGTTGTTTATTTTTAAAGCTAACGCTTTTTTAACCTAATATAATACTCATTACTGAGCAGACTCTGATGCCTTACTGCCAAGCGCCGCACGTCTTTCAGTAAGCTCGCTATACATTGTTTCTTTTGTTTTAGAATCAATATTATAAAAGAAAACAGGTAAAATACTTATTATTGTAATAATAGCAGGGAAAACTGTTGCCATGGCAAAAATCCATGCCTGTGTTTCATGCTTTTGGCTAAGCCCTGCAGGGTATAAATCGGGGTTATAGTCTATCATCTTTTTAATTTGAGGTTCGATAATACTGTTTAGCCTTGAGGGGATTTTTTTAATAACAGATGTTGCCGCTGTAATTGTAGCCTCAGAGCGGTAGCCATATTTCCACTCACAGTAGTCCATACACTCGTTTCGCATTTCTGTTTTAGAAACACTTCTAATACCGCCAAAAGTTGCGTATATAATTTCCCATACGGCTGTTACAACCATCATAGGCGGTATACGCATGAAAAGGCGGTCACTTTTCTTGCCTATCATACCTATAAGGAAAACAGGTATATACATAGCTCTTGCAAAGCTATGGCTTATTATGTATACATATTTCATAGGATATTTGACAAGCATTTTTGGTGCAGCAGCATAGCTGAACGGAGCCACTATAGCAGAGGGGATACCGGCAACGGTTTCCATAGTGCCGAAAAACAGCACCCATTTATAATATTTATTTGTATTAATACCAGTGCCAAATGAGCCAAGAGCCTCTGAAACGATATAAATAAAGGTGGGCCTGTTACTTAGCACTTGCCTTATACCCTCTTTTATAGGCGGCATATCCACACTTTGCTGAACACGCTCTCTTGTGTTAAAGACGAACCAGAAAGCAGCAAAGCCTGAAACTAAAACGGTAGAGGGACCCATAAATACATACACACGTGTTAAAAGCTCTGTACTTGTTTTTGTGGCAGACCTGATAAGGTTATTAGTAACAAGGTCAAAAAGCACTTCTACTATTTGCCCAGGCAAGCCGCTAAACCAGCCTGAGAAATACTGCGTCATAGCAATGAGTTTTGAGCGCTCTACTGGATATGGAGTAATAGTAGAGATAAGCCCGCTGCGGCAAACCTCTTTGAAAGTGTCACACGTTTCCATAAGTATTTCAAAAAACATATATGCTATAAATTTTGGAATATAGTTAGTGCTTTTACCAACAAAAACAACGGGCAAGACCCAGTACACAGCAGAAAAAATAGCTAAAGGAAGAGCCACAGCAAATAGATAAGGCCTAAACTTGCCCCAACGTGTACGGGTGCGGTCAACAAGAGTACCTATGAGAATGTCGTTAATAATATCCCATATTCCGCCCAATAGGTTGTTTAATGATTGCAAGTTAAAACTTATGCCAAGAATACTGTCAACAAAAGTCTCCTTTTGGCTATTAAGGTTGAAACTTTGAGAACTATCATATATTATGTAGCCGATTTTTTCTTTTGTAGAGATAGTTCTTCGGTTTGTATATGCCGTTAATTCGGCAGAAGGAAACGGGGCTTGAACTGTATTTTTATCGCTCACTAAGTTAACCTCCATCAATCTGTATAGTAAAAACCAGTATAACATACGAGATTTTGTTTTTCAATACGAAACGCCTGTAAAACGAAAGTTTTGAATTTATCATACTTTTTCTTGTGCCGTATTGCAAAATCTGCTAAAATAATAATGAAAAATGGGTTGGAGGCAGTTATGGAAAATGAGTTTTCAAGAACAGAGCTTTTAATTGGTGAAAATGCTATGGAAAAACTTAAAAATAGCCGTGTTGCCGTTTTTGGAATAGGCGGTGTAGGCGGGCATGCCGTAGAGGCGTTAGCAAGAAGCGGCATAGGCTCAATTGATTTAATTGATAGTGATAAAGTCTCTATTACAAATCTTAACAGGCAGATAATTGCCACTTGCCGCACCATAGGTAAATACAAGGTAGACGCTGCCAAAGAGCGTATACTTGACATTTGCCCCAAGATAAATGTTTATACTCACCGCTGTTTTTATATGCCCGAAAATGCAGCCGATTTCGATTTTTCAAAATATGATTATGTAATTGATGCTATAGACACAGTAAAAGGTAAGGTGTCACTGATAAATGAGGCGCAAAAAGCTGGCACTGCCATTATTTCTTCAATGGGTGCTGGCAACAAGCTTGAAGCCTGTGCCTTTATGGTGGCAGATATTTATGATACAAAGGTTTGCCCGCTTGCCCGTGTGGTTCGCCATGAGCTGAGAAAAATGGGAATACCTCGCCTTAAAGTTGTGTATTCACAGGAAAAGCCAATAAACCTTGAAAAGTGTGGCAGGAAAAGCCTTATCCCTGGCTCTGTAGCGTTTGTGCCTGCTGTGGCAGGGTTAATTTTAGCTGGTGAAGTTATAAAAGATTTAATTAACGAGGATTTTTTCAAATAAAGAATTAATCTTCATAAAACTTTTCAAGAAACGAGTGCATTTCGCCGTTTTGCTTATATCCTGCAAAAGTGTCAACATTAACACGGTGAATACTGTTGAATATATTTTGCTCAACATTTTTGTTAGTTTGCTTTAACTGTTTTATTAAAAGCTTCATTTCATGCCTTTTAGAGGAGTCTTCATGATTTTTAGTAAAGCGGCAAGCACACCTTATAAATTCAAGCTGGTTATAGTCTCTCCAAGCTAAAATATCATCTTCAAGAATGCGGTACATAGGGCGGATAAGCTCCATGTTTTCAAAATTAGTACTTTTTATGCGAGGGAGCATACCTTGAAGCTGTGAGCCGTACATCATTCCCATAAGAGTAGTTTCTATAACATCACTCATATGGTGACCAAGCGCTATTTTGTTGCAGCCGAGCTCTTTCGCTTTTGCATATAAATTCCCACGCCGCATACGGGCGCAAAGATAGCACGGTGAGCCGCCTGCACTGTTTGCTATAGCAAAAATGTTTGAGATGAAGACCTCTATCGGAACATTTAGCAAAGCGGCGTTTGACTCTATCTTTTTACGGTTTTCTTCATTGTAGCCTGGGTCCATAACAAGATATATCACTTCAAACGGAAAGTCACTTTGCCTTAGGAGCTGCTGAACAAGCTTTGCTAAAAGCATAGAGTCCTTGCCGCCTGATATGCACACAGCTATTTTATCGCCCTCTTTTATAAGGCGGTATTCTTTTACTGCTTTTACGAATGGAATCCATATTTCTTTTCGGTATTTTTTTATAATACTTCTTTCGGCAATTTCGTGCCGCTCAAACTCACGCACAGAAAAACTCCCTATAAATTAACATTTACGGCTCAAAAGCAAGCTCGCACTTTTTATTTACCTCACCTTTCATTAAAGGCAGCCAGTTTTTGCCTAATGTTATACCACTACTATTTTCACGCTGTATTACTACTTTCTTTACATTACCCGAAAGGGTGTAAAAAGCAAAGTCTCCTATAGTGTTTACACTTTCGGGAATAGTTATTTCTGTAAGGCTGTCACAGTAAGAAAAAGCATCATCACCAATTTTTTCAAGGCTGTTTGGAAAGGTAAAGTTTTTAAGATTGCTGCATTTAATAAATGCTTTGTCCCCTATTTCTACTAAGCCGTCATTAAACTTTATTTCATAAAGGTTGTCGCATTGGTAAAAAGCATTATTAGCAATTTCTTTAATGCTGTCTATTAAAACTGCTGTGCCGCCATTAGACTCAGAAGCCAAATTCCCGTTAGGGTAGGCTATGAGTCTGCTTAAATCTTTTGAATAAAGCACACCATTTATAGATGTAAAAGAAGTGTTTTCTGCTGCTACTTCAATCTCTTTTAATGCGGGGCAGTTTACTATGCCCCAGTCTTCAATAGTGCTAATATTTTTGCCAATTATAATTGTTTTTAGATACTCTGCATTAGCTATTGCAAAATCCATAACTTCTACAACTTTTTCACCTTTATAGGTATCAGGAACTGTAAAAGAGTCTTGCAAAGAGCCGCCTTTAAAACGGTATAACGCATAGCCGTTTTGAACGGGCTTAAATTTTAAGTTTTCTTTAGAGCCGCCTCTAAGCGCACAGCCCGATACGGAAAATACAAGTGTTAAGACAAGACAAAAAGATATTATTTTTTTCATACTCTTTCAAAAGATCCTTTCTCTTCATGCATTTTACTTTCTAAACGCTGTTTTTCACGTTCTGAAAGCTCTTTTATTATCTCTTTGTGGCGCTGTTCGTTAAGGTCATAAAAGTGCCACGGTAAAAGTGAAAGAATGCCGCTTATAATGTTAATTATTATCGTGGCTATAAACACCTTATTGCGTATAACAGGGTCAAATAAAACAGTCCAGTCAGAAGTAAAGCCAATTTTGGCATAGACAGCAGGAACAAGAAGCCCAGCAAAAGCACAAAATGGGGCAATAAACATATTGATTATTTCCATAAAGCTTTCAAGTCTCTCGCCTGAGAGATACTGCTGATAGTCCCAAATATCGGCAGAAATCCCCCTTTTAGAAATGTCGCCAACTTGAATTATAACTCGTGTAATATAAACAACGATAACAAGAAAAAGAAAGCTATTAAGAGAAACGGCAACTATTTGAAGAACAGAGGCAAGGATAGAGAAATAATTACTTGTGATTACAAGTTTTTTCTTGCCAAACTTTTTTGTAAAGAAGTTTGCAGTAAGGTAGCCGGGAATGTTAGCGGTGCCTATTATAGCGGCGTATATTCCTAAAATCCAGTCCTTTCTTAGCATATATATAGCCATTATAGTGGCAACTTCAATAGAGCCGTTTCTAAAAGTGCCAAGCATATTAGATATATGAGTTAGCCAAACATATTTGTTTTTTACAACTTCTGAAACACCCTTTTTAAGGCTTATTTCAGGGCGCCTGTCAAAGTCAATTATAACACGCTCTTTTACCTTAAACGCAAGGAAAAGTGATAAAGGAGAGAAAAGCAGCATTAGTATTAGTATAGGGCCACGGTATGAGCGAAGCTCTGTAAAACCACCTGTAGCCGCCACAAAAACGGGCAAGATAATACCCACAATAGAGGGGAATAAATTGTAAAGAAGTGAGCCGTATGAAAGGATTTTTGTACGCTCTGCCGTGTTTGGGGTTATGACGTTTTCTATAAAACCTACTTGGTCATTATAATTTGCGAAAAGCCCCCAAATACTGAACATTAAGTGCATTATCCAAAACCTTTGGTGGTAAAGAAAGTTTCCATATGGGAAATAAACAAGTAAAATTGAGGTAAGAACAAACGGGATATAATTTACAAATATCCACGGCTTATATTTTCCGTATTTTGCAGCAAATTTTTTAAAAACAGAAATCCGAAAATAGGAGTACACAACTTGAATAAGCAGCCTTGTGCCAAGCACCTGCGGAAAAGCAGGCATAATAAACTCGAAATAGGATTGTGGTACAAAAAAACAAGCCGTGCCAAGTAGAAAGAATATGAGGTTAACATAATTTATAATCCTCATCGTTTTTTTCGGCACATGCCCTAAGTTGTCAGTTATTAGCATATTTATGGGGTTAAAAAGGTATGAAAGAATGGTGTTAAGCAGTCCTAATAGCACAAAGTCTTTCATAGCAAGCTTATAAATAGCACCCACTAAAAAGCAGCCTGCTGTAAAGCTTAAATGATGCTCTGCCTCCCCTGCACCCTGACAGCCGCCCGCACCAAGTATAAAGTAGAGAAATTCTTTATACGAAACATATTCGCCCTCTTTTGGTTCGTTCCAGTGTGTTTTAACGTCTTTTACGGCACCTGATACTTTTCGTGTTGCCGTTTGTGCGAGAGTTTTCATTTTTCCCATTTTAGCTACTCCTTTTTACAAGATTGTATTGTAATGGTGCTTATGGATTTTTTGAATATTGGTACAAAGACGCCGCTTATCTCTATTTTTTCAAGATTTCGCTTTTCATCTGTAATATGAACAAAAGCGTTATCACAATTTTCTAAGACTAAAGATTTATCTTCATTAGTACTATTTATCACAATAATTACGGTTTCATCATCTTTACAAAACGCAAGCATATTCAAATCTTTATCGTCAGATGATACGTCTACTCTTACAAAGCCTTTTGTAACAAACTTTGAAAAGTTGCCAAAAGCATAGTAGCGTTTCGTCATTTCAAATGTTTTTGTGTCCTCATTTATGTAAATTAAACCGTCACAAAAATCCACTTCAGAAACAGCTATCCAGTGCTGCCACGACACAACGTTTAAGATTGAAATATCCTCATACATAATTTGTGCCTGAACAAGAGCAGAATCAATACCATAATCTCTGCCGCCTTTCATATGCGTCCATTCGCTCATTTTAAGCGGCATATGAGGAAAGTTTTTATCCATATATTTTCTAAAACGCTTCATAAAGGCTATGCGGTTGTTCATAAATGGTATAGGAAGCGGGAGAAAATACGAGTGAAAGTCAATAGAATCAAGATTTCTTTTAATCTGTTCGTCTTTTAGCAGCCCCCTTGTATACGATTTATTAAACCAGCGAAGGTCGCCATTTTCTGCACCAGCGAGTTTTACGCCTTTTAGGTTTGGTCGGTTTTCCAGCTCATTTGCAAAAACTTTGAACAAAGCAGAAACAGAGCGCGGCCTATAATGGCACCCCTCTTGACCGTGCTTTTCTGTCCAGACCCAAATAGGCTCATTAACGGGTGATAAGTAGCGCACAGGAATACCTTTTGCAAGAAAATGCTCTGTAACATCAAAGCAGTATTTAGCAAAGGGCAGGTAATTTTCCTTTGTGATATTTTCATGCCAAGCTCTATCAAGGCATGATTTATGGTTTTTTGTAAGCCGCTCTGGCGGAGAATTACAGAAAAAGCATATTTCATCTGCACCGTTCTTAGCCGCCTCTTTTAATACCCACACTGCGTTTTTATCTCGTGACCAGTCGTATTTTCCGTTGGCGTCAAAACTTTCTGCCCCTCTATTACCTTTGCTAAATGTGCAGCTATTAGAGTTTTTAGAGCCGCCGCCAAGATTATAACGGTAGCAGGTAATTCCTATACCGTTTTCTTTGCTAAAAAGCAGCTCTACAATCCTTTCACGGCAAGGTTTGCCGCTTTTGCTATCAAGGTGCTCCCAGCCGCCTACAACTTGCGCCCACCAAGCACCGCTAACGCCAAAGCTTTCAAAGGTTTGGTATTTCTTTTCGGGATAAAGCCAAATGTTAGTACCCATGTGCCTCTCCTTTCAAATAAACGAGCCAAAACTGCTATACCTTTATTATATAAACTGTTATTTTATATTAGCATAGCCTTTTTGTTTTTTCAACCTTAATTTCATGAGTTTACTGCATTGATATTGCTATATAGCGGGCATAAAGGAGTTTAGCAGATTTAAGTGATTTGAAAATAATCTAAACTTCTATAAACTTCTGTTTTATAAAACAAAATAGCGTTTTCCCTTGAAGCAGAAATGACATTGTGATATTATAAAAATGGCAAAACAATACAAATCTATACAGAGGTGATACTATGATTAACCGCATTATTTCGCTGATTATTTCTGTTTCTATGATGCTTCTTTCTCTTGTTGCAGCGTTTGGCTCTCCTCAAAAGAACCTTAGGATTCTTGTACCAGAGGATTTTGAGCTTTGTATTGGCGAGGGCCGTGCACTTAGCTGTATATTTAAAGACAAGGAGCAAACGGGAGAAGTTATATGGAGTGTATCTCCTAGTGATGTAGCCATGGTTGACACAATGGGCAGAGTAACTGCCACGGGCATTGGCACGGCAACTGTCACCGCTGTTTCAGGCGAATTGTCTGACAGCATAACACTCACAGTTACTAATGAGCCTACGAGGGCTGAAAATACACATTTAATAAAAGACTATGATGGCAGCGCCATAAAAGAGATAGACAATCTACAGAAAATCGTAACAAGATATGACAAGGGCAGTGAAAAGGTGCCTAATATAGTGTCTGAAACTTCGGATTATACTAATTATCAAAGTGCTGCTACAGCAGATGGTGCAGTATGGGTTATAACAGATTACGGTGTACTGCGCACAGACAATAATGCCCCAACACAAAGGGATAAAGAGCAGCGCTTTATGGGTGACAGATATTTCTATTCTGCCGACACGACAGATGGCAAAGTTTTAGCAATTTTCCCTGACAGTGAAAACGGCATTTGGACAGTGATGGCAAACGGATACACCCATATAGCTATGATAAAAATGAGCGGAACAGAAAAGGCAGAGTCTATGAGTGATAACACTCAAAGGTTTGTAGAGCGGCGTGGAATGGTTTCAAGCTCTAACTATATTAATAATGAATGGCGCCCAAGGGAAGATGATAATGACGGGCTATGGACGGCGATGTATGCGGCGGGTGAGCTTATGCGCTATGCCGTTTTACGAGATGACCCAGGTGCCTCTTATGAGCAAATTGAAAATGCACGGAAAGTAGCAACACGCTCTGCCGAGGCTATTTTGATGCTCCACTACATTTCAATGAGAACGGGTGAGACAGAGGCTTTTGTACGCAGGCAGAGAAATGGCGATATCCCTGGAGAGGGTAAAGACCGCTGGCTTTCAGCAGATGCTCTTATAAAGGGCGGTAACAGTGCAGTTTATATCCCCTCTAAAAGTCCTGCTGTTCTTTTTAATACTGGGTATCTCAGGTATTCACTTACAGCCTCAGACGAAACTCTTATGAATGATGGCTATTACTGTGCGGTTGATACGAGCAGTTGGTCAAACCCCTTAGACAGTGCAAACAGCGCAGTAGAATATGAAAAGCAAACACGGCTTGTAAAAGGCTTTGTAGCAAGAACATATTCACTAAAAGATGAAAATAATAGCGTTCATGGCAACATTTATTGGAGAGTTAATGACGATAAAACCGCAACGGGTGTTTCTGCTAAGCCTCCTACTGATTCAAGCTATCTAATTAACAATGAAAACCTGCGTGGAGTTATAGTTGATGCCTCTGGTGAAGTTCCAAAGCGCCTGTGGGAGAGCCTTATAGGCTCTAACTATACTGCTGATGACATTGTTTATAAAGGCGATACAAGTGCAGATGAACTTATCGGTCACACATTTATATTTAAGCTAATTTATGACATATTAGCACCAGAAGACCCAGAACTTAAAGAAATACTCATAACAGCGGCAGACAATTTAGCAGAACATATTGCAAGCAACGGGCATATGCTCGTTGACGGGAGCGGACAGCCAACAACGTGGTCAAACTTCAGCCGCACCTCTTTTTGCACAAGCTCTGCCATTGCTTTAGCACCGCTTCATTCACTTGTTGCACTTAACATTTTTAAGGTTGCATCTTATATAACAGGATATGAGAAATGGGAAAACGAATACCGTATGCTTGCGCTTGACCCTGCGTATGAATATGCTCATGTAGCAGCACAGTACACAGAAAGAATGCAGGCTGCAGTAGCGTACACTATAGGTAAAGAAGCTTCCCCCTATCTTGGTGTGGCAGTAAATCTTCTTGGCGTTAGCAGTGTTATGGAAACATTTAAGCGTGTTGTTATTAACTATTCTGATGAGGAAATGGCGATGCTCGCATTTTATGTATTATTCCAGCTTGAAGATGAT
>DASRNG010000009.1:0-27587 GCA_035647555.1 Oscillospiraceae bacterium | reverse complement strand
GGTGCGGATAACAGGAATTGAACCTGCACCGGGTTGCCCCGATTAGAACCTGAATCTAACGCGTCTGCCAGTTCCGCCATATCCGCATATTAAGTTGAAAGTGGAAAATTGAAAGTGGATAGTTATGAGTTTTGCTTTGATATTTTGATAATTGAGACTAAAATTTTTTCAAATTCCACACAATCGTTGAGTATTGAGGTAGTTATTCAGTTTGACAATCCTTATGGCGAAATTAAAGCTTTTCGGTTCAATAATGCTATTTGACATTATCGTCCCTCACTTTCATCTTTTCGTTTTCAACTGTCAACTATAAAAACGGGTGTCCCCGATTTTAACAAATATTATAGCTTTTCAAATACCAAGGTGGCTTGTATTCTGTCTCCACCCATAAGGCCACTACTTTTTGCGCTTGCAGTTGAAATTGTGTGAAGTCTATATCCTTTTGCCGCTTGTGTGTTAATTACATTTTCTAATTGTGTTAAGTTGCCAGAGCCAGTTCCAATAAACTTTTCTTTCAGCGTAACTTGTAATACAACATACTCCACAGTAGCACTTCCTTTTTATTTTTTACTTAATAAACATAACAAAAATAAAAATAAAAGTCAAGGAAATAAAAGCTTTTAATGATTAGAAAAACTCTTATTTAAAACCTTAAAATTCATTATAAAAAACATTGTGTTTTGCTTTGAAAATTTGCACAAAAACCATTGATAAATCATTGACTTTTTTATGCTACGGTGATATACTAACTCTACTTGAAATGAATCCTAATATTATGAAAGGAGATATGTTTGTGATAAACAAAACAAAAAAATCAATAGCCGTTCTTTTATCTGCGGTTATTATAATGAGTGTTCTTGCTATGCCTGCGTTTACATACTGGGGAGCAGAAAATCCAAAAAGAATTTCTGTTGTTATGAATGGTGACCCCACAACCTCTAAAGGTTTTTGCTGGTATACGGACAATGAAACAGGTACGGAGGTTCAAATCTTAAAAGACGGAGTGGATGTCACGTATGCTTTAACACTTTCTGATATTGAGTGTAAAGAGTGGGAAGGCTCGTACATGCATAAGGTAAAAGTTAGCGGGCTTGAGGCTGGTATAAAGTATACATACCGTGTAGGTGATGGGTACAATTGGAGTGAATTTGGCTCGTTTGTTACGGATGATGGCGATGATAAATTTGAGTTTATAGCTATATCTGACGTTCATGTTCCTTCAGAAAAAAGCGATAGCGGCAAGCATGAAAAAGGCGCAAACACACTAAGGGCGGCATTTAACACAATGCCAGGCGCTGAGTTTGTAATAAACTGCGGTGACCATACGAATGACAGCACTAACGAAGAGTGGGATTTATATAGTGAGATGTTTTATGAGTTAAATCTTAACACAACTCTTTCACCTGCCGCAGGCAACCATGACGGTGCTTTTCTTTGGAACTGGTTTAACAATATGTTCTGCCTTGATACGAGCGAAAGCGTGCAATCACTCAACGGGGTTAACTATTCATATGACTATGGCAACGCTCATTTTGCGGTACTTAACACTAATGACCTGGTTGCTATGAGTAACGCACAGCTTACATGGCTTAAAAATGACATGAACTCTACGGACAAGGACTGGAAGATTGTAGCTATGCACAAATCTCCATATTCTCTTGGTAAAGATGCAAAATGGCCAGATGCCCTTTATTTACAAGATACACTTGCGAAAGTGTTTGACGAATGTGGGGTAGACCTTGTACTGTCTGGTCACGACCATATGTATCTTCGCACAAAAGCACTTTATGGTAACGAGCTTAGTGAAGATGGAGAAGATGGAACAGTTTATGTTCTTGTTGGAACAGCAGGCGCAAAAAGGTATGAAGTTCGTGGTTTCCTTGCAGACTCTTTTATGAAGACGGAGTTTATTGATGCTCTTGTTATTCAAAGAGAGGTTGAGGAAGATTATTGGAGCGGCTCTCATTGGGACAGCACAAAAGAAAAGAATATAGTAGGTAGTATGTTTAACTGTGTTTCAATAGATGGCGGCACATTAACGTTTAATGCTTATGTTCTTGAAGATGATAGCGGAGACATTATAAATGTAGATACGTTTGCAATAAACAAAGAAGTTGGAAAAAATGAAGCAACATTCTTTGATGAAAACACAACGGGTATGGGTCATTATTTAGAGGGTATTATACCGTCAATTAGCAGTCTTGCTTTCTATGCATTTATAAAATGGCTGCCACAATTTATTATGATTGTACCAAACATTTTAGACGTATATAAAAACTACGGAATATTCTAAACAATAATCTATAAACATATAAGGAGAAAGGCTTTTATTAGCGTTTCTCCTTTGTTTATTCACTCTATTTACAAACAAACAAATTTATAGTAATATAGATGTCACTAGTTAATAGTTTGTTCACACTATATTTGGGAAGAGGTCTATGATGAATTTTTCGTTTTTTTTCATACTTATAATTTCATATCTTTTAGGCAGTGTAAATTTTGGTATAATAATTTCAAAATTAATTCATAAGAAAGACGTTCGGGATTTTGGAAGCGGTAACGCTGGGTCTACAAATGTTTATAGAACATTTGGGGCAAAATCGGGCGTTATAGTGCTTCTTGGGGACATGGCAAAAGGAATTATTGCAGTTTTGGCAGCACGTGTTGCCATAAAATATTTTGGCGCCGCAGATTATACGCTGTACTTCTCTGGGCTTTTGTGTGTATTGGGTCATATGTTCCCAGTGTTTTTTAAATTTAAAGGCGGCAAGGGAGTAGCCACAACAACGGGAATTGTGCTTTTAACAGAACCTGTAGTTTTTATAGCAGTATTTATTGCCTTTTTCCTTGTAGCGCTTCTTTTTAAGTATGTTTCTTTAGCGTCAATTATTGCTGCCATAGCGTACACATTGGGGGTTACAATTTCCGCTTGCATAGAGCAGCCCGCTTCAGAGGTGCTTATAATTCGTGTTGTGGTTTCGTTTATTATAAGTATGCTTATAATAATTAGTCACCGCGAGAATATAAAAAGAATTAAAAATGGTACGGAAAAAAGGTTTAAGTTTAGAAGAAGTCAGCAAAAATGAAAGCTTAATAGCAAGAAAGAAAGCTGTTTTGCATACAAAAAGCACATAAAAGGTGGTATTGTTTTGGACGCAAAAGCGTGGATGAAGAATATAAATGGAGATACAGTGCTTTCGCTGATTAATATACCAGGCACACACAATAGTGCCACACAGTACATACCGCTGCGTTATTTTAGCAGGTGCCAAGATAAAAGCGTGGCACAGCAGCTAGAGATTGGTGTTCGGTATTTAGACCTTAGAGTAGAGCTTTCAAAAGGCAAGCTAAAGCTTGTGCATTCGGTTGTAGACAGTAAAAAAAGTGCGTTTTCTTTTGAAAAATTATGGCTTGATGACGTAATTAGTGACTGCTCACACTTTGTAAAGAAAAATCCGTCTGAAACAGTTATTATGAATTTTCAAATTGATGATGGGAAAGACCATGTTTCGGCAAGTGATGTTTTGTTTGAAAGATATGTGTTTTCAAACAAGCATATTTGGTTTACAGAAAATAAAAACCCCTGCCTTGACGAGTGCAGGGGCAAGCTTGTTTTGGCAAGGCGCACGCCTATTTCGGAAAATTTTAAGTTTGACGATACGAATTCGGGAATAAATTTTTTTAATAGCGGCACTGATGTTAAAAATGAAAGATTAATTCGCTCTGCTGCAAACGACTCTGTACTTTTTAAGGCATATGTGCAAGATGATTTTTCAGTACCGCCAAAAACTAAGTGGTCAAAGTATGTACTGCCATGCCTTAATGAAAAAAGGGCAAGTGAAAATGAGTTTCTAATAAATCATTTAAGCGCTAACAATGGGCTTTTTTCACCGAAAATAACGGCAAACTATGTAAATAAAAAATTTATGGGTTATGAGCTTAAAAAGGGCGAATGTTATGGAATAATTCCATTAGACTTTATAACAAAGAAGCTGTCAAGAAAGATTATAGACTCTAACAAACATTAAAAGATAGGTAAAGATATAGAAATCAAAATTGTAATATGGTAGTATTATAATAGACCAATAGAACGGAGTGTTTTGATGGATAAAGGGGCGAACGGCTATATTTCGCCGTTTTCAGCAAGGTATGCAAGCAGGGAAATGCAAAGCATTTTTTCTGATAATTTTAAGTTTTCTACATGGAGAAAGCTGTGGATATCACTTGCGAAAGCTGAAAAAGAGCTTGGGCTTGACATTACAAAAGAGCAAATAGACGAGCTTGAAAGAGAGATATACAACATAGATTATGAAGTAGTAAAAAAACGTGAGAAAGAAGTGCGTCACGATGTTATGGCGCATATTTATGCCTACGGTAAAGTAAGCCCAAAGGCGGCAGGTATAATACATTTGGGTGCAACCTCTTGCTATGTGGGCGATAATACAGACGTTATAATACTTCGTGAAGCAACCCTTGTTATAATAAAAAAAATAGTACAAGTTATTAAAAATCTATCAGACTTTGCGGTAAAATATAAAGATGTGCCATGCCTTGCGTATACACACCTACAGCCAGCGCAGCTAACTACCGTTGGAAAACGTGCCACGCTTTGGATTAATGAGCTTTGCATGGATGCGGTTGAGGCAGAGCACCGCTTAAATGAGCTAAAGTTTCTTGGCTCTAAGGGGACAACAGGCACACAGGCAAGCTTTATGGAGCTTTTTTCAGGTGATGAAGAAAAGGTGAAAAACCTTGAAAAACTAATAGCCGCAGACATGGGCTTTTCAGAGTGCGTACCCGTATCAGGGCAAACTTATTCAAGAAAGACGGATTCATATTTTCTTAATATGCTTTCAGGGCTTGCTCAAAGTGCATATAAGTTTTCAAACGATATGCGAATTTTACAATCATTTGAGGAGATGGAAGAACCTTTTGAAAAAAGTCAAATAGGTTCCTCTGCAATGCCGTATAAGCGCAACCCAATGAGAAGTGAGCGAATGTCCGCCCTTGCAAGGCACATAATAATAAACTCGCTTAACCCTGCATTTACATCATCAACACAATGGTTTGAGCGCACGCTTGACGACTCTGCTAATAAACGAATATCCGTATCAGAGGCATTTCTTGCCGCAGATGCAGTTCTTGAGCTATATATAAATGTGTCAAAAGGGCTTGTTGTATATGAAAAAGTTATAGAAAAGCGTGTTATGGAAAAGTTGCCGTTTATGGCAACGGAAAATATTTTAATGAAATCTGTGAAAAAGGGTGCAAACAGGCAAACTCTTCATGAAAGACTACGCACATATTCGCACGAGGCGGCTTTAGATGTAAAACTTGAGGGTAAAAACAACACTTTGCTTGAAAAAATTGCAGCCGACCCCGACTTTTTAATGACGGCAAAGGAAATAAATGAAGTGCTTGCCCCTAACCTATATATAGGCAGGAGTGCCTCACAGGTAACAGAATTTATAGATGAAATTGTAACGCCGATTTTAGAAAGGCTTTATACGGGCGATATAGATGCAGACCTTAGGGTTTAATTAAATTCGCTGCCTATTTACCGCAAGCAGTATCATTTCACATATAGGAGGAAAAAAGTGAAACAGTACGATTGTTATTTATTTGATTTTGACGGTACTATTATGGATACCGAAAAAAGCATAAAAAGCTGTGTTATGTACGCACTAAATTTTTATGGAATAGAAGAAAACGACCCGAAAAATCTTGATGGATTTATAGGGCCGCCGCTATTATATAGTTTTAAACACTTTTATGGTGCCACAGATGAACTTGCTGAAAGACTTATTAAAAAGTATCGTGAAAAGTACTCTGAAAATGGCTGCCTTGACTGCTCACTTTATGACGGTGTAGTAGAAGTTTTTGAAAAGCTAAAAGAGCAAGGTAAAAAAATTGCAATAGCATCATCAAAACCTACTATATTTGTTGAAAAAATATCAAAGCACTTCGATATTTACAAGTATTTTGATGCCGTTTCAGCAGAGGATTTAGATAAATCAAATTCAGGCAAAAAGGCGCTTATTGAAAACGCATTAAAGCTTCTTAGCTGCACGGATAAATCAAAGGCTTTAATGATAGGTGATAGATACCTTGATATTGAGGGAGCAAAAGCCGCAGGGGTAGATAGTGCTGGGGCTGTGTATGGCTTTGGAAGTGAAGACGAGCTAAAAAAAGCGGGGGCAGACTATCTTTTATATGATGTAAGAAAACTGCTTTGTTAATCAAGCTTTGAATAGCCAGTATAAAACTGATAATATTTTCCCTTTTGAGCGAGCAGCTGTTCATGGTTGCCTCGCTCAATTATTTTGCCATTATCAAGCACAAGAATGGCATTTGCATTTCGTATAGTAGAAAGCCTGTGAGCTATTACAAACACCGTTCTGCCCTCCATTAGCTTATCCATTCCCTTTTCAATTAGTTTCTCTGTGCGTGTGTCAATAGAGCTTGTAGCTTCATCAAGAATAAGAACAGGCGGATTTGCAACTGCTGCCCTTGCTATTGATAAAAGCTGGCGCTGCCCTTGGCTTAGGCTTTTGCCGTTGCCAGTTAATACTGTGTTATACCCTTTTGGAAGACGTGTTATAAAAGAGTGGGCATTTGCAAGTTTTGCCGCAGCTACAACATCTTCAAAGGTGGCGTCAAGCCTGCCGTACCGTATATTTTCCTCTACAGTTCCTGTAAACAAATGAGTTTCCTGCAAAACTGTAACGAGGGAGAAACGCAATGCGTCCTTTTTTATGCTTTTGATATCTATTCCGTCATACGTTATTTTACCGTCATGTATATCATAAAAACGGTTAATAAGGTTTGTTATAGTTGTTTTACCAGCGCCCGTAGAGCCAACAAAGGCTATCTTTTCGCCCGGTTTTGCAAAGAGTGAAACATCTTTAAGTACATCAACTTTACCGTCATAAGAAAACGTTACATCAGAAAACCGAACATCGCCTCTAAGTGGTATAAGGTTAAATGCATCATCACCCACAGGTTCTTTCCAGCCCCAGTGATTTGTGCATTTTTCACACTCAGATAAAGAGCCGTCCTCTTCTTGTGAAACATTTACAAGGGAGACTTTTCCCTCATCTACTTCTGCCGCTTCATCTAAAACGGCAAATATACGCTCTGCACCTGCAAGTGCCGCAAGAATGTTGTTAAACTGCTGTGAAACATGCGTAATAGGGTGCGAAAACTGCCTTGTATACTGCAAAAATGAAACGAGAGTGGCAATATCAAGCGAAGAAATACCTTTTAGTATTAAAGCTGCGCCAAACGTAGCCGTTGCCGCATAATTTAGGTATGAAAGGTTACCCATAATGGGCATTAGTATGCTTGCAAAAGTGTTTGCATTTGTAGCGGATTTTCTTAGCTGCTCATTTATCTGTTTGAACTGTTCTTTAGTAATATCCTCACGGCAGAAAACCTTTACAACCTTTTGCCCCTCAATATGCTCTTCAATATACCCGTTTACTTTCCCAAGCTCTTGCTGCTGTACTCTAAAAAAGCCAGAGCTTTTTTTACCAACTAATTTAACAGAAAGCAGCATAATCATAAGCATTACAAGCACAAAGGAAAGCAAAATCGGGCTTAAAATCGCCATCATAATAAACGTTCCCACAACAGTTACAGAAGAGGTTATAACCTGCACTATTCCTTGGCTTACAGCCTCTCTCACTGAATCAACATCGTTTGTAAAGCGGCTCATAATGCTGCCGTGAGTGTTATTGTCAAAATAATTTATAGGAAGCTCCTGAAGTTTTCCGAATAAATCGCTCCTTAAAGTAAATAGGGTGCGGTGCGAAACTTTAAGCATTATTCTTGAATAAAGGTACTGAGAGGCAGCGCTTAAAAGATATATTACGGAAAGAATTATAAGAAGTATAGATATTTTTGAAAGCCCTGCCGCTGTATCTCCGCCTTTTAGCATTATTTCAAGTTGTTTTACAATCGGTTTTAACATATAGGTTCCTGCAACACCGCCAGCAGAGCTAAAAAGAGTGAGAAGTAAAACAAGATAAAGCGAACGCTTTTGTTGAAAGATATAGCCCATAAGCCTTTTAAAAGTCTTTTTAGCATCTTTCGGTTTGTCAAACTTCATTCTCATACCAGGGCCGCCCCTGCCTCTTGACGGCATTTGCTGTTGGCCCTCACTTTTTTTAGGCTGTTCCATTTAGCGCACCCCCTTGATTCTGTGATACGTATATTTCCTTATAAATTTCGTTGCTTTCTAAAAGCTCTGAGTGTGTTCCCACACCATTAATTTTGCCGTCCTCTAAAACTATTATTCTGTCAGACTCTGTTACAGAGGCTATTCTTTGTGCAATAATAATTTTAGTGGTATCTTTCATTTGCCTTAAAGCCGTTGTAATTTTTTTATCGGTTACGGTATCTACCGCACTTGTGCTATCGTCAAGTATAAGTATTTTAGGGTTTTTAAGAAGCGCCCTTGCTATGGTAAGCCTTTGTTTCTGCCCGCCGGAAACGTTTACACCGCCTTGACCAAGGTCTGTTTCAAAGCCGTCTGGAAAAGACTTAATAAAATTAAAGGCATCTGCCGCCTTGCACGCTTTTTCAATCTCCTCGTCTGTGGCATTACTGTTGCCCCACAACAAATTCTCCTTTATAGTTCCAGAAAATAATAGGTTGTTTTGAAGTACCATTGAAACACTGTCCCGAAGGTTTTTAAGCGTGTACTCCTTAACAGGGCGGCCACCCACAAAAACTTCTCCGCCCGTGGCATCATAAAGCCTTGGAATCAGCTGAACCAAAGTAGATTTAGCACTACCCGTACCGCCTATAATTCCTATACTTTCTCCTGCTGAGATTTTTATGTTTATGTTATCAAGCACATTTTTCTCTCCGCTTTTATTGTACTTAAAGTAAACATCTTTTAATTCAACACAGCCGTTCCTAACTTTTAGCATCTCATTTGCGCCGCTGTCATCAATCTCAGGGTTTTCGTCTAAAACGGCAACAACACGTGAAAGCGCAGTTTTCGCCATTACAGACATAACAAGCATCATAGAAACCATCATAAGTGACATAAGTATTTGAGACACGTAAGAGATAATAGCCGAAAGGTCCCCTATCTCAAGCGTTCCGCCAACAATAAAGCGGCTGCCAAGAAAAAGAATTGCAACAATGCAAACATACATGGATATAGTCATAATAGGACCGTTTAAGATAATGAGTTTTTCAGCAAAAATTGCCGCATCACGCAAGTTTTCGTTACTTTCTTTGAACTTTTCTTTTTCAAAGCTCCCTCTAACAAAGGTTTTAACAACTCTTATAGCAATAAGGTTTTCTTGAATAGAGGCGTTAAATTTATCATATCTATCAAACATACGGCGAAAACGAGGGTGTGCTGCTCTGCCTATCAGCACAAGTGCCACCGCCATAAATGGGGCAACAAAAAGAAAAACGATTGAAAGAGAGGCGTTAATCCTTACCGCATAGCTAACAGCCATAACAAACATAAACGGCGCTCTTACAAGAATCCTTACAGACATCATGGCTATGCCCTGAAGCATGTTTGTGTCCGTCGTCATTCTTGTTATAAGTGATGCTGTGCCGAATTTATCAATATTTGAAAAGGCAAGCTCCTGAATTTTTGAAAACAGTGCAAAGCGGCATTCGCTGCCAAAACCCGTTCCAAATAGTGCGGAAAATCTTGATGCAGCAGCTCCAAACAAAAGGGCTAAAAGCGCCATTAACACCATCTTTAACCCAAGCGACTTAACTATTTCAAAGTCCCCGCCCAATATACCCAAATTTATGATTTTAGAAAGCAGGAACGGTATTCTCACCTCAATAAAGACCTCTGCAGCTATTGAAAGGGCAGACAAAATGCCAAAAATCCCGTATTTTCGTGACAGAGGAAGAATTCTTCTTATCATATAACAAATAATCTCCTTTATGTTAAAAGCAGTAATATTATACCACAAAACTAAAGGCAGAGTAAACAAAACTACTTCAAAACATATGATATATAACTACCAGACAAGGGAGGGAGATTTATGGAAAGATGGCTTACATCACTAAAAACAAACACACCAGAGGAAGGTTTTGAGCTTGCTATAAAGCTTTCGCAAAAAGGGGTAGAATACACACAGCCATCGGCAGAAATAAGACGGAGACTTCGCCCAGTATATTCAAGAAACGCTAATAGTTTAATTTTTGTATCGGGTGTTGTGTCAAACAATTTTCAAACTGTCGCCGCCGCAAATAATTATTGGAAATAATCTTTACTAAAGGTCAAAACCTATTTATTAAAATGAGCTGACGGGGCCTAGACCCCTGTCAGCTTATAGTGGTTTTGCGCATTTACTTTTTTTGGGTTTATGGTATACTTTATATAAACTTTAATATATTTACATAAAAAGAGGGCTTACTATGCACACCAAAAACTCACTGATTGATGATATCAAAAAAGCTGGAATACAAAGCACTGAAACACTTCTTATTCACTCATCTATGAAATCTATAGGAGAAGTGAAAGGCGGTGCTGACACAGTTCTAGATGCTTTTATAGAATATATGGCAGATGGGCTTTTGCTTTTCCCTACACATTCATGGTCATCTAAAAGCTTAAAAGACGGTATATTTAACCCTAAAACAGAGCCGTCTTGCGTTGGTATTCTAACAAACCTTTTTATGAAAAGAGAAAATTGTTACCGCTCAATGCACCCTACTCACTCTGTTGCCGCTATGGGCAAAAGGGCAAGTTCTTTTGTAAAGCGTGACAATGGCGCTGTTACCCCGTGCCCAAAGGGCGGCTGTTTTTCTGCTTTGTATGATGAAGATGCAAGTATTCTTTTCTTAGGCGCACCGCTTACAACAAATACATTTATACACAGTGTAGAAGAAAAACTAAATTTGCCAAACCGTATTAGCGAGAAGCCACGAAAAATAAAAATTGTATGTAAGGATGGCAAGGTTATTGATAGTGAAATTTATCCCCATAGCTCTACAAAAGGTGATGTTTCACAAAATTACGGCAAACTGCTTTCGCCTATGCTAAAGCTTGGAATTGCAAAAGCTGTTAAAATAGGTGATGCTAACTCTTATTTAGTAAAGGTTCGCCCAATGGCAGACTTTGTGACTAGGTTACTGACTAAAGACCCTAATCTGTTTGATAATGATAAGGAAATTGAAGAATCGCATATGAAAACATTGCAATAATCTGAAACTTTTCCCATAAAAATCATATTTTTACTTGCATTAAGACGGCTTTACTGATACAATTATTGTAATGATTATTGCTTTGTACTCATTATAGTTCATTGTTTTATATACAAAGATGTTTGCAAAATATCTTTTAAGTATAAAAATCACAAGTAAAGGAGGCAACATCTTGGCAAAATATGTATGTTCAGTCTGCGGTTACATATATGACGAGGCCGCAGGCGACCCGCAGTCAGGTGTAGCGCCTGGCACAGCGTGGGAAGACCTTCCCGCTGATTGGGTGTGCCCGCTATGTACGGCGGAAAAATCGGAGTTTTACAAGCAAGACAGTGCTCCTGCTCCTGCTCAAAAGGCAGAGCCTGTTTATGAGGCGCATGACGATGATATGAGAGAGCTATCCGCATTAGAGGTGGCAGCTCTTTGCACAAATCTTGCACGCGGCTGTGAAAAGCAGTATAAACCAGAGGAGGAAGCGCTTTTTAGAAAACTGGCTGACTATTACGAGTCTATAGCCGCTCCTGCTGAATCTGCGGATTTTGAGCAGTTGCTTGCACTTGTTGAAAGTGACCTTTCAGAAGGGTTTGCAGCAGCTAATGCAGCAGCTAAAAATGATGGTGACAGGGGCGCAGCACGTGCCTTGGTATGGAGTGAAAAGGTAACACGCATACTAAAATCTCTTATAGGTCGTTACCAAAGAGAGGGCGACGGTATGTTTTCTGGCACAGGCGTTTATGTTTGTACAATATGTGGTTTTATATATGTTGGAAACAATCTGCCTGAAGTTTGCCCTGTTTGCAAGGTTCCAAACTGGAAATTTGAAAAGGTGGAGGGGAGGTAATTTATATGGCTGAAAAGTATGCAGTAAGAAATTTAAGGCTTTGTACTAAGGACTGTTTGTGTTTGTACGTTTGCCCTACTGGTGCAAGTGATACTGAAAACAGTATTATAGATATTGACACCTGTATTGGCTGTGGTGACTGTGCTGACGCTTGCCCGTCTGGCGCCATATCTATGGTACCAAAAGTTTATCCGCCTCAGCAGGTTAAAACAAACGCTGTAACAGGAACACTAAAAGCCCTTGTAAAAAGTAAATCAGAGCAGGAAAGTATAGCAGCACAGCTGCCCTCTACTCTTGCAGAAGCTATTAAAAAATCAAACCGTATCATGGCGGAGGATTTACTTCGTGAGGCAGGGTTTATGCTGCCGCAAAGTGACAATACTAAGGAGTTTTTGCAATCTCTTTTAACGGGTAAAAAACTTCCAGATTTCCCGAAAGAGGCTGTAGAAGAATTAATCTCAAGATTAGAAAATAAGGAGAATGATAAAATGAGCGATAACAAAAATAAAACACATGATAATCTAATGGCCGCCTTTGCAGGTGAAGCTGAGGCTAACAGAAAGTATACAGCATATGCTAAAAAAGCAGAAAAAGACGGATTTCTCAATGCTGCAAAATTATTTAGAGCCGCAGCTGACGCTGAAACACTTCACGCATTAAAGCATTTTGAAGTTGCAGGCATGGTAGGCGACACTGCCGCTAACCTTAAAGACGGTATTGCCGGCGAAACCTATGAGTACAAAGAAATGTACCCTCCATTTGTAGAAACGGCAAAAGAAGAAGGAAATAACGCTGCTGTTATGACTTTCACATTTGCAATGAAAGCTGAAGAAGTTCACGCAAGGCTTTACCAAGAGGCGCTTGATAACCTTGAAGACTTTGAAGAGGTTTTCTATTATCTTTGCCCCACATGCGGAAACATTGAAAAGTTTGTACCAGAGAGATGCAGCATTTGCGGCGTACCTGGCGATAAATTTATCAAATACTAAAACCAAAACACTTATTTTAAGGGAGTGCTAAAATATAGCACTCCCTTTTTCTTGTTTTATTTAGCGGATTTTTACTCTGTTGGCGCTGGCGCTTTCACAACAATTATCTCTAATGTTTCATCATGAAGATTTCTCACATTCATCTTAGTCTTAAACGGGATTTTGAGAAGTGTGCCGCCCTCATACTCATTTATCTCATTATCGTCAAGACCTATGGAAAGCTTTCCTCTTATAACTGTCATATACACATTTGAATTGGAAAAATGCTCTGGTAATCTATCATCTTTATTTAGTATCATATGAAGATAGTGGACATTTTCGTCAAATACTATCTTTTCAATCACCTTGTCATTTCCTTTTGATAGCTTAAATACTTGTTCAACCATTTTTTATCCTCCTATTTTTCTAATTATTTGTAAATCCGATTTGTTTTATAATACAGATTAAATAAGATAATGTCAATATGCTTTAAGTTTCACATTTAAGTCATTTTTAATGTTTTTGCTTGTTTTTTACTTTTTATAGTGATATAATTATACAGAAAGTATATAATATGCATTTTACATATTTTATAAAGGAGGGTTTACTATGTGTGACACCTTAATAGCGGTGCCGCCCGCTACTGCTGACGGCTACATAATTTTTGGCAAAAACAGTGATAGAGAACCTAACGAGCCTTTAATCTTGCAAAGGTTTTCAAAAGGCACAAGAAAAACTGGCACAAAACAAAAATGTACGTATATTGAGGTAGAAACAAAAGAGCAGATACATGAGGTTCTTTTGATGAAACCTAGCTGGATATGGGGCGCAGAAATGGGCTTTAACAGCAAAGGCGTTGTAATTGGGAATGAGGCTGTTTTTACTAAAGAAAAACAGCTAAAAGAGCCTGCCCTTCTTGGCATGGATAGGCTCAGGCTTGCTTTAGAGTGCTGTGACACAGCAGAAAAGGCAGCAGACTATATAATAGACCTTTTACTTCGCTACGGTCAAGGCGGAAAAGCAGGGTATACAGAAAACCTGCGTTACCACAACTCTTTTATAATTTCAGACAGGAAAGAGGCATTTGTTCTTGAAACGGCAGGCAAACACTGGGCGCTAAAGAAAATAGACGATTATTATAGTATTTCAAACGCTTTAACGCTTGAGGATAATTATGATAAAAGCAGTTTAAGCGGCGGTGTCCCATTTAAAAAGCGGTTTGATGACAAACTTTTCTCATATGGCTCAAAGGGCAACTTGCGGCAGCAGTTTTCTATGGCGCACCTTAGCGAAAATAATGGCAATATAACAACTGCAACAGTTCTTGACATTCTTCGCAGTCATTGCGGCAACAAAAAAACAAAAGGGTTTACAGGCGGCAGCATGTATAGCATATGCATGCACGCCGGCGGCATAATCTCAAGCCAAACAACGGGTAGTATGATATTAAGGTCGAAAGGCAATGATAGTACCGCCTTTATTTCAAATACATCTCTACCGTGTGTTTCTCTTTTTATGCCGTATTGGTTAATAGATGATAATAGCATGTTTTATGGTGAATATGAGCATGAAAAGGCAGTTTCAAGCTGGAAGCGCTCTGAAAGAGTGCGGCGTGGTTTATTGGGCGGCGGCACTCCTTTTTTAGATGAATATTTATTAAAAAGAGATGATTTAGAGGCAAAGCTTTTTAATATGGCTGAATTTGCCGCTACTGATGATGACAAGCTAAGTGTTATGAAGTTTGCAAAACAGAAATCACAAGAGCTTGAGTGTGAGCTTGAAAGGCTTGTAAACGCATCTGATACAAAGCGCCCAAAAGGGCTTTACTATTCATACTACTGGAAAAAGCAAAACAAACAGTTATAACACTTTTAGGAGGATTTATGCCACTTATTATTGATGGAAAAGCATATTCTTTGCAAGTTGAAAACGAGTTAAAACAGCGTGTTTCTAAAATTAAAGAAAAAAGCGGCAAAACACCTGTTTTAGCCACTATTTTAGTAGGCGAAAACAGTGCAAGCGTTACATATGTGCGCATGAAAGGAAACGCATGCGAAAGAGTTGGAATGACCTCACTAAAAGTTCAAATGAGTGAAGATACAACGACAGACGAGCTGCTTGCTAAAATTAATGAATTAAATGAAAATGAAAATGTTTGCGGAATTTTACTGCAGCACCCCGTACCAAAGCAAATTGACGAGCATGCCTGTTTTAATGCCATATCCCTAAAAAAGGATGTTGACGGTGTAAACACCGCAGGATTTGGCTTAATGTCTATGGGGCTTCCCGCTTATAAAAGTGCTACTCCGCTTGCTATTATGTCACTTCTTTCGCATTATAACATAGAGCTTGAGGGTAAAGAGGCAGTAGTAATAGGCAGAAGTGCAATTTTAGGCAAGCCCGTGGCGGCACTTCTACTTAATGAAAATGCAACTGTAACAGTTTCACACTCTAAAACAAAAAACCTGCCTGAAGTTGTAAGGCGTGCTGATGTTATAGTAGCCGCCGTAGGAAAGCCGCTTTTTGTAAAGGCGGACTGGATAAAAAAAGGTGCTGTTTTAATTGACGCTGGTTACAACAAGGGTAATGTTGGGGATATAGATTTAATAAACGCTGCTTCTAAAAGCAGCGCTTACACCCCTGTTCCTGGCGGGGTAGGTCCTGTTACAATTGCAATGCTTATGAGGCAAACTGTTGAGGCGGCAGAAAAGATGCTTTAACCTTTGTGTTACTCTACGCCTAAAACGCTTCTAAGCGTGCCGCCGAGTACCGCTTGCTTTGCCGTTTCTGTGATAGGCAGGTTTTTAATTCTGTCTATTGACTTTTTTGTCTTTTCGGCAGAGTTATAAGGAAAATCAAGCCCGAATATGCTGCGGTTTTCGCCCGTTTGGTATATTATATCACAAAGCTGCTCATCAGTAAGTGACCATGAGCCATGCCGTGCATTACCAAACACATCTTCACCCATGTCTATTGATGTCCAGCCTGCAAACACCGTTTTACCATTATTATTCATAACGGCAAGTGCCTCCTTAAAAAAGCTGTAGCCGCCCATATGCTCCATAGAAAAGCGAAGCTTTGGGAAATCACTTGCCACCTCGTCCCATAAAAGTGTGTGGTAGTCGGACAGGCGGTGCCAATGAAGCCCCGTATGAAATGATAAAAATAAATCATGCTTTACTGACGTTTCATATACCTCGTAAAGTTCTTTTCCGTTTACCTTTACTTCCTGAAAAGCAGGGTGAATTTTAATGCCTTTTAGCCCTAAGCTTGCTATTTCCTCAACTTGTTTTGTAAAACCGCCTATCTCAAAGTCTATTGTACCGAAACCTACTAAATTAGGCTCGCCTTTAATCTCTTTTGCAAGCCACCTGTTAGTATTAGCGTCTTCCCCTACTCTTGTGTTCTGCTCTTTAAATGTTGCAAAACAAACGGCCTTTTCAATTTCACACTCATACATCAGCTTTTTAAGGTCGTCTAAAGTAGCATTATCTTTAGAGCCTTTGGGGAAAATGTGTGCATGGTTTGCAAAAATCCTGTAATCACTCATCTTTTTCTTCTCCTTTATTTTCATGTGTACTAAGCGGTATCTCCGCTGTTACTTCAAATTTATTTACCTTTGACCAAATATAAGGTGTTATTTGAACTGTGTATCCACAGCCGCAAGGCGTTAGCCACTCATGCATTGGAAGCTCTGGTACTCCAAAAGCGGATAAAATAGTCATAATAACTCCGCCGTGGGTTATTACCACGCAGGAATTATCACCCGTCTTAAACAGACCCTCTACAAGGCTTAAAAAGTCTTTTAGTACACGCATCTTAAAAGCACCGTTACTCTCACCGCTTGGGGTAGCAGCCTCCTCACCGCCCTGTAGCCACTGTGTAAACTCTGGGTATTTTGAAAGCTCATCTGCTGTAAGCCCCTCAAATTCTCCAAAATTATATTCTGAAAACCCCCTCATAATGGCAGGCTCTCTATTGGGGTAAAGAATTTTCGCCGTTTCAAGGCACCTTTTCAGTGGGCTTGACACAACTACATTGCAGTCTGGATAAATAAAGTCATTTTTAAGGCTTATAAGCTCCTTTCTACCTTGCTGTGAAAGCGGCTCGTCTGTATGGCCTATGTATTTTCCCTCTATGGCACCTTTATTTGTGCCATGCCTTATTAAATGTATACGGTAACACTTCATCTAAACAACCTCTTTTTAATGTATTGATAATAACTTTTTGTAAAGGATTGATTTTATGGCATCTTTTCCCGAAAGGCTCGTACAGCTAAGGGCAGAGAAAGGACTAAACCAAAAAACCACAGCAGCAGACCTTAATATATCTCAGGCTCTTTTATCTCATTATGAAAAAGGTATAAGAGAATGCGGGCTTGACTTCTTGTGCCGCGCTGCTGACTATTATAAGGTAACTACAGATTACCTTTTAGGCAGAAGCCTTAGCCGAAACGGCTTGTCTGAAAACGAGCTTGAGGACTGTGCTGATGATGACAACTTTTCGCCATCTACTGTATACAGAGCTTCAATTATGAGCCTTGAAAGGTGTAATGCTGGCAGCGCAAATGCGGGCGAGCAGATAACTTTATTATATGCACTATCAATATACCGCACTCTTGTAGCCGCTTCCCGCAGTGGTTACATACCAAAGCGCTGGTTTAACCTGCCAATAAAAACAACAGACCATTTAGCTCTTGCTTTAACAGAGGAAATACTGCACAATTTTCCTGAAAGGGCTGTAAGCGTTAAAAGAAAAGGCGGTGCACAGCCCCTTTGTATAGAAACGCTAATAGAAAGTATGGAGGATTTTATTAAAAAGAACTCTGCACTAAAAATACCTGTTCAAGAAACAGCAGTGACCCCTTAAACTTATTTCTCTATTATATCAAAACTTTACGAAAAAGCAATTTTACCTGCCTTATATTCTAAAGTTTATATAAAAAATCTGCCGACCTGTGCGGCAGATTTTATTTTTTATGTTTTAAGTGAGACTCAACTGTTTTATACAATTGACATTCCCTTTTCTGTAATTTGGTACGTCTCCATAATATCTTTATTGCAAGACTGTGAATAAGGGCAGCGGGTGCAAGCCGTAGGGCAGGCAGCGCCTTTTTCCTCTCTTTTTAAATAACCCATATTTACTAACTGATTTATAACATCAACAATAACCTCTTCTGTTACATCTAATTGTTTTGCTAAATCTTTGTTAGAAAAATAGCCGCTGCTATAAATCGTTTTTAATATTTCTTTTAACATAATAACAACTCCGTTTAAGTTAACCGAATCCTAATAAGCTTCCGACTTGATAAACGGCAACTGCCGCTACCCACCCAATGGCAAATGTATAAAGGGCAGTAAAAACAGTCCATTTAATTGATTTCGTTTCTTTTCCTATAGTCCCCAGCACAGCGGCGCAAGGTGTATACAGCAAAACCATTACCATATATGACAAACTTGTAAGCGGCGTAAAGTTCTCTCTTATGGCATCTACTAAAACTTTACCCTCTTCCATATATTCTCCTGCATAAAGCATGCTCAGGGTGCCAACTACCGCTTCTTTTGCAGGAAGACCAGCGAAAAGCGCAACGGATTCTTGCCATGTTCCAAAACCTGCTGGCCTGAAAAGGGGTACTAAAAATGAGCCGATTACCCCTAAAATACTTTCTTGACTGTATGGCTCTGCCGAGGCAGGCAGCACCGCTAAAACCCACATTACGGTTACTACTGCAAAAATAAGCGTGCCTGCACGAACGATAAATCCAGATACATTTGTCCACATATTTCTTAATACGTTTTTTATTGTTGGCAGCCTGTAAGGCGGCAGCTCCATAATAAAATATGAGCTTTCACCTTTAAAGAGGGTGCTATTGAATATCTTTGCCATTATAAGGGCAACTATTACCCCAAGGGCATATAAAGAAAACAGGACTAATGCTCCGTGATTTGGGAAAAAGGCTGCTATAAACACTGTATATATCGGGATTTTTGCCCCACAAGACATAAATGGGTTTATGAGCATTGTAATCATTCTGTCTTTTTTATTGTCCATTGTTCTTGCAGACATTACACCAGGAACATTGCAGCCAAAGCCTATTATCATTGAAATAAATGCCTTGCCCTGAAGACCGAACTTTCTCATAAGATTATCCCAAACAAAGGCGGCCCTTGCCATATATCCGCTGTCCTCTAAAAAGCCTAACATCAAATATAAAACTGTAATGAGCGGCACAAACTCAACAACTGCACCAACACCATTAAATAAGCCATTTATAACGAAAGATATGAGCCATGGGGGGGAACTTATTGAACTTAAAAGGTTTTCAGCAGCACCGCTAAGGCCTTCAATTAAAGATACCGCTATGCCACCAAAAAGCTCCTCACCAACAACAAAGGTTATTTGAAACACAATGAGCATAATAAGCGCAAATATCGGAACTCCCAAATATTTGTTTATAAAAATCTTGTCAATTCTATCTGTAAGTGTTTCCACTTCCCTTTCGGGCCTTGACACTGTAGCTTTTGCTATGCTGTTTGCAAAAGAGTAGCGTGAGTCAACAATCTCAAGCTCAAAACTGTCTTTACTATGAAACTTGTGAAACTCTTTTATAGCTTTAACAGTTTCCTTACATATACCGCACTGCTCAAGCCTTTTTAATATGTGGCTATCGCCCTCTACAACTTTAATTGCTGCCCATTTTATTGGATATGGTATTACCTTGTCTTTCAATATTTCTTCCACATGCTCAATATGGTGGCGTACATTACCATTATATTGAATAGGGTTATCATAAGACTGTTTTTTTGAAGCCGCCTTAGCTACAGCCTCTATAATCTCCTTTTTACCCTCGCCTTTGTAGGCTATGGCAGAAATTACAGGAACGCCGAGTATTTTTGACAGCCCCGAAACGTCAAGTTTAATATCTCGTTTTTCAGCCTCATCAGTCATATTAAGTACAATAACAAGGTTTTTACCCATCTCTAACAACTGTGAGGTTAAGTACAAGTTTCTTTCTATATTGCTTGAGTCTATTACATTTATTATAACATCAGCATCATTTGAAAGCACATAATCCATTGCAACAATTTCATCTTCTGAAAAGGCGCCAAGACTATATATGCCAGGCAGGTCTATTACATCATATTCCGTGTTTTGATGCTTTAGCTTACCCTCTTTTTTTTCTACTGTTACACCAGGCCAATTTCCAACATGTTGGTTTGCACCTGTTAAAGTGTTAAAGAGTGTTGTTTTTCCGCTGTTGGGATTTCCAACTAACGCTATTTTCTTATTCCCCATTCAAACGAGCCCTCTCACTGTTTTATCTTTGATACCACAACTTTGCCTGCAAGACCTCGCCCAATTGCAATTTTATTGCCGTTTACACTTGCAAGTATAGGCCCTATATCGTTTTTCAAAATGCACAAAGTGGCATGTGTATTAAGACCCATTTCATACAGTCTTTTAGTTGCTTCTTTGCCAGCATCTATAGACTCTACCTTAGCTTTTTCGCCTTTTTGTAATGTATTTAAAAAGTTTGACATACCGCTTCACATCCTTAATCCACAATTTTGATTTAACTTCTTTCAAACCTTGGTTAGCATACGCTAACTATTATTAGTATATGATAACATTTTCATCTTGTCAATAGCATTTATAGAAATATTTCACCATATTTTATTACCAACAATAAAACATAAAAAATACCGAAAAAACAAATAAATCTACACCTTTCGGCATAGATTTATTTGTGTATTTTGTCGTAAACAGTTTTTATGGTATTTGGATTTTCTATATATTTACACTTTAAGATTTTAGTATATCTCTGTAAAGGCGCATATATTCTCTTGCAGATTTACCCCAGCTATTGTCGCACTTCATAGCACGTTTAACAAGAATTTCCCAGCCCTCTTTATTACTATAGCCCTCACACGCACGTTTTAATGTGCCGTGCAAATCATCAGAATTATAAGACGAGAACACAAAGCCGTTTCCTTTTCCGTCTCCACTATCGGTAACACTATCTTTAAGGCCGCCTGTTTCACGCACTATTGGGATTGTGCCATAGCGCAGTGCCACCATTTGCGAAAGTCCGCACGGCTCACTTTTAGAGGGCATTAAAAATATGTCACTGCCTGCATAGATTTTTCTTGCAAGCTCTGGAACAAATCCTAAGGTTAATGAAAACTTTTCAGGGTATCTTTCAAGTATCTCCTTAAAAAAGTTTTCATACTGCCACTCACCAGAGCCGAGCACTACAACTTGCACATCATTTTGTAAAAGAAAGTCGTCAAGTATTTCTTTTACGAGGTCAAGCCCCTTGTGAGAGACTAATCGTGTCACCATGCCAATTACGGGTGTTTCTTCTTTCTGTGGCAGAGAAAGCCTTTCTTGAAGCTTCTTTTTATTAACTGCCTTTTTGCTTAAATCATCCGCAGAGTAAAATTCGTATATGTCACTATCTGTTTCGGGGTTATAACTTTCAGTATCTATACCGTTTAGTATGCCTTTTATTTTCCACGAGCGCTCTTTTAATATAGTGTCAAGCCCGTGCGAATACCAAGGGTCTAATATCTCTTTTGCATAGGTGGGGCTTACGGTTGAAACTATGTTTGCACATTCTATGCCAGCTTTCATAAGGTTTATGCCGCCGTCATACTCAAGTAGATTCATATGCTCATTGTCTGCACCTATAACATTATCTACAATTTCTTTGCCGTAAGAGCCTTGATACTGAATGTTGTGAATGGTGAGGATTGTTTTAATATTTTCATACCCGTCACGCTTTGCATACATAGTTGTATAATAAAACGGTGTAAGCGCTGTTTGCCAGTCGTTACAATGGATTATGTCAGGCTTGAAATCTATAATCGGAATAATCTCAAGCACAGCACGGGAGAAAAACGCAAACCTTTCGGCATCGTCATAATGCCCATAAAGAGCGTCACGCTTAAAGTAGTATTGATTATCAATAAGATAGTATATAACCCCGCCTGCCCTTGCCTCAAAAATACCGCAATACTGCCTGCGCCATGCAACTGGCACTGATATATGTGTAATAAACTTCATCGTTTCTTTCAGTTTTGGGTCAACTGTGCCATAAAGCGGCATAACCACACGGCAGCCTATAAGCCTTTTTCTAAGTGCTTGCGGAAGTGAACCTGCCACCTCGCCAAGCCCTCCGCTTATTGCAAATGGCAACGCCTCACTTGTTGCATATAAAACTTTCATTTAATACTCCTTTCAAGTTAGCTTAAAACAAGCTGTACCCACCTGTTGCAGAGTGTATAATGCTCGATAAATCTGCCCATAGGTCTGACTTAAAGAAGATTATTGCAACAATACTTAGTATTATTGCAGGCACAACAAGCTCTGCTATGCTTCTAATAATCATTTTTCTTTTGTATTTATGAAACTCTGCCTCAAGGCTTTCAATCTTTCTTTCAAGCTGTGTTATTCTATTATTGTCAGCTTCAAAGCTTTCCCCTGCCCCCATAGGTGCAGGGCTTCCTTTGCCTATCTCTGGCTCTAACTGAACAATGTCTTTTGGGAATTTGCTTTGTAGGCGTATAAGCTCTTTTTCATAAGCCTCGCCTCTGCTTTCCTCGTCCTTTTCAATTGCCGCATCAAGCCATCTAAGTTTCGGCTTTATTTTTTCTAAACTTTCGGCATCTTTTACATCTGCCGCCTGTAGCACGTTAATTTGCTTGCCGCAATAGTCACAAACTTTTAAAACTCCTGACTGTGTGTCAATGTCAACAAAATCAAATTCTTCTGTTTTGCACCCGCAAATAGGGCAATTTTCATTCATAAATATCGCTCCCCTCGTGCTTTTAACGTCTTTTTATATTTTATATTATTATTCCTTTGCCTATGTATATGGGGTATGTTTTTGCTCCGCTTAGCGTTTTATACGGTGTAATTATTGCGCTTTTGTCTGTTATAACACACTGAAGCCCTGCCTCGTCTCCTACGAAAGTGTCCTGCATTAAAATGCAGTTTCTTACAACTGCACCTTTAGATACTCGTACCCCTCTTGCAAGAACAGAGTTTTCAACTGTGCCGTCAATTATACAGCCGTCTGAAATTAATGAGTTAGACACATTTGAACCTAGACCATATTTAACAGGCATGTCATTTCTAATTTTCGTAAATACAGGTCTTTCTTTGTTAAATAAATCTGCCCTAATATCAGGATTTAAAAGCTCCATATTTACATCAAAATATGACTCTTTGCTGTCTATCGTCCTGCAGAAACCTTGTGCCTCATAGCAATAAACGTTAAGCTTTGATACATTTTGCTGTATTATATTCTTTTCAAAGCTTTCATAACTGTAACTTGTAGCATCACCTACAAGGCGTTCAAGTAGCGACTTTCTCATAAGTATTGTGTTTACAGAATACTTTGCCTCTTTTTCTGATTTTGGGTTTACAGCAGCATCTTTTACCCTGCCGTCACTCTCACAGTCAAATACCATTATATTTTTAAGGTGTGGTATCTTTCCGTAATTTGTAACCACTGTAATATCTGCATTTTTTTGCGTGTGGTATTCAAAAAGCTCTGAAAAATCCATGTTATACACAGTGTTTGTGTCGCATATTAATATATATTCTTCGTTTGAGCTTGATATGAAATCCATAACACGGCTAAGAGCCGCTATTCTGTCCCCGCCCTTGTCTGCATCTACCGCATTAAATGGCGGCAGTATAAAAAGTCCGTCCCTTTTTCGTGACAAGTCCCACGGTCTGCCGCTTCCTAAATGGTCCATAAGTGAGCGAAAGTTGCTGTTTGCTATAACTCCTACCTTGGTAATTCCGCAATTTACAAAGCTTGATAAGGTAAAATCAATAAGACGGTAACGGCCGCCAAAAGGTACAGAACCCATAGTTCGCCTTGCGGTAAGCTCGCTTATACATTCATCGTGTGAGTTGGAATAAATAAGTCCTAATACATTTTTAGCCCTCATACAATGTCACCCTCTTTCACATCATCACTTATCATAGACTTTGCCTTTACTCTTGCCTCTTTGCCAACGGTTACACCATTTCCTACTACTGCTACTCCCCAGTCTTCAATATTTCCAATGCTCTCCGGGCTCTCACCAATTACACAGCTTTCTCCTATAACGGTGTTTTCTGCAACAATTGCATACTGCACAACAGCGCCCTTTTTTACTGTGCTGCCTGGCATTATTATAGAATAGTCCACAACTGCCCCTTTTTCAACCACTACATCAGAGAATAAAACAGAGTACTCTATACTGCCCTCTATCTCACACCCTTGTGTAACAATAGAGTTTTGAAGAGCCGCATCTTTTGCTACATACTGTGGGGGTGAGGCTGGGCTTCTGCCGTATATTTTCCACGAGTTGTCACTTAAATCTATGTTAGCTTTGGGGTTTAGTAAATCAAGATTTGCCTCCCACAGGCTGTCAATCGTGCCAACATCTTTCCAGTACCCTGAAAACGGGTATGCATACATTTTTTCTCCCGCCTTATGCATAGCAGGTATCACATCTTTGCCAAAGTCATTTGATGAGCTTTCGATTTTTTCATCATCAATAAGGTATTTGCGCAGTTTTTCCCAAGTGAACATATAAACACCCATAGATGCTTTGTTGCTTCTTGGATTTTTCGGCTTTTCTTCAAAATCTGTTATAGTACCGTCATCATTTGTAAACATAAGACCAAAACGGGACGCCTCCTCCCACGGCACTTCAAGCATTGCTATTGTGCAAGCAGCATCTTTTTCCTTGTGGTATTGCAGCATTTTGGCATAATTCATTTTATAAATATGGTCACCCGAAAGAACGGCAACGTATTTTGGTGAGTACCTCTCTATAAAATTTATGTTTTGGTATATTGCGTTTGCTGTGCCTTTGTACCACTGTGTCCCTTTTATTTGCTGGTATGGTGATAAAATATGCACGCCGCCTCTTGCCCTGTCTAAGTCCCAAGGCTGCCCATTGCCTATGTAGTTGTTAAGCTCAAGCGGCTGGTACTGCGTTAGTATCCCAACGGTGTATATACCAGAGTTTACACAGTTTGATAGTGTAAAATCTATAATTCTATATTTTCCACCGTAGGGTACTGCTGGTTTTGCTATATTATTTGTAAGAACACCGAGCCTACTACCCTGCCCGCCTGCGAGCAGCATTGCTATACATTCTGTTTTTTTCGGCATAAAAATCTCCTTTCATTTTATGACTTTTTCTTGTTTGTTGATGGTTTTTCTTTTAAGTAAATTGTAGTCAATGGCGGAAGTTTTAGCTCTATGCTATATTCTTTCCCGTGCATTGGCTCTTTTTCTGCCTTATATGTCTTTTTAAGCTTTTTGCCGCTACCGCCAAACTCCTCATCATCTGAGTTAAAAACAAGCTCGTAAACAGAGTTTTCTGGTACGCCTATTCTGTAAACATCTCGCCCTACGTTTGTAAAATTGCATACAGCCATTAAAGATTTCTCTTTTTCATCTGTTCGTAAAAAGGCGATAACAGAGTTGTCGCAATCATCGCTAACAAGCCACGTAAAGCCCTCCCAGCTATAGTCAATTTGCCATAGTGCCTCCGTTTTTTTATAAAAGGCATTCAGTTTTTTTGTACATTGCTGCAGTTTGCTGTGCTTTTCATAGTCAAGCAGCAGCCAGTCAAGCTCTTTTTCATAGTCCCACTCAATAAATTGCCCAAACTCCTGCCCCATGAACAGCAGTTTTTTGCCGGGGTGAGCGTACATATAACCTAAAAACGCTCTAACTCCTGCAAACTTTTCTTCATATTCACCTGGCATTTTTTCTATTAGCGATTTTTTGCCGTGGACTACTTCATCATGCGAAATTGGAAGAACAAAGTTTTCTGAAAAGGCATAAAAGAATGAAAAAGTGATAAGGTCATGGTTATATTTTCTAAAATACCCGTCAAGCGAAAAGTATTTCAAAATATCATTCATCCAGCCCATATTCCACTTAAAGTTAAAGCCAAGCCCGCCAAGATATACAGGCTTTGAAACCATAGGCCAAGCCGTGCTTTCCTCTGCTATTATAAGAGTGTCACTAAAACTTTCAAAAAGCATTTCGTTAAGCTTTTGCATAAATGCAACGGCTTCAAGGTTTTCGTTTTTACCGTTTATGTTAGGGGTCCATTCTCCCTCTTCTTTTTGGTAATCAAGATAAATCATAGAGGCTACAGCATCTACCCTAAGCCCATCTATATGATAGTGTGAAAGCCAAAAGTATGCGTTAGAAATTAGAAAGCTTTGCACTTCTTTTCTGCCATAGTCAAACACTTTTGTACCCCAGTGTTTATGCTCGCCCTTTTTCTCATCTGCATATTCATAAAGCGGTTGACCGTCAAACTCATAAAGACCCTGCTCATCTTTCGGGAAATGAGCCGGAACCCAATCCATAATAACGCCTATACCCGCCTTGTGGCACTCATCCACAAAATACTTAAAGTCACACGGTGTGCCGTACCTTGAAGTTACGGCAAAATAGCCCGTTATTTGATAGCCCCACGAACCGTCATAAGGGTGCTCTGCAAGCGGCATAAGCTCTATATGTGTAAAACCCATTTCTTTTACATATGGAATAAGCTGTTTTGCAAGCTCTTTGTATGAAAGAAAATTGCCGTCCTTATGCCTTTTCCATGAGCCAGCGTGCAGCTCATAAATGCTTATAGGTGAATTGTAAGCAGATTTCTTTTTGCGCTGTTTAAGCCACTTTTCATCGCCCCATTTATACGGCTCACTTATATATATTTTTGATGCCGTAGCAGGCCTTGTTTCCATATGAATTGCATAGGGGTCACTTTTTAATATCACTCTACCGTCAGATGTGTTTATGGAATACTTGTAAGCATCATAATTTTTTACATTAGATACCGTACATTCCCACACACCCTCATCGTTTAGCCTTTCCATTGGAGACACGGTACAGTCCCAATCGTTAAAATCCCCTACTACAGAAACAGATTTTGCACGAGGCGCCCAAACACGAAAAACAAATTCATCTAAGCCTATATTATGCGAACCGAAAAACTCATGCGCCATATGGTTGTTCCCTTGATGGAATACATAAAGAGGAAAATCCCTCTCACTCTCTGTCTTTCTATTTTTCATTCTTTCACCCCGCTTAGTGGTAATGTCTGCCGACCGCTCTTTTTCTTTTCAAAATATACATTTTATTCTTGCGGTCTATATTATAATACCAAATATTATAGCCAATTTCAATACATTTTTTAAGTATTTTGTTAAAACAAGTCAATTTGTAAGGCGATAAATTTGTACAAGGTGCATAATCCGCATGTGCTTGTCTATAAAAAGATAGTATGGTATAATATTCTTGCAGCGGCAGAGTAGTATCTGCCGAAAATGCTTTGCATTTTGAAAAATTAAAGATTTTCCTGCAAGAACATTGTATCATCAAAACTCTGTGCTCTGGCACAGCCAGCGGCTTTGCTGCTTATAAAGGCCTATGCCTTCAGTTTTGTGGTATAATATTACTGCTTTTAACATAAAGGAGATTATTTGTTATATGATAAGAAGAATTCTTCCTCTGTCACGAAAATACGGGATTTTTGGCATTTTGTCTGCCC
>DASRNG010000008.1:0-2928 GCA_035647555.1 Oscillospiraceae bacterium | reverse complement strand
CAAATCTTTTGAACAATTTTCTTTGCCTTTTTTGTTCAGCTCTAAAAGCTTATTGCTCTTGTTGACGTTAAATTGTTCCTGCGCCTTAGCAACATCACCCTCCGGCAAAGCTTGGCTACAAGTAGGGCAAACAGTATCGCCCGCCCATGCCTGCTTAGATATTTTTGTATATTCAGCAAGTAAAGTATTCCTATCGTTATTTAAATTGTTGAGTTCTCTCTCTTGCTTGTTAATATCAGCCTTTAAATTACTAATTACCGTATCCGAGACAATCCTCTTACTAACAACAGCCTTAATCTGCTCGTTAATATCACTGTTGATATCTGCATACTTTTGCTTATGAGCATTTTCACCCTCTAAAAGATTAGCTTTTAGTGTTGCAATCTCTGTTCTCATGGTCGCTAATTGCTCGCCTTGGCTAGCAAGAATTTTAGATGATAACTCTTGCTTTTTATCCGTCAACACCTTAATTTCAGCGTCTAGTTCCTCAACATTAACAGCCTCCGGTATTGCCATAGTTGCCTCATCAATCCTCGTAGGCATTGAGTTCAATTCCTTGTTAATTTCCGTCAGTCTAGCCTTTGAAATTTTCAAAAAGTCCTCAACACTATGAGCGTCAAGCAAGCCTTTTAACCCTGATAAATCCTTATTGCTGGCGATAACCTCATCATCTGTAATATCTCCAACAATTTCCATTAGCATTTCGCGCCTTTGAGAAATTGGCAATTCCTCTGCAAAATATGTAGGTGAGGACAAAGCTAGTAATGTCTGTTGAGGTAGTGAATTAACCCTGTCAGCGTATTCATTTGCTTTTACTGGCACACCGTCAATAAAATAATCCGTTGTATGCCCACTGAACTCCGGTGTCACTGTTCCTCTTTTTTTCTTCCAAACCTCTGAAAAAACCTTTTTAAAAGTTACTTTTGCACCGTCAATTAAATAAGTCCCCTCAACGATATTTTCAATGTTATGTAAATCTTGCCCGTTTTCATCTTTTGTCTTAGGGCTAAAGTTTTTAGTACCTTTGCTGTCCTTATCAAATAATAACCAACATTGTGCATCTGCAAGTGTTGTTTTCCCTGTGGCATTATCTCCAAAAACTGAAACGGATCCGCCGTTTGCGTCAAGTACAAATTCTTTGACACCCTTAAAATTTGTAAGTGTTAAATTAATTAACTTCATTGCTTTCCTCCTCTAAATGTTTTTTAATCACCACATAAATATCCAACGTCAAACATGATACATCATGCATTGGCATGCCGCTGTTCATCAGTTCAATGGATAGTTCGTTAAGCTGCTCATTACAGATTTCTTTATATTTCATTATAATTCCTCCTCAAACACATACGGGATTGCATTATCAATGCAATATTTAATCTCTGCCCTAACCCCTTTTGACAACTCCGACAAGACGATCATCTTGTCGCATTTCGCCAGCAAATCTAAACACATTCCGATGCCGTCCTCATAACTGACGGCGTTATACATAAACCCAAACGCGTGTATCGGTGATATGTATGTATCGCTTGGGTTCTCTAGTTGTAGTTTTTTTATCTTTAATTCGGCAGCTTTGGCGTTTTCTAGTTTGCCACCGAATTTGTGACTGCAGTAAATTAACATCTTGACAATTCCTCCTTAGTCCATTGTTCAGCCATTGCTTTTGCTATGCCTGGAAATGTTTTTGCTCTGTTTTTAGCATCCTCTCCACGCTTGGCGGATCCGTATTTACTACGGTTTTTTCTGCCAGTGCCAGCGGGTACATATGGGCCAACAGGTGTAATTGGTTCTGTCGGTTGCAGGTTTGGCAAGCCTTTAAGCCATAATCTTGTTTTTTTAGTATATGGGTGCCCGAATTGATATGGCTGAATTTCTTGCGTATGTAAAGGCATATTAAATATTTTGCTTGACACTGGATTTTCAATTGCTATACGTTCACAATCCGCATTATAAAATTGCATAAAAAAATCTTTCGCTTTCACGCCTTTTTGATATCGTTCTTTATTTAACGTACCTTTTTGTGGATACAGTCTGCACGCACCTGCATTTGATAAATATGTGCATGGTGGATGTGCAATTATCATATCCCATCTGTCGGTTATATTATGTAACATACCATCAACGGTTTTAAATTCACATTTACCACCCAATAGAGGTAACACATCAGCTTGTATATGCCACTCTGGGTGACCTCCGGAACATTCAATAACGTCACAACTAAACGCTTCGTGTCCTAATTTGCGTAGCTCTATTGTCACTGCTTGGCTTTCTTCACAGGCGACTAAAATTTTCACTTGACAACTTCTCCTTACATCTCCTCAAATTCTTTTTCAAGGGCATCCAATTGCTTTTGGTGGTAATCTCTTAGTAGCGTAAAAAATACGTTTCTAAGTTCTTCGGGAACTTCTACTCTTCCACTGTTATAGTCAGTAATCACAATGCCTCTTCTCACGCTGAGTGTATCTATCTTTTTTAATACAGCTTTTTTTGTTTTAATTTTCTCCGACAACTCGTTTAGTTGAGTTAATTTTTCATCATTCATCTTGACAACTCCTCCTTTAATCCATTTAAAATATGTACTATAACATCAACTGTCCAACCATTGCCGATTGCTGAATATCGCCTTGAATTGGAAATAGATTGTGTATAGTTTTTAGGTAATGTTTGAAGTAATTCACATTCTAATGGGTTTGCAAGCCAAATATTTTCGCCAACTTTTATTTTAGGTATAGACGAACTCGACACCAATAAAGTGTTGCATTTTGAATATATATCAAAATATCTTTGGTCTTGGCTATTGTGTCCTCGTAAGTTTTGGTCGTATTGGTAGTAAGATTTACATTTTTTTATTGTTTCAGGATGGTTTATATGTATTTTCCTATGGTTTAAATCTTTTTGGAAAACGTCTTTCAAGCTTGCATTACATTCATT
>DASRNG010000007.1:0-2940 GCA_035647555.1 Oscillospiraceae bacterium | reverse complement strand
ACCGGTGCGTTTACCGCACTTGCCTGTATGAAGTTTCTGTCTGATAATGATATTAGATTTGAGAATACACAGGTAACAGCACTGCTCACAGGCTCAAAAAATGCAGGGTCTATAGGTGCAAAAGAGTTTTTCAAAAATTGTAATAAGCAAAGTGAAGTAAAAGACACACTCTTTCTTGAGTTTGACACAATAAAAGATATAGAGCAGCTTGCGATATATGGCACAAATGAAAGTGCAAGCAAACTAATGGAAAATGCCGCAAGAGAGGCAGGGATAGAAAAAATTTCACATAGAAGCTTACGCAGTTTACCCTTTGATTCAAAAGTGGCAGCAAAAGAGGGGATTGCAGCCGCCACATTAACCGCAGTTGACTTATCTTCTTGCAAACATTATTATACAAAAGAAGATACCGCTGAAAACTTAGAGCCTAAAGCAATTGAAAAAGGTGTTTTTATTGCACTTTCAGCAATTTTTCAATTTGATGAACATGGGCTTAGGTAATATTACTAAAATATACAAATAAAACTGTTAATTATTAATAAATATTAAAATTTGTATTTTTTGGTTGTAACTTGCCTTGTAAATATGTTATACTTGGTAGGTAAAAAAATCTTATGTTAAGACATTAAAATAAGACATAAAACTGAAAGGGGTATATCCTTTATGAAGAAATCCTTTATAGCGCTTTTAGCAGTACTTATCGTCGTTTCTATGACTTTTACCCTCTCGTCGTGTGAGCTTTCTGATGATGAGTTTGTACACACCACAGAAACCGTTCAGCACACTGAGGGCAGAACAGAGCTTAAAAAAAGCAATGAGGAAGTTCTTGCATATTTCAACACTCTCGTAAATTCTGTAAAAACTAAAACACCAGCTGTTTCTTACAAGCAGGAGCTTAAAGTTGATGATAAATCACTAACAGTAACAAAACCAGGCGGGCAGGAGGATAAAAATCTTAAATCTTTTGCTGATTCTTTGCCAGGGCTTAAAAGTCTTATTTTGACTGATATTCAAAAAAAGAGCGGTTCTGTGGCATATGGCAACGAAAATAATGAAGTGTTTTTTGTAAAAGGTGAATCATGGTCATCTGCTTTAACTACAGAGGATATTTCAAGTGCTGTTATGAATGAAGTTGGCGATAAATATTATATTACAATCACATTTGATGATATTCCAGAAGAGTCTCGTGCAACGCTTGCTAAGGCATTTGAGCTAAGAGATAAGGCAACGCTGCTAAACTCACCAGAGCTTGCGAAAATATCTGAATATTTAGAAGTTAAAGATTATGCCGCTATGTACAAAGGCTCTGTAATAAGCGCCACAGTAGACAGACTTACAGACACTCTTTTAAGTGTGGCATATAGTAAAACATCAGACGTTAAAGTAAGTGCCAAAGGTTTAAATACTCTTGAAAAACATGGTGATATAGAGGTTGGGCTTATTCTTAAAGATACCACATCCTTTACATTTGTATGGGAAGAAAATCGTGAAACAAGCCCCCTTGATACAACAACGGCACAATAAAGCAAGCTTTACGCGTATTATCTAAGGATGGTAAAAATGAAAAAAAGAACAATTTTTTCAATAACTATAACAATTATAGCTTTATCAACAATACTCGTAGGTTGCAAAAACAAGGCAATTTATATTGACCCTGCAGGCAACACTATGATAGCTGTTACAGATGAAAAGAAAAACACAGTTCTTAACAGTGATGGTAACATATTAGTTTACCAAACAGACGAAAGCGGTAACATAGAAACAGATGAATCTGGTGTACCACACACGATATCAAGTTTATTTCCAGATAGAATTGTTACTGGAAAATACGTGCAAACTCCTACTTACACCCTAACACTTCCATCAGGGTGGGAGGCAACTCCTCGTGTACATGAAGAATATTTTAATAAATCAGCTAATGCAAAACTAACTGTTGAGGTTTTAGACGAGCCATCTATTGAAGAATATAAAGAAAAGTTCTTAGGTCTTTTTGAATTATTAAGAAAAGCACAAGAAGAAGAGGGCGGAGTGCTTACCCTAAAAGAAGATAGCTTTGAATATATTGCCGCTAATACAAAGGCTACACGGTTGGTTTATGAGCTAACAAAAGAGGGTATAGAGCCATATAAAACAACTGTACTAATATTTATGAATAACGACAATTTATATAAAATTTCATTCTCCGCAGAGGGAGATAATTTTGAAAAAGCAAAGTTTTCAGAGTTTTATAATGCAATAAATTACAAACCTTATAAGTATTATTAGAACAAATATTATTAAAAAAATGCCTGTACGGGCGTTTTTTTAATTGTTCTTAAGTAGCAAATATTAAAAGGCTCACTGCTATTGCTATCATACCTAAAACAGCTCCCTTTGTAGAGAGTGAATGCTCTCCGTACTGCTCTGCAGTAGGCAGCAGCGTATCTATAGATATATAAACCATAATCCCAGCTACAGCAGCAAAGGCTATTCCAAACACTGCACCGTTTAGAAATGGCATGAGCAGTAAGTACCCTATAATAGCACCTAAAGGCTCTGTAAGACCCGAAAGAAATGAGTATACGAAAGCTTTTTTTCTACTGTTTGTAGCGTAATAAATAGGTGCTGATACGGCAATACCCTCAGGTATGTTATGTATAGCGATAGCCGCAACAACGGGCGCTGCAACTTTTGGCTCTTGCAGAGCCGTTAAAAATGTTGCAAGCCCCTCTGGTAAATTGTGCATGCTTATTGCGGCGGAGGTAAAAAGCCCCATGCGCAATATCTTTTTTCTTTCTTTCTCATCTGGAGAATGATTAAAGTCTAAGTTTTTTTGCGGTATTAATTTATCAATAAGAGCAATTGCAAACATACCCATAAAGAAAGAAATAGTGACAACAATAAGCCCGTTTTTATTGCCCATAAACTCGCAAAGAGACTCTCTTGCTTTTGGAAATATTT
>DASRNG010000006.1:0-12513 GCA_035647555.1 Oscillospiraceae bacterium | reverse complement strand
GAATAATATTTGCCCGTTCCTAAAAAATAGTTTTCAAACCCCATATCATCGTGGTTTCCAACTGCCATCATATATGGTATAGACTCTATAATGCCTAAAAGTCCCTCAAAAAGCCCTGTCCATTGAATATCCGTTTGACCGCAATTTGTGTTGTCGCCTGCCGTCATAATGAAAGAAACATCAGGATGCTTTTTAAGTATTTCTCTTAGAAAATCGCCAAGATGCGAATAATCAGGCGGCGGCATAGGCGACCCTGTTTGCGTATCCGCAAGAATTATAAAGCTAAACTTTGCAGTATCCTTTACTGCCGTCTTAAAACTATGTATATCGCTGTAATATTCATCGTTGCCGCAAAAGTATTCATATTTAGTATCGGGCTTTAAGCCCGTCATATCAGCCCAGTGATAATTACTGTCGTCCATATCAGTAACAAAGTTTTCCGATGCAGCTTCTGCCTTTTTCCATTCAGTCTTGCCAATTTCACGATAAGAGGCATAGCCTGACTTGACACTGACATCAGTTCTCCATTTTACGGTCATAGAAGTTTCCGGATTACCGTTTATGCTCAACATAATATGGTCAGGCTTTTTTTGAGAACCTCTTATATTTTTCCAATCTTCCTTTGAAATCACTGTAAAATCCCACCCTTAAATTAGTTAGGTAACATTATACAACTAATATAAGAAGAATTCAACAATTCAATCCGATAAAAATTCACTTGAAAAAAGTGGTAAAGCGTGATACTATATATGTATATTTTAGCGTCGGAGGTAAAGAAAATGAAAAAACGAATTACCGGCATTGTTTTATGTGTTGTACTCCTATTTAGTACAGCGGCTCCTGTCTCGGCAAAAGGGTTTTTGTCAAGCACTCCGGAGTATCCTTTAGTAGTAGTAAGAGGTATGGACTTTTCAGGTCTTTATATTGACGAGGGTACAGAAAATGAGCGGCCGGCACTTGGCGAAATTGATGCTACAGGGATTATAAAAACTTTGATTTTAGCAGGAATAAGCGGCAGTTTCGACGGTGTGATAAACCAAGCCTTAGTATATGTTAAAAGCATTTTAGGCAATCTTGCGTGTGATAATACGGGCGCTTCTATTTATAATGTTAGCCCGCACAGGTACCCTGGCGCTATTAGCTCTTACCCTAACTTTGAATATGAAAACATTAACGAGCTTGGCATAGTAAAAAAAGGAGCAGAGCTTTACGGCGGCGATAATGTTTACTATTTTACATACGACTGGCGCATGAATCCTCTTGACATAGCTGACGAAATTGCAGAAACAGTAAATCTTGCAATTGCAGAAACGGGCAAGTCAAAAGTAAACCTTGTTTGCTGCAGCATGGGCGGAGTAATGACTGTGGCTTATATGACAAAGTATGGCTATGAAAACCTTAATAAATGCGTGTTCATATCCTCTACTGCAGGTGGGGTTGATTTAGTTTCAGACCTTTTACAGGGTAAAGTCGTTATAGATTCACAGGCTTTATTTAACATGGTAGAGCATCAGGTGAAAGACAGTGAGCTGCTGCCCCTTATAAATGTACTGAATGTTTTTGGGGTTTTCGGCGCTGTATCATCGTTTGCAAATGACATTGTTGAAACATATAAAAGAAAAGTTTTTGATGAATTTTTAATAGATACTTTCGGGCATATGTTATCTCTTTGGGCGCTCGTTCAGCCAGAGGATTATAGCAGTGCAGTAGAATTTATGTTTGGCGGCAAAGAAGACGAATATGAACTTTTTATACAAAAGACTGACGAAATTCAAGAGATGATGAAAAACCGTGACGGGCTTTTAAAAGAGGCAAAAAATAATGGTGTAGATATTGCTGTTACCACTTCTTACAATTTCCCTGGCATTCCTTTGCATGAGAGGGCAGCACAAAACGGAGACGGCACGCTTGACGCAAAAGGTATGTCACTTGGCGCTACAGTAGCAAACTATGGCAAAACTTTTGATGATGAAGTTATAAACAGCGGCTCTTCCTATGTATCGGCAGATGGTGTTATAAATGCAGAAAGTGCATTATTTCCAAACAGCACATGGTTTTTTAAAGACTCGCCCCATGTTGGGTGCAGTTATGGTACAGAGCAATCAGATTTTCTGTTCTGGCTGTTAGAAACACCAAACGCCACTGTAAACTCTAACTGGTCTTATCCACAGTTTTCACAGTCTAGTGGAGACATGACAATAGCACCGCTTTATTAAAAACGAAGCGCCGTATCATAACAGATACGGCGTAAATTTTTTAAACGAAAGTACGACTTAAAAATTTGGGTTGTATTTATAAATATTTACTAAAGTATTGTATTTAATATAACTGCGCTCAACTGAGAAAGTTTCATCAAGCGAAAAGCATCTTCTGTTATCAAATTCGGACTGATGAACAGGAACAGTATAAATTATTGTGGCAGGGTGCTTTATGGTTTTTTCAAAACTGCTGAGAAAATCCCTTAAAACTTCACCCGTGAACGGGTTAAACAAATAAAATACTGTGCCGTCAGAGGGAATGCTTTTGACGGCATTGCCATTTATTATTTCTACTTGCGGAAAGTTTTGAAACCGCTGTTTTGTAAAGTCAGCAATTTTTTCTGAAAGCTCTACGCCAACGAGTTTGCCCTTAAAGCCTTTTTCTGTTATAAGGTAGCTTAAAACTCTGCCTTGACCGCAGCCAATATCTACAACTTTATCATTTTGTGAAAGGGTTACCTTTTCAAATATAGGTTCTAATAATCGGTAATCTGTGCTTTGAGTATCTTTTGCGCCCTTAGAGGCAAATTCCGTTTCAATCCTTTTGTTAAGTGCTTTACCGCCTATTTTTTTATCAATACGTATTTCCTCATGTTCAAACTTTAACCTGAACATATGCCATTTTATTTTTTGTAAAGAATCCATATAGCCTCCGAAAATCTATACTGTATTATAAATTAATAATAGTATAAATCAAAATTAGGCCTTAGTCAATAAAGAGTAAGACCTAAAATAAAGGCTAAATACTAATAGTCAAGCTGTACAAATGTGTAGCCGCTATTTTTTGCGTAATCAATTATTCTAGAAAGAGCAGCTGCATTGTCTGAAGACACTGCGTGCAAAAGCAGCACGCAACCAGGGTGAAGCCTTGATGTTACAGAGTCAAAGGCATAATCGGCGCCTTTTTGTTTATTTGTATCCCAATCTGCATATGCGGCAGACCAAAACACGCTTGTGTAGCCAAGAGAGGAAACAAGCTCTAAACAGTTGTCGCTGCAAGTGCCCTCAGGAAATCTAAAATAGGGGGAGGAGTACCCAAAGTTCTGTCTTAAATAGTCATCAACAGTCTGTATTTCCTCTGCCATTTTGGCTCTTGATATAGTTGTAAAGTTTGGGTGCCTGTTAGAGTGGTTACCTACAATGTGCCCCTCTTTAATCATTCTAGCCGCAAGTTCTGGAGCTGACCTTAAATATGGCAGCGTAACAAAAAAAGCAGCAGGGACCTGTTTTTCAAGCAGTGTGTCAAGTATTCTTCCTGTAAATCCATTTTCATAACCGCAATCAAAAGTTAAATATATTATCTTTTCGCCGCTCGTATTAAGTGTTAGTGCGCCGTATTGCGAATAATACTCTTGATTTTCTATCGAAATACTATTTGCCTTTTCATTTTTTGGCACCCCAAACGAGTGGCTTCTTTCAGTGTTGTTAAGTGATTTTGTGTTTTCAGGGTCATTAACCTTAAACACCCTTATAGGTAAAGGTGAAAGCCCTGTATGAGTATCCTGTGTCCCTGTATTCTCACCATAAATAGAGTTTTTACTAAGCGGTATGCCGCCTGCCGTCATTGGTTTTGCAAAGGGTGCGGTGGTTACTGTGCCGCTGTCTGATGAGATTTCAGGTATTGTCGTATTACTTATGCTATTTTCTGGTATGACCCCTGTTTTTATGCTGCATCCGAAAAAAGAGAAAACAGAAAGGCAAAGTAAAAATGCAGTTATCTTTTTCATATCTTATTTAGGGCCTGGCAAATTGTCAAGCATGGTGCCAACGGCATTAAAAGCTTTGTTTGCTGTTTTTTTAACTTTTCTTTTCATAGACCTTTTTTTACCGGCCCTTGAGATTGCAGCTGCAGTACCAATTGCCATAACAGCGCCAAGACCGTAAATAATAGGTGTTGTTTTTTTGCTCATAAAATCAATCCTTTCCTACTTTGTTTTTATATTAACCTAAAAAATCAAGATTATAATACAAATAAAAAATACTTGCAAAATAGCATTGTTTTGTTATAATAAACTTTATTGAATTGTTCTTTCGCATTAAGGAGATGTTTAAATGGAAACTCAAAAAAGGTTGGTGGCGATTAATGATATATCAGGTTTTGGAAAATGCTCGCTCACTGTAGCTATTCCCGTTATATCAGCTTGCGGAATAGAAACGGTTTGCCTGCCCACAGCCATTCTATCAACCCACACAGGCGGGTTTTCTGGCTATACTTTTCGTGATTTAACGGAAGACATGGTTCCATTTATAAATCACTGGAAATCATTAAAATTAGAATTTGACGCTATTTATAGTGGCTTTTTAGGAAGTATAAAGCAAATAGAAATAGTAAAAAACTTTTTTGATACATTTAAGAGGAAAGATACAATAACAATAGTAGACCCGTCTATGGCAGACCATGGTAAACTATATTCAGTTTTTGATATGGAGTTTGCAAGAGAGATGACGCAGCTTTCTGCTGTAGCAGATATTGTAATACCAAATATAACAGAAGCGGCATTTATGACTAATACAGAATATATAGGCACTGTTCAAACTAAGCAGTATATAGAGCAGCTTTTAGAAAAGATTTTATCAACAGGTGCAAAAAGTGTTGTGCTTACAGGTGTTAGCTTTGATGAAAAAAAGTTAGGTGTAGCCTGCAAAAAGGCAAATGATAGTGAAACACAGTACTATTTTACAAAACGGATAGACGGGCATTATCATGGTACAGGCGATGTGTTTGCAAGTGCATTTTCGGGTGCATTGCTAAATAAATTTTCTTTATATGACTCTTCGAGAATAGCCGCTAACTACGTATTAAACTGCATAGAACGCACAAGACAGTTTAATATAGATATGCGCTATGGCGTTGACTTTGAAAGGGGTATTCCCTTTCTTTTGGGGGAGCTTGGGCTATGAAAGAGCTTAATATAGTACTTGTAGAGCCTGAAATACCGCAAAACACAGGGAACATAGCAAGAACATGTGCTGCAACAAATGCAAGGCTTCATCTTGTAGGTCCCATGGGTTTTAAGATAGATGACAGCAAGCTGAAAAGAGCTGGGCTTGACTATTGGCATATGCTTGATATAACACAATATTCATCTATAGAAGAGTTTTTTGAGGAAAATAGGTCGGGCAGATTTTTCTATTTTACAACTAAAGCGAAAAAAACACATTGTGATATTATATACCCAAATCAGGTTTATCTTATTTTCGGCAAGGAGACAAAAGGGCTGCCGGAGAGCCTTCTTGTAGAAAACGGTGAAAATTGTGTTAGAATACCAATAAAAGATGATGCAAGAAGCCTAAACCTTTCAAACGCTGCCGCTGTTGCGGTGTATGAGGTTTTAAGGCAGTGGAACTTTCCTTGCCTTAAAACTAAAGGGGAGCTTCACTATCTTAACTGGCATTAGGGTTATTCTTTTTTAGCTTAAATATATTTTCGCATATTTCTCTAAATACTGGAGCGGCATCAAGAGAGCCTGAAATGCCGTCTTCTTTTATAACGGCTACAACGTATTGAGGTTTATTATATGGAAAAAAGCCGATAAACCAAGAGTTGAGTATTTCTTTATTATTCTCAACATATCGTCCTGTTTGTGCTGTTGCAGTTTTACCGCCGCACAAGAAATAATCGCTTTTTGCGTTTTTTCCACCGCCGTTTTCAACGGTTGTCAGAAGAAACTTTCGCAAAGTTTTAGATGTGCTTTCACTTATAACTTTTTTCGGAAGGCTTTTTTCTGCCAAATGGGTAAAGTTTTTGTCTTCATCAACATTGCCTTTATATAAAGTGGGCGAAAGGTATACCCCGTCACCAATAGCGGCAGCATAGCAGGCAGCAAGGTGCAAAGGTGTGGCAAAAAGTGTGCCTTGACCAAACGCAAAGTTAGCTACGGCAGCATCACTGTCAAGCTCTGTAATGTTTGGCGACTTTGCTGTGTCTGTAAAAAAGTTGTCCATAAGCTCAAACATGGCAGTAAAACCAAAGGCATTTGCATATTCTATAAGTGTGCTTTTTTTAATTTGTTCTGCAAGGTTTATAAAATAAGTATTACAAGAAACTGAAAACGCTTCTTCCATACCAATTAGTCCATGCCCCTTTTTATCATGGCAGTTAATTTTAACCCCGCTTTTAACGCACGAACCTGTGCAATTGTACTTAAAATTTGTAGAGATTCCGCTTTCAAGCGCAGCTGCCGCTATTACAAGTTTGAAAACAGAGCCTACGCTATAATTAGTAATTGCCCTGTTTACAAAGGGTGCGTTTTTATCTGCCAAAGCAGCAGACAAATTGTTTGGGTCAAAAGAGGGGACAGATGCTAAAGCGAGAATTTCACCGCTTTTTATATCAAGTACAACGGCAGCGCCCGTTAAATAATCCGCCTTTTTTAGGGCGTTTTCTGTTATTCGCTGAACTGCTACGTCTAAAGTCAAAACAATACCAGACTTTGAGGCATAGTTAATGTTTCTTACCTCGGCGTCAGCACCGCTAAGGGCGCGCCCCAGCGCATCTGCAGAGTAAGCAAGAACGAGAGAGCCAGAGTGCTCTGTTAAAAAATCGTTATAGCTTTTTTCTGCTGCATATACCCCCTCTTTTTTATCGGGTGAAAGATAGCCCACAATATGCGGGGCAACCTGATTTTTGCTGTAACGATTATAGACTTTCAAGGCTGTAATATCAGGGCAGTTAGAAAAGTCTTCAGGATTTTCAGTGATAAATGTAACGAGTGAGCCTTCTGAAAGTTTTTTGTAGTGCGTTTCAAAATCCTCGCCGCTTAAATTTGTTTTTAGCGTTGTAATTGCACGTGCTGTAGGTAAAACACACGCTAATGTGTATGATTCGCTTGCTGTTAAAGGAATCATATTTCTATCATAGATAACTCCTCTTGTAGCCCCCACATCAATAGTTTTTACACTGTTTTGTGCTGCCGCCGATAAGGCGCCGCTATTAGTAATGACGTATAGCCTTATTATCAATGAAAATATGAGTACACAAAAAAGTGAAAAAGAAATAATAGTTCTTTTACCCACAATCAACACTCCTTTATGAAAGTATTGCCACTCATATAAATAAAAATCAAAATTTTCATAGAAATTAAAGATATAAAGCTATATCAGCAAATTTTCGATTTTTTTCGCCTATTTTGCCAACTAAAAAAGCCAAGATTAAACTTGACTTTTTATGTATTATAAACTTGTGAGTTATTATAATTTAATTATTTTAAGCTATATCCCCTATACTTTTCTCTTGTGGCTATGCCACCTCTTATGTGGCGCTCTTCTTTATTCATATCAAGAACCTTGCGCACCTGACTGAAAAGCTGTGGATTAAGGCGCCTTAGCCTTGTTGTAACGTCTGAGTGAACCGTTGATTTGCTTATTCCAAACTCTTTTGCCGTAGCTCTTACCGTTGCCTTGTTATTCACTATATATTTTCCCAGTTCTATTGCTCTTATATCAACATAATCTCCCAAAGCAAGCCCTCCTTTGTAACTATCACTAATTTGTATGCTTAAAACTGGCGGGTTATGTGCCTCTTGCAGTACACCTTAAATTTTGATTAGGTATTGAGTTTTATAAGGTAAATGGGTATAATTACATTAATAGCAACAAGATTTGCAAAAAGAAAACAATTTTTATATAAAGTGTTAGGAGAAAAATGAAAAGAAATCGCAAAGGCCTTAGTTTTGAAAGTCAGCAAACGGCTAAAAACAAAAACAAAGTGTTTTTAGCCGTTACACTCGTATGCTTTTCGCTCATAATCGGCTCTTTATCCTTTCTTATGCTTTTACGGTATTATGATTATGACCTTGGGAACATCGTTAAACAAACGAAGACAGATACAACTACAGAAAGTGATGTATCTGAAACACAGCAGCAAGTTTTAATGGGGAAAGCATCCTTTTTATTTGCGCATATATCAGAGGATAGAAAAGAGATTAGAAGTATTTTTTATATAAAAGTAGAGCCTCAAAGCCAAAGTATTAAAGTGCTGCCTATTTCACCTTTAGAAAATGTATCTCAAAACGGTAAAATAGAAACAATGCTAAAAAGCTTTACAAGCCTTGGTGTACAGGGCATTAAAACTGCCGCCGAAGCTTTTGTTGGAGATACGGCAGACCGTTATGTTATTATGACTGACACAAATGTACTAAATGCACTTAAATATTTGGGTGACCTTAGCTATACACAAAAAGAAAAATTAAAATATAAAACAGACGAACTTGTGTTAGATATACCTAAAGGCGAGCAGCTTCTTTCACCCGATACAGTTTTAAGACTTGCTAAATACAATACTATTATATATAAGGGCGAATCATCAAATAAAAATGCTTTGTTATTACCGTTTGCTGTAAAATCATATTTTAATGATAAATTTGCAAAAAACTCTGAATCGTATTTTAGCACGCTTATAAATTATACTGAAAGTGATATAACAGCTGTTGATTTTATGAACGCAAAAAGCAGTTTAGAGCATTTTGCGCAAAGTGATGATATAATTAAAATTGAAGTTGTTGATAGCTTAATAAAAGAAGGTACATCACAAAACAGCACAGCGGAGGGCGGTAAATGAGAAAGAAAAAGGCTCTTTTTGCTATAGTAACTATATTTATAGTGTCTGCCATGTTTATGGGTGCAGGTAAGCATTTTTCAGAAATTTTAGATAAGGTTTTAATAAACTCTAATGAGCTTACCTCCTACAGCATTCCCGAAAGCGGGAAAGGAACAGGTTATTTTAGATATTCGTATGAAAGTCTTGACGATACAGGGAAACAGGCGTATTCACTTATTCTCCAAAAAATAAAGGAGCATCCGAAAAGAATACGAGTGCCAAAACTTAGTGAAAAGCAGTTGAGTGACGTTTTCTCGGCCCTGTCTTATGATAACCCAGATATGCTTTGCCTTGGAGATGACTGCAAGCTTATAAGCACAGGAAGAAAGTTTTACTTTATACCGACGTATAAGGAGAGCATAGAGCTTTGTGAAAGCAATACCTTAAAACTTGAAAAAGCGGTAAACGACATTAAAGCACAAACAGATAAACTAAAAAGCGACTATGAAAAAGAAAAATTTGTGCATGACTATATAATATCAAAATGCAGATATACAGATGACACGAGCGGGCGATATGTAAACAATGCATACGGTGCGCTCATTACTGGTAAGGCCGCTTGTGAGGGGTACTCTCGTGCGTTTCAGTTAGTTTTATCAAAGCTTGATATTGATGTTCGCCTAATTACAGGCAAGGTTATTGATGATAATGATGGCACAATAGGGCATATGTGGAATACCGTTGTTATAGATGATGAAAATTATTTTGTGGATTTAACGTGGGATGACCCAATATCTCAAGAAAACATAATAGGGTATACCTATTTTAATGTGGCAGGAGATATGATTAAGGACACGCATATAGAAATTGACCAAGACATACAGTGCACAGCCACAAAATACAACTATTTTGTAAAAGAAAACTTGTATTTTACAAACACAGGGGATTATTTTGAAAATAGAGTGAAAAGTGCCGTGGGGTACGCCAATTCGCAGGGAAGAAAATCAGTTGACATGCGCTTTTCGGACTTAGAAACATATAATAAGGCGAAAGAAAAGATGATAGGCGGCAATCTTTTGCGTGAAGCGTATGAACTGAGCGGACTTGTAAGAAAAAACAGTAGTTTTACAATTAATTATTCAGAGAATATGGCAGCGCTTACAATTAGGCTGCTTTTGGAAACTTAAAGATTTTTGAGGAGAAAAAATGGATAAAGAGAGAATAGAAAATGCTGTTCGTGAACTGCTTTTAGCAATAGGAGAGGACCCCAGCAGAGAGGGCCTTATTGAAACGCCTAAAAGAGTTGCAAATATGTATGAGGAAATTTTTGCTGGCATGGCAGAAAATCCAAAAGATTACTTAAAGATTTTTAGCGAGCCTGGCAACGATGAAATGGTTGTTGTGAGAGATGTTCCACTATATTCAATGTGCGAGCATCACCTTTTACCGTTTATGGGCAAGGCGCACATAGCATATATTCCTTATAAGGGCAAGGTAATAGGGCTTTCAAAGCTTGCAAGAATAGTTGGCGCATTTGCAAAGCGGCCACAGCTACAAGAGCGATTAACCGCACAAGTTGCAGACTTTATTTATGAAAATCTTGGTGCAGCGGGCGTTGCAGTAGTTATTGAGGCAGAGCATCTTTGCATGACTATGAGAGGTGTTCGCGCTGCCGGTGCTGTTACGCAAACCTCTGCACAAAGAGGGCTTATGAGAAAAGACGCAAAAACAAGGGCAGAAGCCATATCACTGCTGATGGGGAAAAAGATATGAATGTTTTTTGCGGCAACGGCTTTTCTTTTGACCTTGCAAAACGTACATATATTATGGGTATACTCAACTTTACACCTGACTCTTTTTCAGACGGCGGAGAGTATTTTAATGTAGAATTAGCTGTAAAAAGAGCGGCAGAGCTTGAGGCTATGGGTGCAGATATTATTGACCTTGGCGCCTGTTCTACTGCCCCTTTAAAAAAACAGATAGATGAAAAGACAGAGCTTGAAAGAGTTTTATCAGTACTGCCCTTAATAATTAAAAACGTATCAGTGCCCGTAAGTATTGATACGTACCGCCCATCTGTAGCAAGGTTAGCACTTAGCCATGGCGCAAAGATTATAAATGATGAAAGCGGCAGATTTTCAAAGGAGATGGCAGCCGCCGTAAAGGAATATAATGCAGGCTGGATTTTTATGCACACGGGCAGCGGTAGTGCTGATATATCAGTAGTATATAAAAACGGTGTTGTAAATGCTGTGAAAGAGTCTTTTTATGATTTTACTATAGCGGCACAAAACTTTGGTATAAAAGAAAGTTCGCTTTGTGTTGACATGGGCATAGGGTTTGGCAAGACTATGAGTGATAATGCAAAGCTTATTAAATGTATAGATGAGTTAAAAATAAAGGGCATAGCGCTGCTTACAGGCGTGTCACGCAAAAGAGTGTTAAATTATCTTGCAGAGGAAATTGAATTAAAAGATAAGGAAAATGCAACAATTGTTGCTAATACGGTAGCAATTTTAGGCGGAACTGATATAATAAGAGTGCACAATGTAAAATCCGCAGTTATTTGCGCTAAAATTGCCGATAATTTGAAAAAAGGAAGTATCTATGGGTAAAATCATCATAAAAGAACTTGAACTATTTGCATATCATGGGGTTAATCCAGAGGAAAAAGAAAATGGGCAGCGCTTTATTCTTGACATTGTCGCATCATCAAATTTACAAAAGGCTTGCCTTACAGATAACCTTGACTTTACAACGAGTTACGCAAAAATGATAAAAACGGCATCGGCAGTTTTCCTTGAGGGCAAAGACGATTTAATAGAGCGGGCGGCATATAAAGTGGCAGAGGCTCTGCTTCGTGAATATCCAAAACTTGAAGACGTGAAAGTTACCGTCAAAAAGCCAGACGCACCAATAAAAGCTGTTTTCGGCTATGCGGCGGTGGAAATAAAAAAAGAAAGAGAGAGGTAAAAATGAAAGTTGTAGTAGGGCTTGGCTCAAATATGGGGGATAAACATATAAATGTCAGAACAGCCATAAATACTCTTGCGCTGCTGCCTATGACAAAAGTCTTGCGAGTATCTTCACTTTACAAAACAAGTCCAGCAGGGTATAAAAATCAAAGTTATTTTATAAATGCAGTTGCAGAGATTGAAACAGACTTAACTCCACGTGCTCTTCTTGGTGCATGTCTTGGAATAGAGGCGGCAATGGGCAGAAAGCGTTTGTTTGAAGATGGACCAAGAATAATTGATATTGATATATTACTTATCGAAAATAAAGAAATCAGCTCAAAAGAATTAACAGTACCTCATCCAAAGATGCTGAAAAGGGCATTTGTTATGAAGCCGCTTCAGGAACTGTACCCATACAATAGCGCTCTTGGATTTTACTTTGATATGTCACAAACAGATAAAAGTGATATGGTTACTATAATTTAAGGCTTAATTTTCGTTTTTAAGAAAAAAGCCGATACGCTCGGGAGCGTGTAGAAATACTCGAAAAAAATAGAAAAAAGAGTTGACAAGCGACAAATAATTTGATAAGATATGCAAGCACCCCAAAAACGGGGTAGCGCAAAGGACCTTGAAAATTAAACAACGATAAACAAAAACCCTAAGATTTTTTTGAACAAGTAAAACTTGTGACAGTAACCGGACTTTTAGAATAAAAGTCAAAACGATAGTCAGTATCGTAACGAGCGATTAAAGCTCT
>DASRNG010000005.1:0-23725 GCA_035647555.1 Oscillospiraceae bacterium | reverse complement strand
GGTATTGATATTTGTGTATCAGGCGGCAGTCAGGGTAAGAATATATCTGCCTCTGCTGCTGGTAAGGTTATTGCTGCATATCACAGTGGTTATAACGGCGGATATGGGCTATATTTAGTTATAGACCATGGAAACGGAGTGCAGACGTATTATGCTCACTGCTCAAGTGTATTAGTTTCTACAGGTCAAAGAGTATCAAAAGGTCAAACAATAGCAAGAATAGGTAACACAGGCCACTCATATGGCCCGCATCTCCACTTTGGAGTATTAGTAAACGGTAAATGGAAAAACCCGCTCAATTATGTAAATAAACCGGCGGACTGCCGTATAAACACCTAAAGGTGATAAAATAATATGAATAAAAAAGTCAGCTTAGGGGCGGCGCTTGCTATGGTTTTTATAGCGGCTGCTGTAGCTGTGGCGATAACAATGTCCGCCTCTGTAAAAATGTACAATTCTATAATAAGCGACCTTCCAGGAAAGCAGCAGCTTTATTCATCTGTTTCTGAAATTGACGATATAGTTCGCCGTGAGTATTATGGAAGTATTGATAATGATTTGCTTGACAGTGAGATTTTTAACGGCTATGTACTAGGGCTTAATGATAAATACAGCAAGTATATGACGGCATTAGAATACTCTGAGTATAAAAGCAGGGCAAAAGGCAAAATTTCAGGAATAGGGATTGTTTGCGGCTGGGATAGCTCACAAAAACAACTAAAAGTAATATCTTCTAAAAAAGGCTCTCCTGCGCAAATAGCAGGTATAACAAAAGGGGATGTTATAAAAAAGATTGATGAAGTTTCTGTAACTGCTGACAATTATGAAAAACTACTGAAAAGCTTTGAGGGTGAAATGCTCACCACCGTTAAAATTGCATATGGACGGGGCAGCAAAACTAATATAGTAAGTGTTGTAAAAGGGTATGAATCTCAGGCTGTAACATATGAAATAGACGGGGATACGGGCATAATCTCTATTTTTGACTTTTATGACAATGCCGCACAGCAGCTCAAAGCAGCTCTTGACGAGCTAATGTCTAAAGGCGTTGTATCTTTAATAATAGATTTAAGAAGTACCTTTGAGGGCGATATAGAAACAGCGGCAAAAATGGCAGACTATTTTGTACCGCTTGCAACGCAAAACCGTGGTATGATGGCAATGGCAGTAAACAAAGCAGGGGAAACTGTAGAAACTTTTTCATCTGATACAGATGAAATTAATATTCCTATAGTTTTACTTATAAACAATAAAACAGAGGGTGCATCAGAGTTTTTTGCCGTTACCCTTAAATCTTTTGGAAAAGCACAAACAGTAGGCAATAAAACATATGGAAAATGCACACTGCAAAAGGTGTTTGAGCTTTCAAACGGCGGCGCCGTAATTTTAACAACTGCTAATATTATTCCCTATAGTGGTGAAAGCTATGAGGGCAAAGGAATTTTACCAGACTATGAGGTAAACCAAGCACAGCAGCACGAGCTTAATGTGGTTATAGATAAAAAGGACGATTTGCAAATGCAACAGGCAATATCACTGCTTTCAGATAAAGAGAAAAATAGCTAACGTGCCGATATAAAAGTAGTTTTGAGTTAGTGCTTTAGCGTTAATAGCTTAATTTATAATCCTTAATGCGGGCATATAGTAAGAAGTTCCGGCATAATTTATGTCGGGAGTGATTTTTTTGTTTTGTGTTGTAAATATTACTGAAGCTGCTAAAGAAAAAGCTTTGCCAAAGAAAAGGTTTTTTATGCGTTTTAAAACACATAAAAAAGAGGCTATAGCGGAAGAATTTCAGTTATCAAGAATAAAAGAGCCTTCTTTCCCTCCTTTTTATATATTTACAATACCGTCAAGTGAGCTCACGTCAGAAAATGCGTTAAAAGTATTTAGTGCATATAAAAACAGGCTTATTTTTCCGCCAGATATTCAGCTGCCAGAAGAGATTTTAGGGTTATCTTTTAATCAAAAAAACTACAGTCTTTTGCGAATGAAAGCCTTTACAGAAAAAACTGTTGCAGAGATTCCGAAAAAACCAATAATAAAAACTGCCCTAATTCGGGACACTGATTTTATTACGGAAAACGCTTTTTTAACAGCAGTACCAAAGATTGAGAGTGTACACATACAAACAAAAAATGATGATGCTTTCTTTTATTTTTCTGAAAAGGCGATGGAAAGTTTCGGCGCTGTAATACTTCGGGCAAATGATAATATAAATTTACAAAGATACAGCCTTATTGCAGACATAGACAATGAGGCAATTTATTATAAAAAGTGTGATAATGCGGCAGAAACACTAAAACTTGTGCCGCCCCCACCAGTCATTCCGAGTGAACTTTTAAAGGCTTTGCCAAAGAATGCAGACTGTTTTTCATTTGCCGCAGCTATGTATGAAATATACGGCTATATGCTTGACAATGAATAGCAAGAAAGCTATAATACATTCTATTAGTTTGACGGGAAATGTTGACATAATAAACATTATATAATAAACATACGAGAGGAAGTAGACATATGCCACAAGATGTGTTATTGACATATGAGGGTCTAAAAGAGCTGCAAGAGGAGTTTGAACATCTCCGCTCAGTAGGCAGAAAAGAAGCTGCTGAAAAGATAAAAACAGCACGATCATTCGGGGATTTATCAGAAAATAGTGAGTATGAAGAGGCTAAAAGCGAGCAGGGCAAGCTTGAGTCCAGAATACTTGAAATTGAGTCTATGCTCAGAAGAGCAAAGATTCTTGATGAAGATGTTGTTTCTGAAACTGTTCAGATTGGCTCTAAGGTAACTATAAAAGCGGTGGCAAAAGGCGCAAAGCCAATGGAGCTTCGCATAACGGGTTATGCACAGGCAAACCCAGCAGAGGGTAGGATTTCTGATGAATCTCCGCTTGGAAAAGCATTAATTGGCAAGCGTGAGGGTGAAAAAGCAACGGTTGAGGCGCCAAAAGGCTCTGCTGTATATAAGATAGTAGAAATATCCTCTAATTCAAAAAAGTAATAAAACAGGTTGTACTTTATTTTTAGTTTTACCGCTTGGTAGAAAGGAATATCAAAAAATATGTCAGAAAATAGCGTGTCGCCTCCGCATGAAGCGATAAAAGAAGAGGATAGTAACGAGCTTAGAAGAATAAAGCTTGAAAAACTCATATCTTTACAAAAGGATGGTAACGACCCGTTTGAAATAACAACGGCAAACCAATCTATCACAAATAAAGAGATACGTGACAGATTTCAAGAGCTTGAAAATACAGATGTTTCAATTTGCGGCAGGATAAAAACATGGCGGGATATGGGCAAGGCAAACTTTATAGACGTGTATGACCGTACAGGCCGTATGCAGGTTTATGTTCGTATGAACGATATAGGTGAAGAGCAGTATAAGGAATTTAAGAAATGGGATATTGGCGATATAGTTGAGGTTCAGGGTTTTGTTTTTCTGACAAAACGTGGCGAGATTTCTATTCATGCCAAATCTATAAGACTTTTATCAAAGTCCCTATTACCGCTGCCAGAAAAGTATCACGGGCTTACGAACACTGATATTCGTTATCGTCAGCGCTATTTAGACCTTATTATGACCCCAGAAGTAAAAGAAACTTTTTTCAAACGTTCGCAAATCATAAAAGAAATTCGTGCCTTTTTAGACGGCAGAGATTTTATTGAAGTAGAAACACCAATGCTTACACAAAACGCAGGCGGAGCTGCAGCACGCCCGTTTTTAACTCACCACAATTCGCTTGATGAGGATTTAAAACTTAGGATTTCTTTAGAGTTATACCTTAAAAGGCTTATTGTAGGCGGCATGGAAAGAGTGTATGAAATAGGCAGAGTTTTCAGAAACGAGGGTATTAGCGTAAGGCATAACCCTGAGTTTACGCTTATGGAGCTTTACGAGGCTTATACTGATTATAACGGAATGATGGAGCTTGCCGAAAGCATGATACGCCATGTTGCTATAAAGGTACTTGGCACCGCTAAAGTTGTGTATGACGGTGTAGAGCTTGATTTTGAAAAGCCATTTGCAAGAATATCGATGATAGATGCTGTAAAAAAATATGCTGGCATAGATTTTACTGACCTTACGTTTGAACAGGCAAAAAGTCTTGCAAAAGAAAAAGGGATAAAGGTTGAAAGCAGGCATAAAAAAGGTGACATACTAAGTATGTTTTTTGAGGAGTTTTGCGAAAAACACTTAGAGCAGCCAACCTTTGTAATAGACCACCCCATTGAAATTTCACCATTAGCAAAGAAAAGCCCTAATAGCCCAGAGCTTACAGAGCGTTTTGAGCTTTTTATAATGCAAAGAGAAATAGCTAACGCATATTCAGAGCTGAATGACCCTATTGACCAAAGAGTAAGGTTTGAAGCACAAGAGGAGCTTTTGCGCCAAGGTGATGAAGAAGCAAACCAAACAGATGAAGACTTTTTAACGGCCATGGAATACGGTATGCCGCCAACGGGAGGCATAGGGGTTGGAATTGATAGGCTTGTAATGCTGCTTACAGATAACACGTCTATAAGAGATGTTTTACTGTTCCCGACATTAAAGTCACTAAACAACTAATAAAAGTTTGCATAAAAAAAGGTTGCCACAGTTTTTGTGGCAACTTTTCTTTTAATTTAGGCTAAAAGAGTTCTACTGCTATGTCACTTATGGGATAGGTGCTGCAAAGATGAATTATATTGTGCTTACTGTCAATAAATCGGCGTTTGTCCATGGCTTTAGGAGCGAAAACTTCACCTGCTTTAAGTCTGCTGCGGCAAGCTGTGCATTCACTGCCACGGCAGATAGCGGAAGTTTTTATGCCGTTTCTTTCAAGTGCATTTAGTATAGTTTCGTATGAAAAACATTTTACCTCTGCAATAATATCATCACGCTTATATACCGTTAAATAAAACTCTTTATCTTTTGCTTTTTCGGGGTAATCCTCAAGCAGTGCGGGGTTTTCGCTGCTATAAATGGGAGAGAGCCTAATATCTTTTCTTTCAACATTTATAAGCGACAGCTCTGCGGCTATAGCCTTGTATAACGAGGCAGGCCCGCTCATAAATAGGCTATATTCCAAAGGGGCATATTTTTGTACAATAGCCCTTGTAATAAACCCTCTTTCGCACTTTTCAACTTTTTCGTCACTAAAGACATAAGAAACCTTTATGTTTGGGTTTCGCTCAGAAATATCATCAAGCAAGGGTTTGAATATAGCGTCAGACAGTTTGCGGCACCCGTAAATTAAAGTTAAATTAACATCCATTGTGCCGTCATCAATAGCCTTTGCCATAGAAATAAAAGGAGCTATGCCAATGCCAGAGGTTATGCCTAAAATATTCTTTTTATCCCTTAGCGGGTGATAATAAAAGCTGCCAAAAGGGGCAGCAGCCTCAATAGAGGTGCCTTTTCTCCATCTATTTAATATAAAAGATGAGGCAAAACCGTTTTGAGTAGGTTTTACAGTAATAATATATTCGTTATTATCAAAAGCTAAACGGGGTGACGACACAATGGTATACGAGCGTGTTGCAAAGGCTTTGCCAATGGCAAGGCGAACAGTTATATACTGACCTGGGATAAAGGTAGGTAAAGATTGTGTACCCTTGTTAAAGTCGTTAGTAAGCACAAAGCTTTTAACACCACCGTCCATGGGGACTACACTTTTTACTTTCAGATAAAGCTTTTCGGGGTGCAGCAAACTTGCAGTACTATTTACTGTGTGCGTTTTTATAAGCGGAGAGACAGCTGTGTTTTCAATAGTTTCTTTTCGTGTTTTTACTAAACGGGCAAAGTTTTTTAAATCTGTAAAATTAGAGCGGACTACTATTTTTTCCTTACTCATTTAGTGCGTCCTCCTTAAGAACTTTTTCTCTTTCTTCTATTAGCAAATCAGAAACTATGTCATACCCTGTTTGTATTGAGGGGCACACGCCAGAAAACTTTTCGCCAAAACCGCCGCAAAAGCGTAACCCTAAAGGGCTTAAATCATCTTTTCTCATCATAGCTCTTGACACTACCCCATCCCACTGCTCACAAAGATACCCTTTTGTAGAGCCTTGCGGTGCGCCTGTATAACGTGCAAATGTCATAGGAGTAGAAATCTCTATTTCCTCAATATAATCATACAAATTTACATTAAGCTCATGCTCGTAGCGCTCTATCATTCTTTTGGCGATAGTATATTTAAGGTCATTATACTCATTAGCAGAAACCTCGCTAAAGCAGTCACTCGTATAAAGAGAGGAAAGGCACATTAGTGTAGTGCCTTTAGGGGAGCAGGCAGTAGCAATATTAAGGCAAGTTGCCGTTATACTGTTATTAGTATCTATGTTGCCCATTAAAGAAAACTGCTCTCTTGTACTGGCAGTATCGTGCAAAATTACAGAATAATCAGTAATACCAAGTGTTTCGGGTGAGCGGTTTAGCGCAAGGTAAACGCAAAACCCACGAGCGCCAAAGCTTCTTGCATTTGAAAGGCGCAAATCTTTTTCTGGTACATCGTCATGACTTATCATTTTAGAAAACACAACAGAGGGCGAAATGCCGCAGATAATGTTTTTTGCAAAAACCTCTGTTTTGTCTAAAAGCCTTACGCCATATGCTTTGCCGTTTTTGATAAGTATTCTATCTACTGCAGAGTTATACCATATAGTGCCGCTATGCCGCTCTATAGAGCTTGCAATTGCCATAGATAGTTCATGGCTGCGAAACCTTGGAACAACAGCGCCGTAAGATAGATAAGAGCGAATAGTAGTAATATAGTGAACAAAGCTAAGGCTGTCAGTAGGTGTGCCGATAAACTGCCAGCAGGCACAGAAAATATCTTGTGCTTTTGGCGGAACTCCAAGTGTATTTAAAACATCATTAACGCTATATGGGGCAGTTCTAAAGAAATTAAGGTGGTTTTTTAGTACGGCATATATAGTTTTAATGTCGTATTCTTTAACCGAGCTTACAAATTCAAGCGTATTATCAATATCTTCTGCAAGAGCAAAAAGCCTCTCCATAGACGGAAGAGAACCTGGGACATACTCCTCCATTTTGTTTATGTAGTTTTCAATCCCAAAAGGCATATTAGCGTTAATTCTTTCGCCGTCACTTGAAGATGTAATCACCCTGTAAGCCATGGGTATACTCACCCAGTTTACAGCAGGGCTAATTTTAAGCTCGTCCAAAACTTTGAGAGCATTACCCTCATTCTCGAGAGTACCAAAGCCATAAAAAGCTTGTAAGGACGCCTCAAACTCAAAGCGTCCTCTTACAAAGCTTGTCATAACGCCGCCAGGCGTATTATTTTTTTCAAGCAAAAGTACCTTTTTGCCTTTTAAGGCGGCAGTAGCCGTGGCGGTAAGCCCGCCAATCCCTGCACCTATAACAATTATATCCCAATTATTGCCCATCAGAAAACCCTTCTATTTCAGAAAGTTTAACAGGCCTATTCTCCTTAGCGCTTTTTTCAGCGGCAAGTGCTATTCTAACAGACATAAGCCCAGCCTCAATACCAACGGGTACAGCTGTATCGTTTATAACAGCGTCTACAAAATCAACCATTTCTTGTGTGAAAGACTGCATATACCGCTCAAGGAAGAAGTAAAGCGGCTTTTCGCCCGTTACACCGTTTTCATCAGATATTACAGCAGAGGAAAGTGTGTCGTTTGAAGTTGCAACCATGCCAAGAGAGCCAAAAACCTCTGCCCTTTGGTCATACCCATATGCCGCTTTTCGTGAATTATCTATAACACAAAGAGCGCCATTTTCCATTTGCATTGTAATAACTGCCGTATCAACATCGCCTTGCTTGCCTATTTCAGGGTCAATGAGTACAGCGGACTTAACATAAACCTCTGAAACATCACTGCCTGAAAGGAAGCAAGCCATATCAAAATCATGAATAGTCATATCAAGAAACATTCCGCCAGAGGCTTTAATGTATTTTGGATTTGGCGGAGAGGGGTCACGAGAGGTAATTTTTATTATGTGAGGCTCGCCTATTTTACCGTCTTTAACAGCGGTGCGAATAGCGGCAAAGTTATGGTCAAAACGGCGGTTAAAGCCAACTTGAAATTTAGTGTTTTTGCCTTTTAATGCGTTTTTAACATCTAATATTTTAGCTATTGTTTGGTCAACAGGTTTTTCACAAAAAACATGCTTGCCCGCATTTATTGCCTCTACTGAAATAGACGAGTGCGTATCAGTAGACGAGCAGATTAAAACAGCGTCAATCTCTTTATCGTCAAGAATTTTTTTATAGTCGTCATATATCTCTAAAACACCCATGCTTTCGATAAAGCTTTTTGTTTCCGTGTCCATAAATGGGTCTGCAACTGATTTTACAACAGCATTTTTAACTTGATATGTTATAGACTGAAGATGTACTTTGCCAATTCTACCAGCGCCGATAATACCTATTTTAAGCATTTTTATTCCTCCACTATGTTAATTATATAGTTCCGTCCCAAGTTGAAACTTCTGTTTTATGGATTTCTTCTTCATCAAACCAGCGTGTTGTAACTGTTTTGCTCTCTGTATAAAAACGGTACGAATCCTTGCCAAGGCAGTGTAAGTCACCAAAAAAGGAGTCCTTATGACCTGAAAAAGCGAAAAACCCAATAGGAACGGGAATGCCGACGTTAACCCCAACCATGCCAGCGTGGGTATGCCGTGAAAACTCTCTTGCATAGTGGCCGTTTTGCGTAAATATAACAGAGCCGTTAGCATAGCGGTTATTGTTCATAATACGAAGCCCGTCATTAAAGTCTTTTACCCTTTTAATACTTAACACAGGGCCGAAAATCTCCTCGTTGCCAAGCACCATATCTTCAGTAACATTATCAAAAATAGTAGGTCCTACATAATACCCGTCGCTATAGTCTGGTACATCAGGGTTTCTGCCGTCAAGCACGAGTTTTGCTCCCTCTTTTATACCGTTTTCAATAGCCTCTAACACCTCTTTTTGGTGTGCCTTATAAGTTATGGGCCCGAGCTTTGAGTCTTTATCATACGCAGCGCCAATTTTTAGCCTTTTAGCAAGCCTTATAAGCTCTGCCACAAATTCATCTGCAATGCTCTGTTCAACACAGCAAGCTGTAAGCGCCATGCAGCGCTGACCAGCACAGCCAAAAGCAGAGTTTATGATGCCTGCCGCCGTTCTTGAAATAGGGGCATCTTTTAATATAAGTGCGTGGTTTTTTGCCTGTGTAAGGCACTGAACACGCTTGCCGGACTTTGCCGCTCTTTCATAAATTATTTTACCAACAGGTGTAGAACCTACAAATGTAATGCCTTTTACATCGGGGTGGTCTAAGATTGTGTTTATTTCATTTCGAGAGCAGGTTACAATATTTAATACACCGTCAGGAAGACCTGCTTTTTTATAAAGCTCTGCAATTTTTAGTGCCGTTTTAGGTGTAATGCTTGCCGCTTTTAGCACCATTGTGTTGCCGCTTGCTATGCACACAGGCGCCATCCAGCCAAATGGAATCATAGCAGGGAAGTTTACAGGCACTATACCGGCAAAAACTCCTATTGGCTCTCTATAAAGCACAGTATCATAGCCTTTTGAAGTGTCCATAATACTGTCACCCATCATTTGAGTTATAACTTGTGTAGCAAGCTCTGTACCCTCTGCGGCTTTTAGTACGTCGCCCTCTGCTTCACTTAGTACCTTACCGTTTTCTTTAGCGACACAGAGTGTTAGCTCCTCTAAGTTTTCAAGTATAAGACTTCTTACCTTAAAAAGAACCTGCGCCCTTTTAACGGCAGGCGTTGCGCTCCACGCGGGAAAAGCAGCTTTAGCGGCTGCTATAGCCTCTAACACCTCATCATTTGTGCAGCAAGGTGCTTGCCCCGATTTTTCGCCCGTGCTGGGGTTAAAAAGGTCGTACCAAACCTCGGTTTTTGAGTCTTTGAACTCTCCGTTTATAAAATATTTTAATTTTTCAGCCATATTATCCTCCTATAATCCTGTTTTTTCGGCAATGTATTGTCTTGCTTTTACAGCATATTCAAACGGGTTTGCAACAGCAGGGTCCTGCTCTGCTTCTACTAAAATATATCCCTCATAGTCATTTTCAGACAGAACCTCAAAAATAGGTGCAAAATCAATAGCACCGTCACCAGGCACAGTAAAAGTGCCCATTCTTACCCCTTCAAGAAAACTCTTTTTCTCATCTTTTACTTTTTTAATAACATCTGGGCGAATGTCTTTCAGGTGAACGTGTTTAATTCTGTTTATATATTTTCTTAGCACATACATATAGTCCTCACCGCAATAAGCAAGGTGACCCGAATCAAAAAGCAGGCTAAAAAGCTCTGGGTCTGTGCATTCCATCATTCTATCTATCTCTGCGGCAGTTTGCACAACTGTACCCATATGGTGGTGCAAAGTAAGGGCGATTCCCATATCTTTGGCTACTTTACCAAGCTTGTTAAGCCCTGTGCAAAGTAGATTCCACTCTTTGTCATTCATGACGGGCTTTGCCTCAAAAATTGGAAGAGAAGTGCCTTGAATAGAGCCGCCCTGCTCTGACACGCCAACAACTTTAGCGCCCATTTGCTTTAGAAATGTAATGTGCTGTATAAATTCTTTTTCTGTTTCTTCATAAGGCTTTGTAGTAAGGAATGTTGAAAACCACGCATTACAAATTTCCATTCCCCGTAAATCAAGCGCTTTTTTAAGCTTTTTTACATCTTTAGGGTATTTGTTGCCTACTTCGCACCCCGTAAAACCAGCAAGCGCCATTTCAGATATGCACTGCTCAAATGTGTTTTCACTGCCAAGGTCAGGCATGTCATCATTAGTCCAACCAATAGGGGCAATACCAAGTTTAACTTTGTTTTTATTTAGCATTAATATTTCCTCGCTTTTTTTAGGTTATGGTCTTTCTCTTTATACGCTTGTTTTACAGCGGTGCTTTTTGAGGTGGAGGCAACTCCCACGTGCCACCAAGCACCGTAGCCATCTGTCATAGTTTTTGGCAGCACCTTTATATCAATAAGAGTAGATACCGTTTGCTTTTTGCTATCAATAATAGCGTCTTTCAGCTCGTCAATCGTTCTTGCCGTATAAGTTATAGCACCGTAGGACCTTGCGTTTTTAGCATAGTCAATACACATAAGCTCGCCCGAAAGATTGCCGTTTTCATCTCTTTTTCTAAACTCTGTTGCAAGGCTTCCTATACCGCTTGACATTTGCAGGTTGTTTATACATCCAAAAGAAGCATTGTCAAACAAAAGCACGTTTATTTTTGCATTCTCTTGTATGGAGGTTACAAGCTCACTGTGAAGCATAAGATAGCTGCCGTCACCCGCAAAGGCATATACTTCTTTATTAGGAGAGGCAAGCTTAGAGCCAAGAGCGCCAGCTATTTCATACCCCATGCAGGAATAGCCATATTCCATATTATACGAGTATAAAGAGTCTGTAGTCCACATTCTTTGAAGGCAGCCCGGCAAAGAGCCTGAGGAGCCAACGGCTATTGCATTTTCGTCAATAAGCTCTCTTATAAGTGAAATTGCGGCAGTTTGTGTTATTGTGCCGCCCATTTTTTCTACAAACTCTGGAATAGATTTTTCATCTCTTGCTGACACAAGCGGCTTAAAGTCCTCATTATAACTATAAGAGGCAAGGCTTTTCATTTCACTGTCCCAATCTTTTTTTGCCTTTTTAATTTCGTCTTTATAATCCGATTTATAATTAACTTCAGAAAGTTTTCGAGATAAAGAAACAAGAGCAAGCTTTGCATCTGAAACAAGTTTTACAGAGTCAAGCTTATATGTATCAAATCTATCTGTATTAATTGTAATGAACTTTGCATTATCATTAAACAGCGATTTTGATGCCGTAGTAAAATCTGAAAGGCGTGAGCCAATGGCAATTACAACGTCTGCCTCTTTCGCTAAACGATTGCCCGCTAAGTTGCCCGTAACACCAACCCCGCCAAGGTTATAAGGGCAAGATGAAAGTGTTGCAGACTTGCCGCTTTGCGTTTCACCGTAAGGAATATTAAAGTCTTTACAAAACTTTTCAAGAGCCGCTCCCGCCTCAGAGTACCTAACGCCGCCGCCGCAAATAACATATGGCTTTTTAGCGCTGCGAATTAAAGAAAAAGCTTCAAAAAGCTCGTTATTAGAGGGCGCTATTCGTGTTATGTTATGAACTCTTTTTTCAAAAAAGCTTTCAGGAAAATCAAAACTTTCTGCGCCAACATCTTGCGGCAGAGATATGCAAACAGCACCTGCGTTTGCCGTGTCTGTTAAAGCACGCATAGCGTGTATCATAGCACTCATAAGCTGCTCAGGTCTATAGATTCTGTCAAAGTAGCGGCACACAGGTCTAAAAGCATCATTAGTTGTAACACTTAGTGAAAAAGGCTGCTCGAACTGCTGCAGAACAGGGTCGGGCTGGCGGCTTGCAAAAGTGTCCGCAGGGAAAAGTAAGAGCGGAATATTGTTTACAGTAGCCGTAGCTGCAGCTGTAATCATATTAGCAGCCCCAGGGCCTATTGATGAAGTACAGGCGATAATCTTTCTGCGGTTGTGCTGCTTTGCAAAAGCTATTGCAGCGTGAGCCATTCCTTGCTCATTTTTACCTTGATACACTTTCAAAGAGCCTTTATCCTCGTCAAGTGCTTGTCCAAGTCCGCATACTATGCCGTGACCGAATATAGTAAAAATACCGTCTACAAACTTTTCCTCTTTACCGTCAAAACTTATATACTGATTATCAAGAAACCGAGTGAGCGCCTGACCTGTTGTGAGTAGTGGCATATAATTCCCTCCAAAACTTATTTGCTGTTAGCAAGCCATTCATAGCCGTCTGCATAAATTCTTGTTTTATCCCATGGGTCGCCGTCTAAATGGCGAATGAGCCAAACATAATACATTGTAAACCCTGGTGCCACAACTTGCTGGTGTGCATTGCCGCCTTTTATGGCACAATAGCTATTATTTGTGCTTTTATGCACATCATCTCCCAAAAAGCAGGCTCCAAAACCCTCAGGGCGGTCAAATTTATAATAATAAACTTCTGGCTGCGGGTGGTGGTGAGGGGGGTAGCTTGACCATTTGCCCGATAGATTATAAACCTCGCCAAGCACCATATTTGAATACGGTGCGTTTGATAAATCAAAAATAGTTGACACCACACGGTGACCAGCACCGCCCCATTGGTCCTTTCCAAACTCCTCATATGTACAGTCTTTTGGAGTGTAAAACACAGGTGTAAAAACAATGTCATTATCCGTTTGCTGTATAATAATTTCACTGTCTAAGTCGGCTGTAATTTCCACATTCACCTGTTTCGGAATGTGCAGACAGTAAGGTGATTTTTCAAAAGGATTTTTCCGCTGCATAATCCTTTTTTCGCCTTGAAAGCTAATTTGCAGCTTACCTGATAAAATTAAAAAAGCCGTTTCATTTTGCTCGTCATAAAATACGGCAGTGTCTCCCGCCTTAAATGCCTTTACCTTTATATTCATCAGCATATCAGCGTTTGTGCCATTAATTTCTGATATTATTTGTTCACCATCTTTATTAAAACTGGGCTTTTTAAGCATTATATCAACTCCTTAGTAAACTTTATCGTCTGTAGCTGTGCCGCTTCCGCTTATTGGTATTGACTCTCCAAGATAAGTTGGATTTGGCTTTAATATGCACCATAAAAAGTCTTTGTTTCTTGCTAAAAACTCACGGCTGTTGTTATATGTGTTTGTGTAAGAGCCGTAACTTCTAAGGTCCGAGCTAACCCCAAACGCCTCAAGCCCTAACTTTCGGGCATTGTATATGGCACGGTAAAGGTGGTATTTTTGAGTGACGATAACTATTTTTTCCGCCTCGAAAACATCACGTGCACGGTACATGGACTCGTAAGTTGAGAAACCTGCATGGTCCATAAAAATCTCATCAGCCTTAACACCATTTTTTACGGCAAACTCTTTCATGGCGTTAACCTCGTCATAGTCGTCACTGCCATGGTCACCGCTAACAAGAAGCCTGTTAGAAACACCGTCTTTATAAAGGGCTATACCCGTTAGCATTCTATCTTCAAGCAAAGGGCTTAAAGAGTCGCCCCAAATGCCTGCTCCCAAAACAAGAATACAGTCAACATCTAAAAGCTCTGCCGCATTTTCATTTGTTAATATGTAGTCTTTAGAATAATATGATACATATTTATTTACTGCAAAAAGGTAAAAGGTGCCTAAAAGACATAAAACTAAAAATGCTGCAAATACAACAGAAAGCCGTTTTAATAAGCGTTTCTTTTTACTCATTTTGTGTAGCGACCTCACCATACTTTGCCTTTGCCGTTTTTATAAACTCTGTAACAGCTAGGGCAGTTGGCATATCTTCTGAACATGCGTGGCTTGCCACAAGCATAGCGGCACTGGCGCTTGCAAACTCAAGGGCAGACTTCATATCAAACCCTTCAAAAAGCCCATAAAGGAAAGCAGAAGCATAGCCGTCGCCCCCTCCAAAGGACTTTAGCAGTTTTACAGGGAACGGCTTTACAGTGTAGCTTTTGCCGTCATTAATATAGGCATTAGAGCCGTCTTTACCATGCTTTATGATTACTATTTTTACACCGTGATTGTGAAAATAATCGGCGGTAGATTTATCAGTACCATCAAGCCCTAAAAGCCTTTCGGTTAAATCAAATTCACTGCGAGAGCCAAGTATAATATCTGCACTTTTTGCAACTATAGAGTAATAAATAGAAGTTTCATCTTCACTTTTCCAGTTATATGGGCGGTAATCAATATCAAATATTACGGGCATACCGCCTTTTTTTGCAAGCGATAAAGCCTTTAGCGCCGCCTCTCTTGAGGGGCTTTCAGAAAGAGCTGTGCCAGAAATTAAAAGGGCCGAGGCTCTATTTAAGTACTTTTCATCAATATCTTCTGTGCTAAGAGCTAAATCTGCAGCGCCGTTTCTATACATGAGAATAGAGCTTTCAGTTTCTGATAAAATTTCGGTAAACGTTAGCCCAATTTTTTCGCCATTGGTGGTGCGTGTAACATGGGAAATGTCAATTCCCTCTTTTTTGAAAAAGTTTTCAACATACGTTCCAAACTCATCGTCTGAAACCTTTGCAAAAAAACCGCATTTTCTCCCAAGTCGTGACAGACCCACCGCAATATTAGCAGGAGAGCCGCCAAGGTATTTTTTGAATGTGGTGCTTTCGCTAAGCGGGCAGTAATAGTCAGTTGGGTTAAAGTCCACCGCAACTCTGCCTAAAAGAATAAGGTCAAAGTCTTTAGACTTTGGAAACTCAATATATTTCATAATTTACTCCTATCTTCCTATCTATTATTAAATATTTTTATATGCTTTTTTACATTTTCGTAAACACTGTCTGCCATTTGTGTAGAAAGAGAAAAATAATCAGCCTTTTCAGCGCCGTCTGTATACTGCTTTGCACTTTTAGCTAAAGCATCAAAGCTTGCAGTAGCAATGTTAATTTTTCTAATACCAAGGGAAATAGCTTTCCTGAACATATCATCAGTCATGCCCGTGCCGCCGTGCAGCACAAGGGGAACAGGGCAGGCGTTGTGTATTTCTTCAAGTATGTCAAAGCGAAGACTTGGCAAAGCAGGGTAGTTACCGTGTGCATTGCCAATAGCAATAGCAAGAGCGTCAATACCCGTTCTTTCACAAAACTCTGCGGCAAGAGCAGGGTCTGTACAGCTTATTTTGTGTGCCGTGCCGCCACCCTCACTGCCGCCCACAATCCCAAGTTCTGCCTCTACAAACGCACCATATTCCCGTGCCTTTTTTACAACTCGCTTTGTGGCTTTTATATTTTCCTCAAAGGGTAAAAGGGAGGCGTCAAGCATAACAGAGGTAAACCCTAGAGAAAGGGCTTTATATACGGTGTTTTCATCAAGCCCATGGTCGAAATGCACGGCTATAGGAGTGCTGCTTTTTTTTGCAGCAGCGAGCATTAAAGCCGCCATATACTCAAGTGGAGAGGTTTTAAGCCGCACCTGGGCTATTTGAAGTATAATAGGAGTTTTAGACTCGGTAGAGGCTTTAACTGCCCCCATTACCATTTCCATATTTCCTACTGAAAAGGCGCCAACAGCACTATTGTTTGCAGCAGCTTCCCGCATAAGCTGATGTATATCTGAAACAGGCACAAGCTCACTCTCCTTGGAAAAATAAATATATAACTAATATTACAACAAATTACAGGAAAAATCAAGAAAGGCGGTAAAGAAATTATGCCGTTTTAATATTGCGAATAGCACAGTAATAATGTATAATTATTTTATTAAGGAAAATCAAAGGAGTATAAGCTGTGGAAAGAAAATTGCGTGCCTCTATAAGCCTGCTGCTTGCTTTTGTTATTACGGCTATGATAATTTTAGGGGGCTGTACATCAGGTGTAAGGAGAATTAGGCTTTCAGGTAAGGCGGCATACTACCCAAAAGCAGCAGAGAAAAAGTATAGTGAGACTAATGAAACGAACCTTTCTCTTGCGCTGTCTTCTCCTGACATTGACTTATTCTTTGATAACCAAAATGCATCTATTGCAATAAAAACTAAAGAAAAAGGCACGTTTATTCACTCCGTTTCAAAAACAGCAGATGAAAACGAGCTTTCTGCCACCTTTTTTATGAAGTTTTCAGACAATAAAGGCAACGAATATTATCTAAACTCCCGTGATAATTGTGCCGTATTTGGCACTTTTAAGGCAGAAAGCAGTGAGAATGTTTTTTCTGTCACATATTCGTTAGCACAAGACAGGCAAGATGCCATAAGTGATATAGAAAGCATAAAAAAAGGTGCGCTTCGTGCTGATATAACCTTAAATTTTGAGGTTGACTTTGAGGCAGTTATTGTAAGCGTTGACTGTGAAGAAATCTTTGTATCAAATGGATTTATACTTGAAAGCATAAAGGTTCTACCGGGGCTTTCTTCTTATGAAACAAAAAAAGGGGACTATTTTATCTTGCCTGACGGCTGCGGAGTTGTGGCAGACCTTAATAGCAAAGCTGAAAATGATGCAAATTATGTATACTACACCTATTCTTTGGACGATGTACAAAATGAAAAAGGAGCTAAGGCGTATTTACCGTTTTTTGCATTCAAAAAGGCAGAAACTCTAACGTGTGTAGCAGTAGAGGACGGTGACGCACTTACGGCTATTCACTATTCCCGAAAAGCAGGAGAGAACGGCGGTGCTGTTTACCCCATTTTTACGATAACGCTAACAGAGCGCACAAACAAAAAGTTGTTTGTAGGGGCATCTTATAAGGGTGCTATAAAAGTTAGGTATACATTCCTTGGTAAAGGCAAATTATCTTATACAGATGCAGCAACTGTATGCCGTGAAAGGCTTGTAAGAAATGCAGTGCTTCAAACAGGTACTATTGATGCTAAAAGCAGTATACCGTTTATACTTACAGCTATAGGCGCAAACTCCTCAAGCAAAAAGGATTCATATACAGAATTTAGAGAGGCTAAAGAAATGCTTTCTATAATGAAAGCAAAGGGTGTAAATAACATTGTGCTACGCTATATGGGCATACTCAGCGGCGGGCTTTCACAAGATACGATGAAGAAAGCAAAGCTTATGAGAAGCCTTGGCAGTAAAAATGAGCTAAACGGGCTTATAGACTATGCAAGAGTGCAAAATCTTGAAGTGTTTTTTGATGTTAACCTATTAAATACTCATAAATACGGCGCCTCAAAATCACTTAGCGGCAAAGCGAATAAAGCACCCTTAGACTCTGTTATAAAAGATTTATTTAATCCAAAAGACACAAACTCCTATACAGCACCGCTAAAAACTTTTGAAAAGAGCGTATCACGCACGCTTTCTGTTTTTGGTGGAAAGAATATTTCGCTTGGCGATATAAGCGAAAGTTTATATTCTGATATTGGTTTAGGATTTACAAAGCAGGAGTCAAAAAAATATATTAGCAAATCTTTGCGAGCCTTTGGTGCAAATGGTGACATTATGCTTTCAGAGCCTGCTGTCTACCTATTAAAAAATGCAAGGTATGTATCGTCTATGCCCATGTCAGCTAAGGCAGCGTTTGACGAAAATATTACAGAAATTCCGTTTTTGCAATCTGTTTTGCATGGCACAGTTTACTATGCAGGCGAACCGCTAAATTATTCGGGGGACGTTGATTACGCCGCATTAAAATGTATAGAATACGGCTGTGTTCCGTCAGCAGTTCTAACTTACAGGCGAACTTTAGGAAGTAGCGAAACTTATTACGTAACGCAAAGCCCAAAACTTGCAAAAGTATATGAAAAGATGAATGCACAGCTTTCTGACCTTTACGGCGAAAGAATAACGGGACACACAAAGGTTTTTGAGGATGTATACTGCACGCAGTATGCTAACAATTCTCTTGTATATGTAAACTATACGAGCAAAAGTGTAGAGATTAACGGTATTACACTTGAGGGAATGGGCTTTATGCGTGTAAATTGATTTTAGTATTTTTATATTAAAAGCTTGTCAATAAGTGAAAAACAAGGTATTATAATTAGGTGAAGTAAATATTAATATCTTATATCATATACCACGGAGGTTACCTATGAGTTATGAAGAAAAAATAATGCAGCTAACGGACGATTTCGGAAATTGGTGGGATAGGGACTATAAAGCCCCTGAAATGACAAATGAGTTATATCCTTACAAAGCCTTGTTTTCTCCGCTACAAGTTAATAAACTCATTATTAAAAACCGTATTGTAATGGGTCCTATTGGCAATGTTAATATGTGCGATGAAACGGGCAGGCCAAGCCCCAAAATGCTCAAGTATTTTGAGGAAAGGGCAAAAGGCGGTGTAGGGCTTATAACAACAGGGCTAATACCCATATCTCATGGGATAGACCATTCCATAACAGAGCCAGATAAGCTAACATACTTTCCAAGAATAGATAGAACAAGAACTGTATTAGCGGCGTGGAGAAACCTTGCGGCAATGTGCAGTGCCCATGGCGCGGCATTATTCATACAATTATCGGCAGGGCTTGGCAGGGTAGGAAATCCTGAGTGCCTTACAAAAGAGAAAAAGTTTCCAAGAAGTGCATCTCTTAACCCTAATTGGTATATGAAAGACGTTCCCTGCCTTCGCCTTTCAGACAGGTCGCTTGACAAAATTATAAAAAACATGGGGCAAGCGAGTGCAGACGCTAAGATTTCCAATATTGACGGTGTTTATCTTCACGGTCATGAGGGTTATTTGTTAGAGCAGCTTGCAAACCCCGCATTTAACCGCAGAAGGCTTGGTAAATATGCAGATTATGAGCGGTTTGGAATAGACACTGTAAAAGAAATAAGAAAAAGAGTAGGCCCTGATTACCCCATTATGTACCGCATAGATTTAACGCTTGCGTTAGAAGAAACATATAGAGAAAAGATGAATACTGTAAGCCCGCTTAAAAAGTTCAGAAACGGGCGCACCGTTGCTCAAAGTTTAGAGTATATGAAAAAGCTTACAGAAGCTGGCGTAGATATGTTTGATGTTGACATGGGCTGCTATGACAACTGGTGGTTGCCGCACCCGCCATCATCAATGCCTCCTGCTTGTTTTTTAGACCTTGCAGAGCTTACTAAAAAGTATTTTGCAGAAAATAAAATAAAGTCAAACAAAGGTCTTAACGTACCGATTGTTGCCGTTGGAAAACTCGGTTATCCAGATTTAGCGGAAAAAGCATTACGAGAGAAAAAATGTGATATGATAATGCTTGCAAGGCCGCTTTTAGCAGATGCCGACTGGTGCAACAAGGCATACGTAGGCGACACAGCAAAAATTATACCGTGTATAGGCTGCCAAGAGGCTTGCATAAACGAGTTTGTAGAGGGCGGCCACCCGCAATGCGCTGTAAACCCAAGAACAGCGTTTGAGGAAGAATATTCAAAGGAAATTCCGCAAAGTGACAGTAAAAAACACGTTGCCGTTATAGGTGCTGGACCTGCGGGAGTTACGGCGGCAAAGGTGCTAATTGAGCGTGGGCACAAGGTAGACTTATACGAAAAAAGCTCTGAAATTGGCGGCAGTATTATTCCGGGCGCTGTACCTAAGATTAAGTATGAGCTTAAAAACTATAGAGAATATCTTGAAAGAGTTGTAAACTCACTAAAAAGTAATCATGACTTTACACTGCTTCTTGAAACAGAGGTAAAAATAGATTTATTAAAAGAAAAACATTATGACGTTATTTTAACGGCAACGGGCGCACAGCAAGTAAAGCCCCCTATTGAAGGTGCTGATAAAAGCAGCGTTGTTTTAGCAGTTGATTTACTCAATGAGCCATCACTTGCAGAGCATGCAAAAAACATAGTTGTAATAGGCGGCGGAGAAATAGGTGCAGAAACAGCATACTTTTTAAAGTATGAGTATAACAAAAATGTAAAAGTAGTAGAGATGGAAAAACATTTTATGCCTTACACTTGTACCGCTAACAGAGGGCATCTCATACATTATCTTGACCGTGCAGGAGTAGAGCTTTTAAACTGCACAAAGGTTACAAAGATTCATGAAAACAGTATTACCGTAATGCAAAATAAAAACAAAAATGTTCCAAATCCATATAACACATGGTCACCTGTACTGCCTGAAAACATTGTAAATCCTTTAGATAAAATTAGAAAGATTAAGCAGGAGTATAAAGAGGTAGAAATTCCTGCTGACATGGTTGTAATAGCTACTGGTTCTGTGCCATGTGCTATGCTTTACTATGAATGCCTTTCAAAAAATGCTGCACCTAAAATCTATAATATAGGAGACAGCGCAAAGCCTGCAAGTGTTTTTGGTGCTGTGCGTGCTGCTTATCGCTGTGCAAGAAACATATAAAAGTAAAACTTGAAAAATATGTTGCAAAAAAAATATGTTTATGGTATTATAAACGGGTCCTATTTTACGCAAATGAGCAGCAATGCTTTTTGCGGTAGTTAATGGCACACATTAAAGCTGGCGGTCCGCTGACGAGTATTCGATTATGAACGCTTGAATTTTTAGGAGGAAATATAAATGGATGCTTTAAAAGTAATTGCACAAGACAGCATCAAGGCTGAGCCACCTGTTATTACGGTTGGCAACACCGTAAAGGTGCATGTGCAAATTCGTGAGGGCGAAAGAGAAAGAGTACAGATTTTTGAAGGTACTGTTATAGCCCTTAAAGGTAGTGGGGTAAGTGAAACTTTCACAGTTCGCCGCCTATCTTACGGTGTTGGGGTAGAAAGAGTTTTCCCCGTTCACTCTCCAAACGTTATAAAAGTTGAAAATGTTCGTCACGGTAAAGTTAGAAGAGCAAAGCTTTATTATTTGAGGGACAGAGTAGGCAAAGCTGCAAAAATCAAGGAAAAAATTGTTTGAAGAAATTAAAAGGGGGCTGTCTTACGGTATTTGCCGTGCGGCCTCTTTTTTTCCTTATTACGGGAAATGGAGTTGTAAGCAATGAGGAGAGCTGAAAGTACAACATACAAATTTATTAGCGAAAAGCAGACAGCCACGGAGTTAAAAACTGGGAATAAGAGCTTTAAAGAAAAACTTATGGATTTTAACTTGTATGATTTTACGGATTCTGTAATCTATGCACTTATTGCAATAGCCGTAATTTTTGTGCTTTTCTTGAGAGTCTTTTCAATTGAAGGTGTTTCAATGACGCCTACATTGCATGATAAGGATAAAGTGGTAGTAGCCTCTACTGGCAGTAAATATGAAAAAGGCGATATTGTTGTTATTGGAAAAACACGTTTTTTCTCCGAATCTTTAGTAAAAAGAGTTATTGCAGTAGGGGGAGACAACGTATATATCAATTTTTCAACAGGTAAGGTGTATGTAAACGAGATAGAGCTTGTTGAATATTATGTAAATTCCCCAACAGAAAGGCAGTATGACATAGCATTTCCTATTACAGTTCCCGAAGGGGCGGTATTTCTTTTAGGTGACAATAGAAACGATTCTCTTGACAGCCGTTCTTCACTAATTGGCTGTGTAGATGAACGAAGTGTTGTGGGCAGAGTGCTATTTAAGCTTAGTTTTACGGGTTGGAAAGTAAAATAAGAATTATAGCTTAAATAGCGAAAGAGAGAGTGAAACATCTTGAGCAACGAGGATATACAAGTAGAAAAAAAAGAGGAAAGTTTTAACGAGGCTAATACGACTACAGATAAAGAAAAGGCTGTTAAAACAGAGGTCTCTGTAATATATTTGCTGTATGATGCGCTAACTATTTTAACTTCAGCGTTCGTACTGCTTATGATTCTATTTTCTTTTGCATTTCGGGTAGTAGGTGTAAGAGGCGCCTCAATGGAAGATACTTTGCACCAAGGGGACTGGCTTATAACAGTGCAAAAAGAGCAGTATGTTACAGGGGATATAGTCGTTGTAACACAGCCCAACTATTTTAACGAGCCACTTATAAAAAGGGTGATAGCAACAGGCGGGCAAACTATAGATATTGATTATGAATTGTCTGCTGTTTATATTGACGGAAAAGTGATTGACGAGCCGTACCTAAAAGAACAAATAATGCAGACAGAGCATTCAAATCTTACATTTCCATACACCGTTAGCGAGGGTTATCTTTTTGTAATGGGGGATAATAGAAATCATTCAACAGACAGCCGCTCACCGCTTGTAGGTCCTATTGATGAAAGGTATGTGCTTGGCAGGGCTGCTTTTAGACTTTTAAATACAAGTGAAAATAGCAAGTTCGGAGACTTTAATATTTACGACTATGAATAACAATGAGTATAAAACAATTCAATGGTTTCCAGGGCATATGGCAAAAACTCGAAGGCAAATTAAACAAAGTTTGCCGATGGTTGATGCCGTCTGTATAACCTTAGATGCAAGAATACCCAAAAGCTCAAGCAACCCAGAGCTTTCGAGTATTTTAGCAAATAAACCTAAAATTATGCTGCTGTGCAAAAGTGATATAGCAGATATGAATATAACAAAAGAGTGGATAGAATATTATAAAAAAAGTGGAGTAGCCGCCTTAGCAGTTGATTGCCGCACAGGGAAAAATGTAAACCTTTTTCTGCCTGCGGTGCGTGAGCTTTTAAAAGAAAAAATTGAAAGTAACAAAAAAAAGGGTATAGCAGGAAAGCCGCTGCGCATTATGGTAGTAGGTATACCAAATACGGGCAAATCCTCTTTTATAAATAGAATGGCAGGTAAAAACAAAGCAAAAGTAGAAGATAGACCAGGAGTTACACGAAAAAATAGCTGGTTTCCCATTGGCAGTGGTTTTGAGCTGCTTGATACCCCTGGTATGCTTTGGCCAAAATTTGAAGACCCTGAAGTGGGCGATAAACTTGCGTTTATTGGCTCTATTAAAGATGAAATAATAGACACAGAGGCACTTTGTGCAAGGCTTCTTGAAGTAATGTCAAATAATTATGCACAGAACCTTAAAAAACGTTATGGCATTGAAAACTTTTCTGACAAGCCGCCATATAAAATCTTAGAGATGATAGGCAGAAAAAGAGGTATGCTAATACAAGGCGGTGAGGTAGACACCCAAAGGGCTGCTAACACAATTCTTGATGAATACCGCAGAGGATATCTAGGGCGTATATCTTTAGAGCGGCCGCCTAAAAACTGAAAGGGTGAACTGTCACGGCAATAGAATTTACATATGAAAATGAGGCATATAACAAAGGTTATAAAAGTGTGTGCGGTGTGGACGAGGCTGGCAGAGGTCCGCTTGCAGGGGCAGTTTTTGCCGCTGCTGTAATACTTCCGCACGGCTATAC
>DASRNG010000004.1:0-3219 GCA_035647555.1 Oscillospiraceae bacterium | reverse complement strand
CAATAGAGAATTGTGTTTACTTCAACAATATTGCTACTTTCTCGAATGACTATATCATTTTTTTGTGCTAAACACACAATGTGATGTAGTTCATAAGCGCTGCGGCGTTTGTGTTATTAAGCTTTTAGTATCTCATCTTTTCGTTGACTTCTCGTACGGTGTCCTCGTCCATTTTAACGATTTTTCTGTCGTATGTCAGCATACCGTTGACCTCAAACTCGACGTCGCTCACCTGGGTGTAAACCGCTGCCGAAAGCCCCTTCGGGATAAGCGGTATCACCTGTTTTTCAAGCAGTTTGACATATGCCGCCGTGAGGGTTTGCTTTGACTTAAACATTATGTATCCAAAGCTTTTCTTTTTATTCCAGACGTTACCGTCTATTACATAGCTATAACCGCCGTATTCGCTAAGAACAAACGGTCTGCCGTCTTTTTTCGGCATAGTGACGGGCACAATGTATCTGTGAATGCTCTTAAAATCCTTTCCGCCCTGGTCGTACCAGCCGCTTGCATGGTCTACAAAACGGCTTGGGTCAAATTCTTTTACACTATCACCTATTTCCTTAGCGTCAAACTGCCCCCAGCCCTCGTTAAAGGGTACCCAGCAACATATTGATGTATGATTGTAAAGCAGCTCAAGAATTCTGAAAAGCTCTTGTTTAAAATTATCACGCCATTTCGGATTTTCTCTTGAAAACGCCTTGTACTTATTATCCTTTATGGTTATCCTCAAATTCGGCAACACACCAGCCAGTATATTACCTATGTACTCTCCTCCGCTGACCATATCCTGCCAGACGAGCATTCCGAGCCTGTCACAGTGATAATACCAGCGTGAAGGCTCTACCTTGATATGCTTGCGAAGCATATTAAATCCGAGGTCCTTCATCTTCTGAATGTCGTATATCATAGCCTCGTCTGTGGGCGCAGTCATACCGCCGTCGCACCAATACCCCTGGTCTAAAAGACCGTTTTGAAAATATGGCTTATTGTTCAAAAACAGCCTCGGTAACCCCTTAGTATCCTTATCAATCGAGAATTTACGCATACCAAAATAGCTGTAAACAGTATCTGTTACCGTATCGCCCTCTTTTAGTACAAGTTTCAAATCGTACAAATTCGGCTCCTCAGGAGACCAAAGTTTTTGATGGGGAATATCTATATAATCCTCTTGCGATACTTCCTTTTTCGCTATAACTACTGAACCGAATGAAACTTCCGCCAATATCTTGGCATCTTTTTTGGAAAGCTGTGTCTTTATATTAATCTTTGAACTATCTATATCAGGCAAAAGCTTAATATTTCTTATATAAGAGCTACTTACACCCTCAAGCCAAACAGTCTGCCATATACCTGAGGTTGAGGTGTACCAAAAACCATGACTTTTTTTGGACTGTTTTCCCCTTTGCTGCCAACCGTCATCCGTCGGGTCATAAACTCTTAATTTAAGTTCGTTTTCGCCTTTTTTAAGGTACTTTGTAATGTCAAAAGAAAACGCATCATATCCGCCCGTGTGTGAGCCGACTGGTATACCGTTAATAAATACCTTGCAATGCCAATCAACAGCTCCAAAGTGAAGTATTATATTTTTTCCTGTTAATTCGTCATCAAGAGTAAACTTTTTTCTATACCAAAGCCTTTGATTATGAGAAATCTTTCTTTCTACGCCTGACAAGGCACTTTCGATTGCAAACGGTACTAAAATATCTCCGTCCTTTTCTCCCATATCATAGGCGGCTTCACCCGTTACAGCATACTCATAATATCCATTTAGGCACTGCCAGCAATCCCTTTTTAACTGCGGACGAGGATATTCACTAAGGGGGGTGCCGTTATTCACACTTTCACACCATATTGTTTTAATATTTGCCATACTCATTCACCTCTTTGTAATTATATCTGTATGCAAAAGGCTTGTCAATATTATGTTATTCCTGTTAGCTTTTATTGATGTGCCCGAAATATAAAAATTATTATAATGAATTAGTAGTAATAGTAAAAAGCTAACATATATTCTATTTTATATTTTACAACAAAGTGTACTATGCAAAACTAAAGATAATACTAATTTTAAGGGCTTTTGAATATAGCTTTACTAAGAACCTAAGTAGGAGGTGTTTTTTTGAAGCGCTCTATAGTTTTAATAATTGTTTTAATTTCTATATTAACTGTTTCTGGCTGCACGATAACTGGACTTACTCCCATTGTTAGTGAAAATGACACAACCTCTGAAAGCGCTGATACTACATCAGACAATTTGCCGCAAAACAAATCAAATGAGCAATTAAAAGCTGTTTGGATTTCACAGTTTGAGCTTTCTATGGAAGCAGAAAAGGATAAAAGCGAAGAGGCTTTCAGGAGTAAAGTTTTAACAATGCTTACAAGGTGTGTTGAAAACGGAATGAACACAGTTATTGTGCAAATAAGACCTATGTCAGACGCATTTTACCCGTCTGAAATTTTCCCTGCCACAAAATTTCTTTCAGGCACTGAGGGGGTTTATATTGGCTATGATGCTTTTGGCATAGTAGTAGAAACGGCTAAAACGCTTGGAATTTCAGTAGAGGCGTGGATAAATCCATATAGAGTTTCGGGAGAAAGTGATTTTTCACTTCTTTCTGCGGACAATCCCGCAAAAAAGTGGTACGATGCTGACAATAAAACTCGTAACCTGATTGTTTGCAGCAGCGGTATTTTTTACAATCCTGCCAGTGTTGACGTTCAAAAACTAATTATAAATGGCGTGCGTGAAGTTGTGAAAAAATATGACATAACCGCTGTTCATTTTGACGATTACTTTTATCCCGCAAAGGACGCCGCTATAGACAGTATCGACTATGCAAATTACAAAAATCAAGGCGGCGCTCTTAGCCTTGACGACTGGCGCAGGGCAAATGTAAACAGCCTTATTTCAGGTGTTTATGCAGTGATTAAGGCTACAAAAAGCGAGGTTGATTTTGGTATTAGCTGCAGCGCAAATATTGAAAAAAACTTTAACGATATGTATGCAGATGTTTATGAGTGGAGCCGAAATAAGGGCTATGCCGATTACCTTATGCCGCAAATTTATTTTGGATATGAAAACGAAAACATGCCGTTTACCGAGACTGTAAACACTTGGTCAAGTCTTATAAAAGAAAAGGACATAATAAATCTTTACTGCGGAATAGCGGCATACAAATCAGGCAAAGAGGACAAGAATGCTGGTACGGGCAAAAA
>DASRNG010000003.1:0-2349 GCA_035647555.1 Oscillospiraceae bacterium | reverse complement strand
AATCTTATTGAATAATATATGATACATCTTTTTGTAGTCTGGCATAGCCATCACCTCTACAGTAGTATAACTGATTCCCCCCTTATTACGCAATAGCGTATACGCACAAATGCAATATTAATTAAAATACTATATAGAGGTGATGAGCATGTGCATTAAAGAAGCTATTGTTTTAAGGTTTAACGAAATATGTAACCAAAGAAACATTAAATATAATGAACTAGCTACGCTATCGGGAGTTACCCCCTCTACCGTTTACAGTATGATGGATAGTACCAGAAAAGATGTATCAATTATTACTGTAAAAAAACTATGTGATGGATTAGAGATTTCTATAACTGATTTTTTTAATTCACCCATTTTTGAAAATTTAGAGCAAGAAGTAAGATAGGGTGTTAAAACAGCAATCTATTTAGCCTACTTTTCAATATACCTTCCACTCGTAATACTTTTCCTATGTCAGCCCTCCTTTTTGGAGAGCCTTTTATTAGCCACTTCTCTAAACTGTAACACATCAATTGTAGCCTTGTCTCAATAAACTATATTTTGCAATAGAAATATTGACAGAAAACTAAAAATAAAGTATATTTATGTTGAGATTTTGTAATATTAGGGCATTTTATGGTGGTTTTTGTATTCTTATTTTTGTCATCTCGTAAATAAGGTACCAAAACAAAAGATAGGAAAAGGGCAGGGTTATGCAGCATAAAACGGTGATTATGAAGTATTTTGAAGTTGTTTTTGATTCGTTTTATTTAATTGTCGGATACGTAATTTTCGTTATTCAGCTATACTTTGCACAAACTTTATCAGGGTTTATCGCTTCTTTTATGATGCTCATTTTAATCTTTGGGGATTCTTTTCATCTAATCCCACGAATACATATGCTAATTAGTGGCAAAAAGCCTTTTTATGCCCTCGGTTTTGGTAAATTGGTTACCTCTGTTACTATGACAGTTTTTTACGTCTTGTTCTGGTTTTGGGGTTTAGTTTTGTTTAAGCTGCCCTTTTTACAAGCGGGCACTTACATAATAGTGGGGTTAGCCGTTATTCGTATTGTTCTATGCTTTTTGCCACAAAACCGATGGTTTGAAAAGAGCGGCTCATTTAAGTTTGGGGTTATAAGAAACATACCTTTCGTATTGTTAGGCTTTTTGGTAATGCTCATGTTCCTTTTAAATAGGGCTTATATACCCTCACTTTATTTTATATGGCTAGCTGTTTTATTAAGCTTTGTTTTTTATATCCCTGTCGTGCTTTTCTCGGGAAAATCTCCTAAATGGGGAATGCTGATGCTTCCTAAAACTTTAATGTATATGTGGATTATTGTCATGCTTTTAAAAGGTCCGCAGTAAATTGTGTTACAGGGGTGCTGTATTTTCAGCTTACCTAAAATATAAACAAAGAAAGGGTTGATACCATGAACGATTATAAAAAATTAACAAATGAGGTTGGCGCTCCCGTTGCTGACAATGAAAACTCCATAACCGCAGGCCCTCGCGGCCCTGTAGTTATGTCTGATGTTTGGCTAATGGAGAAGATGGCTCATTTCAACAGAGAAGTTATTCCAGAGCGAAGAATGCACGCAAAAGGCTGGGGCGCATATGGAAAACTTACAGTTACTCACGATATTTCACAGTATACAAAAGCAAAGGTGCTGCAAAAGGGCAAAGTTACAGAGCTTTTTACCCGCTTTTCTACCGTTGCTGGAGAGCGTGGCGCTGCGGACTGTGAGCGTGATATTCGCGGTGTTGCTGTAAAGTTTTATACAGATGAGGGCAACTGGGACCTTGTAGGCAACAATACCCCCACGTTTTTTATAAGAGATGTGCATAATTTTTCAGACCTTAACCGTGCCGTTAAGCGTGACCCCCGAACGGGCAGGCGCTCTGCTCAAAACAACTGGGATTTTTGGACGCTGCTGCCTGAGTGCTTTCATCAAATAACTGTGGTTATGAGCGATAGGGGAATTCCTGCCTCGTTCCGCAATATGCACTTTTTCGGCGAGCATACATTTAGCTTGTATAATGAAAAAAATGAACGTGTTTGGTGCAAGTTCCACTTCAAAACTAAGCAGGGCATTAAAAACTTTACAAATGAAGAGGCTGCAAAAATCAACGGTATGGATAGAGAGTATCACGGTAAAGACCTTTTTGAAGCAATAGAAAGCGGTGACTTTCCAAAATGGACTATGTATATTCAGGTAATGACTGAAAAGCAAGCGAAAGACCATTATGAAAACCCGTTTGACATTACTAAAATTTGGCGCCATGCTGAATATCCGCTGATTGAGGTAGGGGAGTTAGAGCTTAACCGCAACCCTGAAAACTATTTTGCAGAGGTTGAGCA
>DASRNG010000002.1:0-3011 GCA_035647555.1 Oscillospiraceae bacterium | reverse complement strand
TTTCCTCAAGCCTTTTGCCTAAGGAATTGAAGTATTCATCTACTTGTGCAACGTCTCCTTTATATATAGGTAAAAGCTTTTCTCTAACAACGCTCCACGATTCTAGCTCATTTGAAAATGCCGTAGCTATGAGAGCCTCATTCTTTTCTTCCATATGCAAGGTAAGCTCTCTTAAATAATAACCCATATTATAAAATGCCGTTTGGGCTTTAGGGATAAAGTGATAGATAGTATCACAAAGTTTCTTGCTAATATTATTAGCGATTGTACGGGCTTTAGATGATTTTTTGTCCTCTATCATCTTTATTAAATCGTTAAACAGTATATCTATTTCATTTATATCATCATTAGAAATGCCTTTTTTCAAAAGCTTGTCTTTATGCATATTGAAAAAAGAGACTATACAAGAGGTTTTCTTTTGGCCAGAAATCCAATCGCCTATTAGCACGTCCCTGTAAACATCTGCCGAAACAGAGCGTACACGGTTTATATATGCTGTGATATCTGGCTCGTCATAAGAGACAGTCATATCTATTTGATTGCCAGAGTCCCCGCTGCTGTCTTTAGTTTTCTTGTATATAGAAATTTTTTGACAGCCGCAAAAAGATACAAATAAAAGGGCTATTGTTACCACACAAATTTTAATGCGCATAAAATTACCTCGTTTTTATAATCTTTGTATATTATAACAATATTATGCGCTATTATTAGCAAATAAAAACACGGCGTTTCATATGAAACGCCGTGCAAAGTTTAATGTTAGGCAAGATGTGCAAGGTATTTTATAGTTCTTACCATTTGAGAGGTGTATGAATTTTCATTGTCATACCATGCGACTACCTGTATTTGATAAAGGTCGTCAGCAATTTTAATTACCATAGTCTGTGTTGCGTCAAAGATAGAGCCGTTTGTGCTGCCGATAATATCGCTTGATACTAAAGCCTCTTCATTGTATGCATAGGATGCGTCGGCTACGGATTTCATATGATTATTTACAGCGTCTGCCGTAATATCAGTACCTTTTACAACGGCAATAAGAATTGTTGAAGAACCAGTAACTACTGGAACTCTTTGAGCAGAGCCTATGAGTTTACCGTTAAGCTCTGGAATAACAAGCCCTATAGCTTTTGCAGCACCTGTGGAGTTTGGCACGATATTGACGGAAGCTGCTCTTGCTCTTCTAAGGTCACCCTTTGCATGAGGGCCGTCAAGCACCATTTGGTCACCCGTAAAAGCGTGAACAGTAGTCATAATACCAGACTGAATTGGTGCAAAGTCATTAAGAGCTTTTGCCATTGGTGCAAGGCAGTTAGTAGTGCAGGAAGCTGCTGAAATAATATCGTCATCTTTTGTTAAAATACCTTCGTTAACACCAAAAACAACTGTTGGAAGGTCGTCCCCAGCGGGGGCGGAAATAACAACTTTTTTAGCGCCTGATTTTATGTGAGCCGCACTTTTTTCCTTAGTTGTGTAAAAGCCTGTGCATTCTAAAACAACGTCAACATCAAGCTCGCCCCAAGGAAGATTAGCCGCATCTCTTTCGGCATAGATTTTAATTGTTTTGCCATCTACTGTTATGCTATCATCAGTAGCTGATACTGTATCGCCAAGAGCATACCTGCCCTGTGCAGAGTCGTATTTAAGAAGATGTGCAAGCATGGTAGGGCTTGTAAGGTCGTTAATAGCAACTATATCATACTCACTATCGCCAAACATTTGCCTGAAAGCAAGGCGGCCTATTCTACCAAAACCATTTATGGCTACTTTTACTGACATAAATAATACCTCCAAATATTATAATACATTAAGTTATTGCGTTTATATTTTACCATATTTAAGCGTTTATGCAAGGAGTTCGTTAAAGATTAGACGGTCTTTTCAAAACTTTGTAGCAATGTAAAGAAATTGCTAAAAACATAAACGAAATATGTTTATATTTTCTATAAATTATTCATTTACAACGTTTATCGGCTTGCCGCTTAGATATGCTTTAATATTATCATTAAATATACCAAGGAGCCTTAAACGCGTTTCATACCCTGCCCATGCAATATGAGGTGTGATAACGGTGTTTTTAGCAGATAGAAGAGGGTTAGAGGACTTTGGCGGTTCTTCTAAAAGAACGTCTGCACCATACCCTTTAAGCTTTCCGCTGTTTAGTGCATTTGCTACGGCAAATTCATCAACAACAGCACCGCGGGCAGTGTTTATTAAATATGAGCCTTTCTTCATTTTTGAAAGAAACTCGTCATTTACAAGCTCGTTAGTATCGTCATTCAGCGGGCAGTGCAGCGTGATAAAGTCAGACTTTTCTAAAACATCATCAAGAGAGCCAAAGTGTACATAATCGGCACTGTCCTTTTTGCCTGACGGAGTAAAGACTATTATATTCATATCAAAAGCATGCCCTATCTTTGCCGCTTTGCTGCCGATTTTGCCAAAGCCTATTATACCAAGATTTTTTCCTGAAAGCTCGAAAATAGGCTCGTTTAAGTAGCAAAAGTCGGGGCAGTTTACCCAGTCCCCCTTTTTTACAGAGGCGTTATAATCTGCTGTTCTATTTGAGAAATAAAGAATATAGGAGAAAACCATCTGTGCTACGGCTGTGGTGGAATAAGACGGTATATTTGAAACGGGTATATTCTTCTTTTTCAAATAATCACAGTCTACAACGTTATATCCTGTAGAAAGAAGTGCCACAAACTTAAGGTTTGGCAGCATATCAATCGTTTTTTTATCAAGCGGAACTTTGTTCAGCACTATAATCTCGGCATCTTTAGCTCTTTCAATTACAAGCTCTTTTGGTGTTCGGTCATAAACTTTAAGCTCGCACACAGTTTTTAGATAGTCCCAGTTAAGGTCCCCTGGATTTGCTGTATATGCATCAAGTATTACGGCGATTGGTTTTTTCATAATTTATTCCTCCTTAAAACAAGTATAACATTATTTAGCACCGTTTCCAACATTTTAATAAAATAAAATTCATTTAGTTGATTTATTACATAAAATAG
>DASRNG010000001.1:0-5949 GCA_035647555.1 Oscillospiraceae bacterium | reverse complement strand
TGCCGATGATTATATTGACGGCACTATAAAAAAACATGAGTTTACAAGAGCAGATAAAGAGGCAGACCGTATTCGCCATGTAGATATTTGTGACGCTAATACAGGACCTATTTTTCTTTGCTACCGCAAAAGAAGTGAAATCACTAAAATCATTGAGGACTGGAAAAAAGACAACAAGCCCGTTTATGACTTTGTTTCTGATGGTGTTTCTCAAACGGTATGGATAGTAGATGATGTAGACACCTGCAAAGCTTTATCTAGCGAATTTTCAAAGGTAAAGTCTTTCTATATAGCAGACGGTCACCACCGTTCTGCCTCTGCCGTTAGTGTAGCAAAAATGCGGCGAGAGCAGTACCCAAGCTTTACTGGTGATGAAGAGTTTAACTTCTTTTTGTCTGTTCTTTTCCCATCAGATGAGCTTGCTATTATGGATTATAACCGCCTAATTTCCGACCTTAACGGTTACAGTGACGAGGAGTTTATAGAAAAAATTAAACAGGACTTCACCGTACTCCCTCACACCGAAAACGGACCGTATAAACCTTGTAAAAAGCATACATTTGGTATGTATCTATCTGGAAAATGGTATAAACTTGAGGCTAAAGACGGTACATTTGATAAAAACGACCCTGTAGACCGCCTTGATGTTTCTATATTGCAAAACAATCTTATCTCTAAAGTACTTAATATTAATGACCCAAGAACAGACACAAGAATTGATTTTGTGGGCGGTATTCGTGGTTTACATGAGCTTGAAAAGCGTGTAAACAATGGTATGAAAGCTGCTTTTTCTATGTACCCTACAGAGCTTTCTGACCTTATGGCAATTGCAGATGCAAATAGGGTTATGCCACCAAAATCCACATGGTTTGAGCCAAAACTTTTAAGCGGGCTATTTATACACAAGTTAAGTAAGTAGCAAAAAAACAGCGGATAAACCGCTGTTTTTTAATATAGTTTTTCTACCACGGCACCTCGTCTGGGTGGCTGCCAATTCTTGAAATTCCTTTTATATTTTCAATTACCTTTATATCTTCATCTGTAATATTAAAATCAAAAACCTGTGCGTTTTCTTTAATTCTGCTTTCTGTTACAGATTTCGGAAGAGGCAAAACCCCTTTTTGCAATACAAAGCGAATACATAGCTGCGCTGTTGATTTATTGTACTTTTTAGCAATATTAATAAGCTCTTTGTTTTTAAGCAGTTTCCCTGTGCCTAAGGGGCTGTAGGCTTCTATTAAAATATCGTTTTCTTTGCAAAACTCTACAGTGTCCTCCTGCATATAGCCTGGGTGAAACTCAATTTGGTTTACAGCAGGCACTATATTCGTATTTTTCATTAGCTTTTTTAGGTGGGCAGTAAGAAAGTTGCTAACTCCTATGGCTTTTGCCCTGCCGCTTTCTAGTATTTTCTCTAACGCTTTGTACGTATCTGCATTAATTTCATCACAATTTTCAAATTGTTTTAAGTTTGCAGGCCAATGAATTAAATATAAATCAACATAATCAAGCCCCAGCATTGAAAGAGAGTTTTCAAATGCTTTTAATGTATTGTTGTACCCTCTGTCAGAGTTCCAAAGCTTTGTTGTAACAAATAGCTCGTCACGCTTTATGCCTGTGCGCCTTATCCCCTCTCCTACGCCCTTCTCATTCTTATAGGCGGCTGCCGTGTCTATATGACGGTACCCGTTTTCTATCGCAGTTGCTACTGCATTTGCGGCAACTTCTCCATCTGGAGTTTGCCAAGTGCCAAAACCTACACAAGGGATTTTTACACCATTATTCAATAAAAAAGTATCTGAAAGACTGTTCATTACAACACTCCTTTTTTATTTATAGTACCATATAGGTGCTTTTTAGGCAAGACAAAGCTTAAATAATAAGCCTAAAATAAAGTAGGTGCTAATACTAAATGTTACCTAACACCTAGTACCTAACACCTAGCACCTAATACCTAGCACCTAGCACCTAATACCTAGCACCTAGCACCTAGTACCTAACATATAAATTTTAAATAAAGTAGGTGCTAATACCAAATGTTACCCTAACACCTAGCACCTAGCACCCAGCACCTAACTGGTGGACATTAACGGACTCGAACCGCTGACCCTTCGCACGTCAAGCGAATGCTCTACCAACTGAGCTAAATGTCCTCTTACTGTTTTTGTATTATACAGTATTATTAAAATTTTTTCAACACTTTTACTATTATTTGTTGTAAAGTGAAAATTGTAAATTTAAATGCCAAAGATTTTCACCTTTACACTTGAATAAATATTAAATCAAGGTATAATTAAATTAACTAACTTGAATGGAGAATAATAATGAACACTGATGTTTTTAATAGCTATGAATCAGAGGTTCGCTCATATTGCCGCAGCTTCCCTGCCGTGTTTACACGTGCAAAAAATGCAGAACTGTTTGACGAAAACGGAAAAAGCTATATTGACTTTTTCTGTGGTGCGGGCGCTCTTAACTACGGTCATAATAACGATTATATTAAGGAAAGAGTAATTGACTACCTTGCAAGTGATGGTGTTATTCACTCGCTTGATATGTACACCACAGCTAAGCGTGATTTTCTTCAGTTTTTTGGTGAAAATATACTAAAGCCTAAAGGGCTTGACTATAAAGTGCAGTTTCCAGGTCCTACGGGCACAAACGCTGTTGAAGCGGCGCTTAAACTTGCAAGAAAAGTCACGAAAAGAAGCGGTGTTTTTGCACTTATGGGGGCATTTCATGGTATGACGCTTGGAGCACTTGCTTTAACAACAGACAAAGCCTCAAGAGCGGGCGCTGGTGTGTCTATGGGTGATGTTACTTTTATTCCTGCCCCTTATATGTATAAAGAGCTTGACACTATTGAATATATTGAAAATCTTTTAACTGACGACCACTCTGGTGCAGACTTACCTGCCGCAATTGTAATTGAAACGGTTCAGGCAGAGGGCGGCGTTTATGTGCTTCCTAACTCTTTTCTTACACGTCTTCGCAAACTTTGTGATAAGTATGAAATTTTACTTATTATTGACGATATTCAAGTTGGCTGTGCAAGAACAGGCACATTCTTTTCCTTTGAACGTGCAGGGATTGCGCCAGATATCGCTGTACTATCAAAGTCCATTGGCGGCTATGGCTTTCCGCTTGCATTAACTCTTATAAAACCCGAATATGACATTTGGTCACCTGGTGAACATAACGGCACATTTAGGGGGAACCAAATTGCCTTTGTTGCCGCTAAAGCGGGCCTTGAATATATGCTGAATGAAAAGGTTGAAAAACAAACCCAAAGGAAAAATGCGATTGCTACAGAATATATAACTAATGAAATACTGCCGCTTGATAAAAGGCTAACGCTTAGAGGAATTGGTCTTATTTTAGGTATAGATATGACTGATGTGGGCGGTGACAGTGCTTCGTTAGCCGTTATGAAGGCTTGCTTTGAAAAAGGCGTAATAGCAGAACGTGCAGGGCGTGACAATGCAGTATTTAAGATAATGCCGGCTTTAACTATAAATGAAGATAAACTGCTTTACGGTCTTAGCATTGTAAAGGACTGTATAAAGGACTATTTAACAAATAAAGAGGTAAAATGAACAAGATAAAGTATGTTTTGCGTGTGCTGACGGGTGTTAGCTTTAAGAAAATGTTTTCAGTTATAAATCAAGTTTCTGAAAAGACAGGTAAAAGCAAGATTTTAATATTTTTTGATATTCTTTTATGTATTCCGCTTTACGGTGCGGGTTATTACGATTATCTTATTTTTGCTTTTTATGATATGAATCATAGGCAAAGAAAGACTTATGTTACAAGAATGAAAAACAAAAAACTCATAACTGCCCTAAATAATAAAGAAAATTCTTATTTATTTGAGCATAAGGGTGAGTTTGTTAAGCTGTTTCCTGATTTTCTTGGTCGTGAGATTCTTGATGTTAAAGACCTTAGTTTCGGGCAGTTTGAGCAGTTTATGGCAGATAAAGACATTGTTTTTGCAAAGCCTTATATAGGTGAAAGCGGTGCTGGTATTGAAAAGCTTTATAAAAGCGATTTTAAGTCTATAAAAGAAATGTTCAGCTATGTTACAGATGGTAAATTTGGTCTTATTGAGGAGTTTATCGTGCAGCACAGCAAGCTGTCGGCAGTTTACCCGCATTCTGTGAACACTTATCGTATAGTAACACTCGTCACAGATGATGGCGTGCCCCACTGTGTATATGCTACCGCAAAGTTTGGCGGCGGCGGCAAGTTTGTAGATAATCTTGATAACGGCGGCGTCTGCTGCCCTATTGACAGGGAAACGGGGAAAATAGAGGGCTGCGGCCATACCTCCCGTCTTGTACCCTATGATGTTCACCCTGATACAGGTGTAAAGCTTTTTGGGTACCAGCTTCCATTTGTGAAAGAGTCGGTAGAGTTAGCTCTTAAAGCTGCTCTCGTTGTAAGCGATATGCGTTTTATAGGATGGGACGTATATGTTGGGGAAAATGGCCCTGGAATTGTTGAGGGTAACGACTACCCCGGCTATGATTTTTGGCAGTTGCCAGAGCACACGCCTGATAAAACAGGGCTTTGGCCTTACTATAAAAAAATGGTTGAAAACCTATAATAAAACTAAGACTGTGCAAAAAAGCACAGTCTTTTTTCATTCCTTTTATCATATAAAATAATGCACTATTTTATATGAGGGTGAAACAATTGAGATTTATAACAACAAAAATAAAAAGCGCTCATACCCTTTTGGCGCTTTTTGTATTAACAGTTTTATTAGTTTTGACAGTTGTGACACTGTTTTTAACTACAGTAGGACAAAATAAACCTGTATCAAACCAAGCAGATATTTACAAAACACGCAGCGATTTATTAATAGCGGCTATGGATTTTGTAGGCGTATGCAATGATTATGATGCTGTAAATGTATGGGCAAACGCAGCCATGATGAGAAGCGGTGCAATGCAGTACTCTGTTATGACAAAACAGCTTAAAAATATATATCAAAAACAGCTTGAAAGCACATTTCCTAACTGGGTTACAGGCGTATCAAGTCCGTGGATTAGTGGCTATAAAATAACAGATATTGAGAAATTAGACAATCTCACTATAATATATACTCTCTTATTTTCTGCCAAAACCTCAACAGGGCACGCTGGAGAATATGCGGCTATGCTAACAGTTAAAAAAGAGGGAGATTTTTATCAAATCTCAAATATCTATACAGATGAGGGGCTTTATATTTATACGGGATTTGTACCGTAAAGCTTAGGCTTTATTCATACCACTTTACAATGACACTTTCATTAATTTGTGATGCATCAAATCTATAATGACCTGTTACATCCCCTCTTTTCAAATAATTCTCTTCCCTTTTAGGCTGACCGCCGTTATGAATAATATAGGCGATGCCTTGCCTGTTTCTTTTATCAGATACTATACCGATATGCCTGTCATTTCCAAATATCACTATATCACCCGGCTGCCACTCTTCAATCTTTTTAATATCAAGAGTTAGTTTCTCTGCATACTCTTCAAAAAAGACTCTCAGATTTCCAACTCTTCTAAAATCAATATTACGGTCACGAACTGTAATTTCATCGTATGAATCAGGGCGGTTTTTAATATCACTGTCAACCATATCCCGTAAGCTGTAACCAGCATTTCTAAACGCACGCCAAACAACATCCGTACATACTCCGATATTTTCAGGCGGATAGCCGCCGTCACCGTAATATCTGCCGTCATATACAGGCCGGTTTTGCGCATCTGCTTTTGCCCCAATTAATATATCAGTATAGTCATCTGTACCGTTCTTGTTAAAATCTTTTGCGCTTTGTAAAACCTCTATATTAAAATCCTTTGCATAATACACTTTTATGGGTATTAAGTTAAAATAATAAAAAGTATATATGAGTGCCACTGAAAGAACTAAGGCTATTATGAATAAAAATCTTATTT